>JASHQI010000323.1 GCA_030037645.1 Xanthobacteraceae bacterium
CCAAGGCGCTCGATCTGTCGGCGAAGCTCAAGCAGCCGATCAAGCTGCCGCTCGGTCCTGAGCAGTTGGCGGCATGACACGGTTCCCGGATGCGGCGGGCGTGAAACGGTGCGCCGCTGATCCGGGATCGCCGCAAGTTCAGAGCCTTTGACGATCCCCGGTCTGGAGCGCATCATTTCGTGCTGCGCCGCGCCAGGGAAACGCGTGGCAGGATGCATTAGAGCATGATCCCGAAAAAGCCTGCCCTCGGACTTGATCCGAGGGTGGAACCCGGTTTTCGGAAAAGATCATGCTCAATCAAAATGCCAGAGCCCGGTTTTGATTCTATCAAAACCGAAAAGGCTCTAATAGACGTCCTGCTGGTAGCGGCCGCGCTTCTTCAGTTCGACGACGAATGCGATCGCCTCGTCGGCCGAGCGCGCTCCGTATTGGGCGACGATATCGACCAGGGCCCGCTCCACGTCCTTCGCCATGTGCGTGGCGTCGCCGCAGACATAGATGTAGGCGCCGTCAGCGAGCCACGCCCATAAATCGCGGCCGACCTCGCGCATGCGATGCTGCACGTAAAATTTTTTCTCGTCATCGCGCGACCAGGCCAGCGACAGCCGCGACAGCACGCGGGCCGCCCGCATCCCGGCAAATTCGTCTTCGTAGAAGAAATCGTAGTCGCGATGTTGGTGGCCGAAGAACAGCCAGTTGCGCCCAGGCGCCTTGGTCGCCATGCGTTCGTGGAGGAAGGCGCGAAACGGCGCGACCCCGGTGCCGGGCCCGATCATGATGATCGGCGCCGTCGGATCGTCCGGCAGGCCGAATTGCTGGGCGCGCTGCACGTAGACTTTGACGCGTTGGCCGGGCGCGACGCGTTCGCCGAGGAAGGTGGAGGCGACGCCAAGACGCGTGCGCTTGCCGACCTGGTAACGTACCGCATCGACCGTGAGCGCGACACGCCCCGGATTGCTCTTGAGCGACGAGGAGATCGAATACAGCCGCGGTTGCAGCGGATCGAGCGCTTCGACGAAGGCCTCCGGATCGGGCCGCACGCCATCGAATTTTTCGATGGCCGCCAACACGTCAAGGTCCGCGGCGTCGCCGTCCGGGTCGGCGCCTGCGGCGAGCGCTTTCGCCTTCTGTCGCCGTTCGCCGCCGGTAATATAAGAAAATAGCTCGAACAGCATATCGGGCGCCGCGCCGAGCGAGACGCTGTCGATGAGTTCCTGCCGCAGCGTCCGTTCGCCGATTGGAAAATCGGCAGGCATGCCGAGCGCCTCGATCACCGCATCGGCGAGATCGGGAGGATTGGTGGGAAAAATGCCGAAGCAATCGCCGACCACGTAATCAAGTCCGCATGACGAGATGTCGAACTCGATGTGCCAGGTGTGCTTGGCCGAGCTTGGCTTGTTGAGGCGCGTGCGCGAGACCAACACCGCCTCGACCGGGCTGTTGCGCGAGCGGCCCGCCGCAGTGGCTTTTACCGCAGGAGCGCGATGCTGCGTCGTCGCTGCCGGCACCAAGGCCGGGGCGACCTCGGTCATTTCGTCGAACAGCGATTTCAATGTGCGAAATGTGTCCTTGCCACCTGGCACGCACAGATTCAGTTTCCCCTCTTTCTTGGAAAAGATGGCGTCGGCGTAGTCCTGACAATTGTAGCCGCATTGGCCGCAATCCTGTTGCCCCATCGCCGCCATCATGCGCCGGCGCAGCGGCCGGCCCGCGGCGAGCTTCAGTCGGTCGGCAAGCGGCATTGTTTGATCGTGCCAGGGCGCGCCGTCGTCTGCGTCGGCGGCCATTGCGGCCATCAAGGCTGTGCCCTGTTGCGGTGCTGGCGCCGCGATGCCGTCGTCGTTAAGGCCGAGCGCGGCGACGAAGAAACCGTCGAGCCAGGCGCGTTGCTCGGGGGTGAACGGCGCCGTGTCCGGCAGCAGCGACAATTTGGCGGGTGGCAGATTGTGGGTCATGGCTCCGGCATGATTGCCAAGTTCAAGCTTCATGCCATCGCCGGAATCTGAGAAACTTAAAATAATTCAATATATTATGATAGGATCGATGTTACCGAGATTGCATGTTCTAAGCGCAATCTGCGCAAATCTTGTGCATTGCACAATCTTCCGGGTCAGCCCAACGCGACAAGGAGAACGACGATTTCGCCGACCTGCTCGACTGCACCCAGCACGTCGCCGGTTTGGCCCTCGATTTGTGCGACGCTCAGCCACGCCAAAAGCGCGATGACGATCGCGAGCAAAATCAACGCCACGATTCCAAGTGCCAGGCCCAAGCAAAAAGCGAGGATCAGGAGACCTAGAAAGACGGCGACAGCGACACTGTTTTGTGCCGGGCTGCCGGCGGCGAACGAAAGTCCATCGCTGCGCGCCGGCGGCAGCAAGAACATGAAGACCGGCAATATCGCCCGAGCAACGCCGTGCGCTGCGATCAGGGCCGTGACGACCGCAGCCGGTGCGCCGAGACTGGCGATCGCGCCGACGCGCAGCAGAATTGACAGCGCCAGCGCGCAGACGCCGAAAGCGCCGATCCGGCTGTCGCGCATGATGGCGAGTTTTTGCTCGCGCGTCTTGCCGCCGCCAAAACCGTCCGTGGTATCGGCAAGCCCGTCCTCATGCAGGCAACCGGTGACGGCCATCGTCGCTGCAACGCTGAGCGCTGCGGCCGGCCAAGACGGCAATGCGCGGTGTGCGACCAGGTAGACCAAGGCACCGATGATGCCGACGACAACGCCGGCAATCGGAAACGCCCAGACCGCTCGCGCGACGGCGGCGCCGCTGACGGCAGGCTGCGCCAGCGGCAGCCGCGTCAAAAACAGCAAGCTCGCCTTGAGATCGTCGGAGCGGTCTTTGAGCCAATTCTGATCGATCGTCATTGGTTGCCCTCGGCCCGGCGCGATCCGGTTATGGCTGCGCCACTGCGAATTTGCTACACGTGTGCCGGCGCGTGGCGCTGCACGGATGCAAATAGCGATGCCGAATTTTACCGCGTTTTCCGACTTGCGTGCGCTCTGTCTTGACCTGCCGAGCGGGCATCCGGCGGCAAGTGCGGCGGTTTCGCAGCGCGAAGCCATGCTGACCAAGCCGCCGCGCAGCCTCGGTCGCCTCGAAGAGCTGGTCGTCTGGCTGGCGCATTGGCAGGGGTTTGCGCCGCCGCGATTGCACCAGGTCGAAATTCTGGTATTCGCCGGCAATCACGGTGTGACCAAGCATGGCGTGTCGGCTTATCCGGCTGAAGTGACGGCGCAGATGGTGGCGAATTTTGCCGCAGGCGGGGCCGCCATCAATCAGCTTGCCCGCACTGCGGGCGCGACGCTGCGCGTCATTCCGCTTTCGCTTGACTCGCCGACTGCGGATTTCACGGAACGGCCGGCGATGGCCGAGCCGGAGTTTCTCGGGGCGGTTGCGGCCGGCTACCAGGCCGTATCGTCGCAGTGCGATCTGATCTGCGTTGGCGAAATGGGCATCGGCAATACCACGGCGGCCTCGGCCATTGCGGCGGCGTTGTTCGGCGGCGGCGGCGCGCGCTGGGCCGGTCGCGGCACCGGTGTCGACGACGAGGGATTGACGGGTAAGCGCGCCGTCATCGACCGCGCGCTCGCCGTTCACGCCGGGCTGTTGCACGATCCGCTCAAAGTCGCCGCCGCGCTCGGCGGCCGCGAGCTGGCCGCCATTCTCGGCGCGGTATTGGCGGCGCGGCACAAAAGCATTCCGGTGCTGCTCGACGGTTTCGTCTGCACCGCTGCAGTCGCGCCACTCGCGAGGCTGCGCGCCGACACACTTGCGCATGCGATGGCTGGCCACGTTTCGGCGGAAGCCGCGCATCGCACCTTGCTCGAAGAACTGGAATTGAAGCCGCTCGTCGATCTCGACATGCGGCTCGGCGAAGCGTCCGGTGCGGCGGTGGCCTTGCTGATCCTGCGCGCGGCACTCGCCTGCCACACCGGCATGGCGACGTTCGCGGAGGCCGGCGTCTCGGACAAGGCGACCGATGACGCGAGCGCGAAGGCCACTGGCTGATGCCGAGCAACGATAAATCAGCGGTGTGGTTGGCAGCCGGCCTGCGCACGCCGTTTGTCAACGTCGACGGGCCGTTCGCCGATCGCGATTCACTCAGCTTGTCGGTGCCCGTTGTCCAGGCGATGGCGCAACAGGTCAATGGGCGGATCGACTTCGGGGCGTGGGGCGCTGTCGTCGGCAATCTGGCCTATGCCAACCTGGCACGCGAAGTGTGGCTCGACAGCAAGCTCGATCCCCGGGTACCGACATTCACAACCATCATGCAGTGTTCGACCAGCATGGTCGGCGTCTTCGAGGCGGCCGGCATGCTCGGTCAGCGTCGCGCGGCTCTGGCCGTGGTCGGCGGCGTCGAAAGCATGACCCACGCGCAGATCGGCTTGGGACAGAATTTGTCGGTTTGGCTGCGCCGTGTCTTTCAGGCGCGCAGCACGGCGGATCGCCTCCGTATTCTGCGCCGCCTGCGGCCATCCGATATCCGGCTCTACGTGCCGGAAGTGAAGAACCGTGTGACCGGCCGCAGTATGGGCGAACACACCGAAGATATGGCGAAGGATTGGAACATCAGCCGCGAGGAGCAAGACGAGCTGGCGCTTGAAAGCCATCAACGGGCGATCGCCGCGCAGGATCGTGGTTTCTTCAAAGATCTGATCGTTCCACTCGACGGCGTCGATAAAGATCATTTCCCGCGCCGCGACACATCGCTGGCGAAGCTCGCCAAGCTGAAACCGGCGTTCGATCGCACCAGCGGACGCGGCACGCTCACGGCGGGAAACAGTTCGCCCCTGACCGACGGCGCTGCCGCCGTCTGGGTTGCGACCGACGAAGGGCTTGGCCGATTGCCAGCGCAGACGCCGCGCGTGCGTCTCATCGATTTCGAAATGGCGGCCGTCGATATCTTCCATGAGGGCTTGCTCATGGCGCCGGTCACCGCCATTCCGCGATTGCTGGCGCGCAACGGACTCAAATTCGACGACATCGCGCTTTGGGAAATCCACGAGGCCTTCGCGGCGCAGGTCGCCTGCCACATCAAGGGACTTCAGGATAAGGAGTTTGTCCGCGCTAAGGCTGGCGTCGAACACACGTTCGGCAGCTTTCCACACGAGCGGATGAACCCGAACGGCGGTAGCGTTGCGCTCGGCCATCCGTTCGCGGCGACGGGAGCGCGCATTTTAAGCCAGGCCGTCAAGGAGCTCGCCGCATTTCCTCAGGGCAGCCGTGCCATCGTCAGCATCTGCGCCGACGGCGGTCTTGGCACGGTCACGCTGCTGCAGCGGTAAGCCCGGCCGGTCACGGCCATTTATGCGCCCGCACTGTGCGGAGAAACGCCGTCACCGCCGGCGAGTGCTTGCGGCCGGGCACGGTGATGAGGCTGATGGTCCGCTTGACCGCCGGTTCGACCAGCGGCCGGCGCACGCTGTCCGGATGAGTAACCGAAAATTCCGGCATGAACGCAAATCCGATATTTGCCATCACCATCGCCTGCACCCAATCCTCGCGCTCGGAGCGGAAGCGCGCGTAAAGCGTCACTCCCATGTCGGCGCAGACGCCCATGACCATATCGCGCATCTCGCAGGATAGTCGGTCGACATAGGGCTCACCCGAAAGATCGCGCAACGCCAGCGCATTGCGTTCGCACAAGCGATGCTGTGGCGGCAACAGCACCACATAGCGTTCGGTATAAAGCGGCTCGGCGCGATAATTGTCGCCGAGACCGTCGAGCGGATTGAGGATCGCCATGTCGAGCTCGTCGGCATCAAGCTGCGCCGCCAGCGCTTCGGGCGCGCCGTCCCGGACGGCCGTTTCGACGCCGGGCGATTGTTGCTCGAATGCAGTCAGCAAGCCGGAGAGGCGCATCGGTCCGATCGTCGACATCACGCCGAGGCGGATCGGCACCTGCTTGAGCAATCGAAAATCCTTGGCGACGGTCTCGGCCGCCTTCGCCTGCTCGACGATCTGACTCAAATGCGGCTGCATCCGCCGCCCGAACTCAGTCAGCGCGACCTGACGTCCCTCGCGATGAAATAAAGGGCTGCCGAGTTGCGCCTCCAATTTTTTGATCGCAGTGGTGAGAGCCGGCTGAGAAACATGGCAGGCTTCGGCGGCGCGCGTGAAGCTGAGCGTCTTTGCGGCCGCAAGGAAATACCGCACCTGGTGCATTTCCATGAGCGCCCTCTTATCGAACTCGGCGTGTCGACTATAGCGCGATTGTCCCCAGACGGGGATTATCGATCGATAATCAATCGGTTGTTTTTCGTCGGCCTCGCCTATGGCTCATTGGCGGACGTCTCACCAAGTCAGGGAGCACTGTCATGACTGTCTATATGGTTGAACGCGATCTGAAAGGTATCGCGATGAGCGATCTGGCCGCCGCGCAAAAGCTCGCCATCGGCGCGTCTCATGCTTACACCGCGCAGGGCATACCGATGCGTTACATTCGCTCGACGTTCGCCCCCGAAGATGGCCGCTGCATGTGCCTGTTCGAGGCGCGCAGCGCCGAAGACGTAAAGAGGCTGAACGACGAGGCGGAGCTTCCTTATTCACGCGTCGTCGAAGCACTCGATCTCACTCCGTGAGCGAATTGCCTGCCGCGGTCATCGCGCCGTTGCGGCGATGGCATGAAAGAACGTGCCGCTGACGCGGCCGCGCCGGCTGCCAATCTTACCTAGCGCGCGGCCCTCGGCATCCGCGCATTCGAGAAAGCTTTCGTCGTCGCCGGCGACGGCAAGCGTGGCATAGTGAAATTCGTGGCCGCGCACGACCGTTCCGTGGCGGCCGAGAACCGAATCGGCAAGAAGCCGGGCGCAGCGGTAGCCGAGATGCAGCTTGCGCTTTGAGAAGCTCGTTGCATGGCCGAGCAGACCGGTCATGGCGTGCTGTCGGCCAGCCGCGTCTTCCAGGCCTTCGCCCAAAACCATGTAGCCGCCGCATTCGCCGTGAACCGCACGCGTCTGCGCGAAGCGGCGCAACCCCGCACTGAAACGTCGCGCTGCGGACAGCGCATCGGCGTGCAGCTCCGGATAGCCGCCGGGCAGCCAGCAGCTATCGGCGTTGTCCGGCGGCGGTTCGTCGGCGAGCGGCGAAAACGGCAAAAGTTCCGCGCCGCTGCGGCGCCATGCGTCGACGACGTGGGGATAGATGAAGCTGAAGGCTTGATCGCTGGCGAGCGCGACCCGCTGTCCGGGCGGCGGCAGCGCAGGATGCGCGCATGTCGCGCCGGCAAGGCCGAGCGGCGCGGCGCACGCCAAGATCGCGTCGAGGTCGAGGTAGCGCTCGGCTATCGCGGCAAAGCGCTCGATCAGCGCTTTGAGGTCGGCATGCTCGGCGGCCTGAACGAGTCCCAGATGGCGCTCCGGCAGTGTGAGGGCTTGCTCGCGCGGCACGGCGCCCAACACGGCCATGCCGAGCGCCGCAATGGCGTCCGTGACCACCGCGCGATGCCGTTCGCTGCCGATTCGATTGAGAATAACGCCGGCAAGACGCACCGCCGCATCGTGTGCGGCAAAGCCCTGCACCACGGCGGCCGCCGACTGCGCCTGCCGCGACACGTCGAGCACCAGCACGACCGGCAAGCCAAAATGCGCGGCGAGATCGGCGGTTGCGCCGCTTTGGCGGCGCGGACCGGGGCCGCCGTCGAACAGGCCCATGACGCCTTCGATGATGAAATAATCGGCGCGCGCCGCGGTTTGAAACGCGAGCGTGTCGAGCAGTTCCGTCGACATCGCCCAGGAATCGAGATTGACGCTCGCCGTCCCGGTGACGGCGGCGTGGAAGGCCGGATCGATATAATCAGGCCCGGCTTTGGCCCCGCGCACAACGAGGCCGCGGCGCGCCAGCGCCGCCAGCAGCGCGACTGTCACCGTCGTCTTGCCGGCGCCCGAATGCGGTGCCGCGATGATGAGCCCGCGCGCGGTCATTTCGTCGTTGCCAGCCAACGGGACCGCGCGAAGTCGGGCGTCCCGATGACAGGCTCCGCGAAGCAATCCAGTACGACAGTCACGTCGCTGGATTGCTTCGTCGCTTCACTCCTCGCAATGACGTTGGGGATTCGCTTCACGTCGAATCCCTTTCGACCGCCAAGCTTTCTCCGACGAGCTGGGCCCGCGCCTTTACGATGTCGCCGACCACCACGATCGCCGGCGGCTCGATGTCCTGTTCGCGCACGGCGGTGCAGAGCCGGTCCAGTGTGCTGACAAGAATGCGCTCCCTTGGGGTGGTCGCTGACGCAATCACCGCGGCCGGAGTGTCCGCGGACAGTCCGGCCTCCATCAATGCAGCGCTGATCCGATGAAGATTATGCATGACCATGTAGAGCACGATCGGCTGTCCGGCGCGCGCGAGCGGCGCCCAGTCGAAATTCTCGTCGGCGCCGTGTCCAGCGGCGAAAATCACGGCACGGTTGGTGCCGCGCAGCGTTGCCGGAATGAACGCGGCCGCGAGAGCCGCCAATCCTGCGGTGACGCCGGGAATCACGCGGTAGGGCACGCCCGCGGCCGCGAGCGCCATCGCTTCTTCGCCGCCGCGCCCGAACACGAACGGATCGCCGCCTTTGAGCCGCAACACCCGTTGGCCGGCGCGGGCCAACGCCACCAGGCGGTGGCTGATGTCTGCTTGCGTCG
>JASHQI010000324.1 GCA_030037645.1 Xanthobacteraceae bacterium
CGATTAGCTGATTCGGTGAAGTTTGGAATCTTCGACCATATGGACCGCGCGGGCGTGCCGCTGACCCGCCAATACGCCGAGCGGCTTGCGCTCGTCGCGGCGTACGATCGCAGCGGAATGTTCCACGCCTATCACGTGGCCGAGCATCACTCCACGCCACTCGGTATGTCGCCGTCGCCGAGCGTCTTCCTAGCCGCCGTCGCGCAGCGCACCAAACGACTCAGATTCGGTCCGATGGTCTATACGCTCGGACTCTATCACCCGCTGCGCCTGTTTGAAGAAATCTGCATGCTCGATCAGATCAGCGGCGGGCGTCTTGAGCTCGGCGTCGGACGCGGCATCTCGCCGATCGAGGTGGGATTCTACGGCGTCGATCCGGCCAAAGGCCGGGCGATGTTTGAAGAGGCGCTGGCCATCCTGCGCCAGGCGTTTGTCTCGGCCACCGTCGACTTCGCCGGCCGCTTCTATCGTCTCGACAAGGTGCCGGTCGTGCTCGACCTGGTGCAGCGGCCGCATCCGCCGTTGTGGTATGGCATCACCAAAGCCGAGAGCGTTCCGGCTGTGGCGCAGCATGGCATGAATATCGCTTGCAACCTTCGCCCTTCGGCGGCCCGCGCCGTGACCGACTGCTATCGCGCGGAATGGCAGACAGCGGGCCGCGCGCCGGCGGCTATGCCGCTGATGGGCATGACACGGCATGTCGTTGTGGCGGAAAACGATAACGAGGCGCTGGCGCTGGCGCGGCGAGCCTACGCCCAATGGCACTCGCATTTTTACATGCTGTACAATCGTTACGGAAAGCGCTCGATGCTCGATTATCCAGAGAGCTTCGATGAACTGCAGGACCGCGGCGAGGCGGCGGCAGGTTCGCCGGCGACGGTCCGAGCGCTGCTTGAAGCGCAGATCCGCGAGTCCGGAGTCAATTATCTCATGTGCCGGCTGGCGTTTGGCGATCTGACTCTCGAACAGTCGCTTCGCTCGCTCGATCTGTTGACGACGGAGGTGTTACCGGCACTTGCCGCAACCGCATAATAAAATGACGGGAGGGAAGCGATGGGGGAAGGGACTTCTTCGACGGCGACCTTGTCGAGCCGGCAAGGAATCTACTTCGGCTGGTGGGTGGTCCTGGCAAGCTTCGTCGGCTTGAGTCTCGGCTCCGCGTCAATGGGCGTCTTCGGTATCGGTGTCTTCATTCGGCCGCTCGAGGCCGAGTTTGGCTGGAGCCGCGCGCAGATTTCCTTCGCAGCGGCGATCATCACCTACACGATCGTGGTGATATCGCCGCTCCAGGGTTACCTGATCGACCGCTTCGGCGTGCGGCGCGTCGTGCTGACATGCATTCCGGTTTTCTCGGTGACGCTGGCGCTGCTCTATTTTCAGGGCCCCGACATCCGTTTGTTTTATCTTGCCTGGATCGTCATCATGGGGTTCGGCACCGGATTCCTGAATGGCTCCTACAACAAGGTTGCGGCGGCCTGGTTCGATCGGCGCCTCGGCCTGGCGGTGGGACTCGTCAGCGCTGGGCAGGGTGCGGGAGCCGCGATCATCCCAATTCTGGGCCAATTCCTGATCGCCCACTTCGGCTGGCGCCTTGCCTATGTCGGGCTCGGCGCCGTGGCGCTGGTTGTCACTTTCACCATCAACCTGCTCCTGCTTTACGACCGGCCGTCGGATAAAGGGCTCAGCAAGGCCGACGGTCAGGAGATGGCGCTCTCGAAGGCCGAAACGGGCGGCTACAGCGTTCGGCAATGCTTGGCGCTGCGCAGCTTCTGGCTCACCGCCGTCGCTTTCTTTTTCCTTGGCACCATGAGCACGAGCATCGCCACCCATCAGGTGCCGATGCTGATCGACCGCGGTTTGTCGCCTCAGCGCGCCGCCGACATGCAGTCGCTGTTCGGCCTCGCTTTGATCGTCGGGCGTCTCGGCGTCGGCTATCTCATGGACCGCATCCATGCGCCGTTTGTCGCCATGGCGTCGCTGCTGGGACCGGTGATCGGCCTTTCGCTTTACGCACTCGGCGCTGCGGCCGGATCGGTGGCGTTGTGTGCCCTGCTGATCGGATTCGGCGTCGGCGCCGAATTCGACGTGCTCGGCTTCATCATCGCGCGCTATTTCGGGCGCAAAGCCTATGGCAAGCTCTACGGCGTCCTGTTCTCAGTATTTCTGTTCGGCGGCGGGCTCGGCACGGCGGGACTCGGCATCGTGCGCAGCAAGGTGGGGACGTATAGTCCCGCGCTGTGGGCGGTGGCGGCGGCAACACTGCTTGCGTTGCTGTTGCTGGGCCGCCTTGGGCCGTATGCCCGGTTCGGCGAACCCGGTCTGAAAGCTGCATGAATTTCGCCCTGACGCCGGCGGACATTTCCTACGTCGCCGATGGGTTGAGCCGGCCGGAAAGCGTGCTGGTCGAACGCTCCGGCACGCTCTGGGTGTCGGACAATCGCTGTGGCGTCACGCGCATCGATGCCGGCGGGCAGCAGACGCGAGTCGGCCGGATGGGTGGCAACCCCAACGGGCTGGCGATGGCGCGAGACGGCAGCCTGTTGGTCGCCAACGTCATCGACGGTGCGCTCTACCGCCTGCGGCGCGATGGCGCTTGCGAAACCGTGATCGACCGTTTTGAAGGGCGACCCCTCGGCGCCGTGAACTTCGTTTTGCGCGATGCCGACCGGCTTTGGTTGTCGGTCTCCACCTGGTCGCCGCCGGTCGATGGCCGCGTCCAGCCGAAGACCGCCGATGGCTACATTCTACGCATCGACAACGGCAGAGCGGAGTTGGCCGCCGACGGATTTCTTCATACCAATGAACTACGCATCGACCGGCTGCGCCGGTTTGTTTACGTTGCCGAGACGAGGCGCGGACGGGTGCTGCGCCTGCCGCTCGGCGAGAGCGGCGCGCTCGGCGCGCCGGAGCCTTTCGGGCCGGAGCCGATATTTTCGGGAGCTCACCCTGATGGGCTTGCCTTCGATGTCGAAGGCAATCTCTGGCTGACGGAAGTGACGCGCAACGGCATTCATGTCATCACGCCCGACGGTGCCTGCCGTTGCGTATTCGAGGACCCTGACGGCAAGACTTTGCTGTTTCCTTCAAGTCTCGCCTTCGGCGGCGCCGACCTGAGAACGGTCTACATCGGATCGGTCCGCATGAAGCGCCTCGCCCGCTTCACCGCTCCAGTCGCCGGCGAGCCGCTCGCTCATTGGTTCGATTGAAACGCGGCGAGCTTATGCCGCGTTGCATCCGCGCCATCATCTCAAAGGTCCCTCAAGCTCGGCATCACCTCGCGTGTGAAGAGCTCGATCGAACGCGCCGCTTCCGATCGCGTGATGTCGCCGAACGCGAAGCGGCAGAACAGATAGTTGATGCCGCCTTCCTCGATCTGGGAGCGAAGCTGCGCCAGCACGGTTGCCGGCGTCCCGGCCGCCGCCTCACTGCGCGCCAGCATCTCGTCGAAGGTGTCGGGATAGATCAAGCGCGGCACAAAATTATACTGCCGGAACAGCGTGTAGAAGCTCCGGTGCCAGCGCGCATAGGCGCGCCGCGCGATGGACTGCGCCTCGCTGTCGGTTTCGGCAATGACAATGTGACGCGTGAAGCCCATGAACGGCAGATCGGCGGGATCCCTGCCCGCCTCGGCCCAGGCGGCGCGGTAGGCGTCGGTGCAGAGCCGCGTTTGCGCCGGCGGCAGGTTGTGCCCGACATTGGCGCCGATCCGCGCGATATCGGCGCTGTGTTGCGGATTGTTGTTGCCGAGCCAGAGTGGGGGATGCGGCCGCTGTACAGACGAAAGTTCCATCGGCACGTCTTTGAATCGAAAATGCCGGCCCTCGTGAGTGAGGCGGTCCGACGCCAAGCCGAGACGAATGATCGCCAATGTCTCTTCGTAGATGTCCTGGGCCTGTTTGGGATCGACGCCGTAGAGCGACAACTCGATCGGCGAAATCCCTCGACCGACTCCAAGCTCGAAGCGTCCGCCGCTCATTTGATCGAGCATGCAGATTTCCTCGATCAACCGGAGCGGATGATAGAGACTAAGCGTGTACACCAACGGACCAAGACGCAGGCGGCTCGTGCGCTCAATGGCGGCGGCGAGAAACACGCCGGGTGAAGGCGCCATCCCAAGCGGCGTCGAATGATGCTCTGCGACGTGATAAGCGTGGAAGCCGCCCCGATCGTAGAGTTCGATGAGCGCAAGACGATCGTCGTAATGTGCGGTGAGGGGACCGCCGCCGCGGTCCATGTGATCAAATATTCCAAATTTCATGACGGCCCCCGCTTGCGGCGAACATGCAGCGCCTTGCCGACGGTGACAAGGCTGAGACGGCTTAAGCTATGCGAAAGCCGATTGGAGGTGTGGGGCGATGACATGACCGCAGGCCGCCACATCGGCGCGGCGGGCGCAGGCTGCTCTGCGGCCTGCCTCCGGTCGATGAATTTTCGCGTACCACGGAATACCGCTTTCGTAGTCGCCGCGATGGCCGTGACACGCCGAGTATCGCGCGATTGGCGCGCAGCAGGAGTGAGCCGCGGCTTTGGCGGCCTATCCCGGCGCCGAATTGGGATCGATGCCGCAGCACGAGACCAGCACGCTGACGGTGGGAGCGCCGGGAAAGGAGACGAGCGCGCCGGTCGCGGTAAGCGCCGCAGCCTCCAGCGCCTCGTCGGAAAATTCGAGACCGAGGATGAGTTCGCCGCACTGTCCGCAATCGTCGGCCGTATCGTTCATGTCATTCTCGCCATTCGCGCTTGGTCGCAAATTCCAACAAGGCGCATCATAGCCCACCCCCTTGAACAAGGAAACCGACGCCGCCAAAGCGCGGTCCCGTTAGCGAGCACCAAGCCTACCGTGGCGGGGCTTTTGCAATTATGATGGCCATGGTGTCGCGCCAAGCGTGGCATCGACCGGAGCCGCGAAAAAAATCAAGGACCATCATGCCGAGAGCGCCGACATTCCGTGGCCGAAGCCACTGCTCGATTTTCGTCGCCATCGCGGCCGTCTGCTTGTCGATCATCTTGGCCGGCATCGGCCGGGCGCAGAACGCAAAACTCGAAAGCCCAGACGTGACGATCGGCATGTCGGTCACCGACTCGACTTTCCTGCCGATCTACCTCGCCGATGCAGCCGGACTGTTCAAAGCCGAAGGATTGAATACCAAGCTGCTCGCCTTTCACGGCGGCTCCGATCTCACCAGAGCCGTGGTCGCGCAGTCCGTGCAGATCGGGGTGGCGTCGCCGACCAGCGTGCTCTCCGCGATCAGCGCCGGGCAGAATGTCAGGGTCTTCTTCGGCGGCTTCAACCAGGCGCCGTTTTCCTGGTACGCGGTACCGTCCATCAAGACGATGGCGCAGGCCAAGGGCAAGCGTTTCGGCATTTCGCGCTTCGGCTCGGCGACCGACGCGCTGACGCGTTTCGCCATGGCGCAAGCCGGCCTTGACCCGCAAAAGGACGCCAAGATCATCCAAACCGGCGGCTCTTCCGCGGCGCTCGCCGCCATGGAGACCGGACAGATCGACGTCGGCGTGTTCAGCATCCCGACCAATTTCATCGCCGCGGACCACGGCTACAACCTGATCGCACGGCAGAGCGATTTCATGCCCGACTTCCCCGTCCAATCCTTCTTCGCCAGAGTGAAATATCTCGACGATAATCCGCACACCGTCGAGGCGGTGTTGCGCGCCTTCATCAAAGCGGTGGCGCTTGCCAAGGCGAACAAGCCGCTGGCCATAAAGGTCCTCGTCGACCGCGCCGGCCTCAAACAACAATTCGCGGCGCGCGCCTACGATCAATTGATCGGCGGCTGGCGCGAAGACGGCCGTCTCGCCACCGACCAAGGCATGAAGAAGTTTTTCGATATGGCGATCGCATCCGGCGACGTCGATAAGCCGTGGCCCAAGGACGCCTATTGGGACAATCGTTTCATGGCCACGATCGACCAATGGAAACCCAAATAACCGCGGGCCGGACGGACGGCGTTTCCCGGAGCCGACACCGATGAGCCAGATCGAGCTTCGCGACGTCGCGATCGAATATCGAAAGCCGAAGAGCGACGAGAGCTTCGTCGCGATCCGAGGCATCAATCTCTCGATCGACAAGGGCTCTTTCGTCACCATCGTCGGATCGAGCGGATGCGGCAAGAGCACGCTGCTGCTTGCCATCGCCGGGCTGATCCCGCGCGCCCGCGGTTCGATCCGCGTCGACGGCCGCGACGTTGCCGGGCCCGGCCGCGACCGCGCCATGGTTTTTCAGGAAGCTTCGCTGCTGCCCTGGCGCTCGGTTCACGGCAATGTCCGCTTCGGCCTGGAATTGCAGCGTTGGAGCCGCGATAACGTCGACCAGCGCGTGGCGCATTTCATCGGGATGGTCGGCCTCGGCCAGTTCGCCGATTACCATCCGCATCAGCTCTCCGGCGGCATGCGCCAGCGCGTCAACATCGCCCGCGCGCTGGCGGTCGACCCCGACGTGCTGTTGCTGGACGAGCCGTTCGCGGCGCTCGATGCGCAGACGCGCGAAGTGATGGGCAACGAGCTCCTGCACATCTGGGAACACGACAAGAAGACCGCGCTATTCGTCACCCACGCCATCGACGAGGCGATCTTCCTCGGCGACAAGGTCGTGGTCATGGGCAAGGATCCCGGCCGCATCAAGGACGTGGTCGAGATCGACCTGCCGCGCCCGCGCACCACCGCGATGCTCGACAGCGCCGCGTTCGTCGCCTACCGCCGCACGCTGCGCGACTACATTGCGGCCGACATGCAGAGCCTGCAGATGATCGAGGACGCGGCCTGATGGCGGTGGCGATCGAGATCGAGCGGCGCCGCGCGCTGTCGCTCGCTCGGATCGTCGACCGCTATTACGGTCCCGCCGTCTCGACCCTTGCGGTGCTCGCTTTTCTCCTGCTGTGGCAATTCGCGGCCACCCGCGGCTGGGTAAATGTCCGCTACACCAGCGCGCCGAGCCAGGTGTTCTCGGCCGCGGTGGATGTTTTCCGCCACGATCATTTTTTGCATCACGCCTGGGTGAGCTTTTCCGAGTTCAGCGTCGGCTTCGGTGTCGCGCTCGGCATCGGCCTGCCGCTCGGCCTTCTGCTCGGGTCGTCGCAGCGGCTGCGGCTGTTCGTCGAGCCGCCGCTGATGGCGCTCTATACGGCGCCGCGCCTGACATTGCTGCCGATCCTGATCGTCTGGCTCGGCATCGGCATGGCGTCCAAGGTGGCCGTCGTGTTTCTCGGTGTGGTGTTTCCGATCATCGTGAACACGATCGCGGGCGTGCGCGAGGCTGATCCGCGACTGCTCCAGGCCGCCCGCGCGTTCGGCGCAAACGCGCCCGACATTTTCATCAAGGTCTTGGTGCCCGGGGCGCTGCCCGCGATCCTGCTCGGCATTCGCCTCGGTATCGGTCGCGGCGTGCTGAGCATCGTGGTGGGCGAGATGTTCGTATCCGAGGCGGGAATCGGCCATCAGATCATGACCTACGGCGAGGCCATGCAGGTCAATCGTCTCCTGGTCTACGCGCTGTCGATCACGCTGTTCGGCTATGCGCTGACGCTGGCGGTGCGGCTGTTGGAAAATCGCGTTAGAAGCTGGCGGCCGCAGCCATGACTCGATGGTTCGAAAATCATCAGGCCCTCCTCAGCGGCTGCATCTCATTTGCGGTCATCGTTCTCGTTTGGCAGCTCACGGTCGATCTGGGTCTGGTGAAGGCGTTTTTCATCTCCAGCCCCAGTCTGGTCGCCGTGGAATTCTGGCGGCAGCTCATGAGCGGCGAGCTCAGCACCAACGTTGCCGTGAGTCTTAGCGAATTCGCCTGCGGTCTCGGTCTCGCCCTTGTCGTCGGCACCGGCCTTGGCGTCTTGGCGAGCTGGTCGCGCACGCTCGAATATATCCTCGAGCCGTTCATCTGGCTCGGCTACGCGTTTCCGATCATCGCGATCTATCCGCTGTTCATCGCCTGGCTCGGGCTCGGCGAGCCGACCATCATCGCCATCGCCTTCATCTTCGCGGTCACGCCGCTTTACGCCAACACGCTGTCCGGCATCAAAAATGCGGATGCGGACCTGATTCGCGCCGCACGCTCATTCGGCGCCCGGCGGCGGGATCTGTTCCTAAAAATAGCGTTGCCCGGCTCGGTGCCTATACTGGTCGCCGGCCTGCGGCTCGCGGTCGGCCGCGCGCTGACCGGCGTGGTGGCGGGCGAACTGTTCGGGGCCGCCGCCGGGCTCGGCTACAGCATTGCCTATTACGGCGATAAATTGAAAACCACCGCCATGATGGTGTCGATGGTGCTGGTCATGATATTCGGCGTGATCTTGACGCAACTTCTCAGCCTGCTTGAAGCGGCGACGGATTCCTGGCGCACCGGTCCGGGGCGATCATGAGTGAACGCGTCTGCATCATTACCGGCGGCGGCCAGGGCATCGGCCGCGCGCTGGCACTGCATTTTGCCGCGCGGAAAATTCACGTCATCATCGCCGAGCAAAACGCCGCCGGCGCCGCCGAGGTCGCGGCTGAAATCGCCGCCGGCGGCGGATCGGCACGCGCCATCGCAACCGACGTCACCGATCCCGACTCCGTGCGCGCGATGGTCGCGCAAGTCAGCGACGGCTTCGGCCGCATCGATATCCTCATCAACAACGCGCGTTGGAGCGGGCTTGCTCCGACACTCGTGCAGGACATCAGCGACGCCGATTGGCGCCGCACCCTGGATGTCAACGTCACCGGCGCTTTCCACTGCGTGCGCGCGGTGGCGCCGGCGATGATCGGCGCAGGCTTCGGGCGCATCATCAACATGTCATCCGCCACGGTGCGCGCGCCGCCGGCGCGGCCGTATGTGCACTACATTACCTCGAAGGCCGCACTGATCGGCATGACGCGCGCACTCGCCAAGGAGCTTGGCGCGCACGGCATCACCGTCAATGCCATCCTGCCCGGCTCGATCGAGACCGGCATCGCGCGGCCTAGTCCGGTCACATCGGTCGAGCGGGCAGCGCGCGCCAAAATCGCCCAGGCGATCCCGCGCGTCCTCAAATCCGACGACCTCGCCGGCACCGCCTATTTCCTCGCCTCGGACGAAAGCGCGTTCATTACCGGGCAATCCATCGCCGTCGATGGCGGCATGACGTTCGGTTGAGCGCGGGGGCGCCCAGCAAATCGCCGTGATCGGGCTGTTGCCGGAGCGCAATCGCGTTGACGCGCGCAGTTCCGATCACGATATCTTGCCGGCCCGCGGCCTCGCGTTGGATGATGACGCGAGAGAGGTCTGAAAAACGATGCAATCCGTCATCTCCTTTGTCGAGCAGCACAACCTGCTGATCGTGGCGCTCAACGCGTTCCTGTCGCAAGTCGGATTGCCGTTGCCGCTCATTCCCACCCTGATGACGGCGGCGGTGCTTGACGTTCACAATCCGTATCACATTCCGGAACTCCTCGTGGCCGGCACCGGCGGAGCGCTGCTCGGCGATCTGGTGCTGTATTGGTGCGGCCGCCGCTATGGCCGGCGCGGGCTCGGGCTGCTGTGCAAAGTGTCCTTCTCGCCGGATTTCTGCGTCCGTCAGACCGAGACGGTCTTTGCGAAGGTCGGCTCGTGGTCGCTGCTGTTCGGGAAATTCCTGCCCGGGCTTTCGTCGATCGTGGTGGCGATGGCCGGCATCACCAGGATGGCCATGCCGGCCTTTCTCGTGCTCGACGGCATCGGCAAGCTGGTGTTCGTTGCCGTGGCGGTCGCGCTCGGGTGGCTGTTTCAGAATGCGATTGCCAGCGTGATCGCCACGCTTGGCGAACTCGGCAAGTTCGGCGTGCTCGTGATCGCCGCCGCGATTGCACTCTACCTGCTGGCGAAATGGCTGCGGCGGCGATTGTTCATCCGTCAGCTCCGCATGGATCGAATCACCGTCGCCGAATTGCGCAAATTGATCGACGATGGGGAAAAGCTCGCCATCCTCGACGTGAGGCCGCAGGAGGTCCGCGTGCTGGACGGCATGATCCCCGGCGCGGTCGGAGCGCATCCGGAAGACCCCGAGCCCGTGGTCGACAGCTATCCGCGTGACCTTGAGATCATCGTATATTGCGACTGTCCGAACGAGGCGTCGGCCGCGACTGCCGCCAAGCATCTCAAGCAGGCGGGGTTCAAGAAGATACGACCGCTTCTCGGCGGCATCGATGCCTGGGTCGAATCGGGGCAGTCGGTCGAATCGCCGCTGCTGTCGGACTT
>JASHQI010000325.1 GCA_030037645.1 Xanthobacteraceae bacterium
GACGATGCCGACGAGACAGACCGAATATGCGCCCGCTTCGCCATAGCTAGGCATTCCGGTGCGATGGACGGCCTGGAAAATCGTCGTAGTCAGCACGTTGATGTTGCCGGCGAGCCCAACTAAAGCCGGAACTTCGAAGGATTCGAACGCCCTGGCGAAGGCGAGCAACGATAATGCACAGAGCGCGGGCGTTCCCATCCGCAAGGTAATGCTCCAGAAGGCGCGTAGTGGGCTCGCGCCGGCGATGATCGCGGCCTCCTCGAACGACGCATCCATCGAGCGCAAAACTGCGGACATCAGAAGGAAGGTAAGCGGAACGAAACCCACGCCCTCGATCAGCGACATGCCGCCAATCGAATAGACGTCGAACGTTTGGCTACGCTCGATCAGAAATTGAATCGCGGTGTTGATGGGGCCGGAGCGACCCAGCAGCAGAAGCCAGGCCACGACATAAAGAATGTGCGGAACGCCAAGCGAGATGATCGCCCCGAAAAATGCAAGCTTTCGGCCGGGTGTGTTGGTGCGTTCCACGATCAACGCCTGCACGGTGCCAATCGCGATGCCGATCACCGAGGATCCGAAGGCGTACAGCAGGGTGTTGACGACGCTCGATAGAAACAGGCGCTCGGAAAACAGCCCCCGGTAGAAGCGCAGCGTGAAGGCGCCGAACGAGCCGTTGGGTTGTGTCTCATGCAGGCTGACGTCGATCAGATACAACGCCGGCGGGACGATCAGAACGAGCAGGATTACCGCAAGTGTCAGGACCAGCGGCGAGATGCGTATTCGGGTCAGAGCCTCAAGCAGTGGAGCGCTAAGGGCGGTCGGTCGAGGTCCGGAGTGAAGTGTCACGAGACGACATCGTCCGTCGTGGTTGAGCCGCGGATGATCCTCACTGGAACAGCTCTTCGAATATTTTCTCCGAGCTCTCGGTATATTGATTGAGCTTATCCGGGCTTATGAAAAGCTCCGGGACCCCGGCGCGTTCGGGAATGACCGAGGACAGTAACGGCTTCGGCGCGACGTCCGAGCGGGAGGGAAAGTAATCCGCGTTGGCAAGAATCTGCTGTCCTTGCTTCGACATGATGAAATCCACCAGCAGCATGGCTGCATAGGGATGCCGGACGCCCTTTGGGATGATCATGGTGCCCGCCGTGCTCGGTACCGGATTTAGGAGTTGCGAGTCGACAGGCGCGCCCTTCGCCTTGCTGATCAGGGGATGGTGGGCAAAGATGTTCAAAGCAATCGGGAAATCGCCGGCAATGACGCGATCGACCAGCGTGCGCGCGCTGCCTGAGCCGAAATTGATCAGCTTCTGCTGAGCGAGCTTATGGAGGTATTCCATGGCTTTCTGTTCGCCGCGAGCCAGCCGGATGCTGGTGATGAAAAGCGGCGTGCCGCTGGCGGTCCCGACGCGCCAAGCGAGCTTACCGCGCCAGCGCGGATCGAGTAGATCGTCATAACTCTTCGGCTGGGTGCCGGGCGGCACGAGCCTCGTATTATACGCAATGCTGAAATAGCTGATGCGCGTGTAAGTCCAACGGTTTTGCGGATCGCGATAACGCTCGGGCAACGCTTCGACCATCGGCGTGTAAAAGGGCTGGGTGAGCCCCGCGTTGACTGCCAGATCGCCGACGCCGGTGCCTTCGACGACATCGGCCACGAGGTTGTCGGCACGTTCTTCGGCGCCGAGCTTATCGACGATCTCTTCGGTGTCGCCGCGCCAAAAGGTCAGCTTCACAAACGGATATTTCTTCATGAAGGCGTCGGCAAGGGGGCGCAGCGCTTGATTGACGATCATCGCGGAATAAAGAACCACCTGTCCTTCCTTGCGTGCGCCCGCGAGGATTTGTTGGTCGCGATCGGGTGCGTGGCTCAGCAGAATAGCTTGCGCGCAAGCGTGGCTGACCAGGATCGTCGTGAGTGCGATCGCGCCGAGCAGCGTCGCGTCGGCGAAATGCGCGATGCGCAAGAGCCTTCGTCTCGGTTGCAGGGCGGTCATGGCTTTGCGGCCGGATCGAACGGCGCGAATTTTGGCACGGACACGCCTTCCTCAAAATCGTCGAACGTCACCTTGACGGGCATGTCGCAGGTGACGTCCTGCGGCGGCACGCCGACGATGTTGGTGAGGAGCCGCGGTCCTTCGGCCAATTCGACCAGCGCCACGACATACGGCACCTCCTTGGCGAAGGCCGGATGATAGACGCGGTGGTAGGTGACGAAGCTGAAGACCTTGCCGACACCGGAGACCGCCGTCCATGTGAAGTCGGTTGCAAGACAATGCGGGCAGCTTTGCGACGGTGGGAACCAGAACTTGCCGCAGGCGTTGCAGCGCTGGACTTCGAGGCGATGCTCGCGCGCCGCCTGCCAGTAGCGAATCGATTCCGGTGACGGGCGCGGTATCGGCTTCTTTCTTGGCGCTTCAGTCATCAGATACGTCCCAGGATCAGGCTAGAGTGGCAGACTTGGTTGCCGCCATGCCCGGAGACGAGCGCGATGTCGGCGTTAGCGACCTGACGCTCCTTCGGAAAGGTGTGGCGCATCTGCCGCACGCCTTCGACCAGTTGCAACATGCCCTCGCAATGCGCTTCGGAGAGTTGTCCGCCTGACGTGTTGGTTGGCAGCCGTCCGCCCATGCGCAGCGCTCCGGACGCGACAAACGGCCCGCCTTCGCCCTTTTTGCAAAAGCCGTAATCTTCGAGCTGCGTCAACACCATATAGGTGAAGCAGTCGTAGATTTGGGCGGTGTCGACGTCATCGGGCCCGATGCCGGCCATCCGATACGCCTCGGCGCCGCTGTTCTTCGCCGCCGTCGTCACCATGTTGTCGTCGGCGAACCAGCCGCGCAGGTTGTTGAAGCTGCCAAAACCTTTGATGGATACCGGCGGCTGCCGCAGGTCTCGCGCGCG
>JASHQI010000326.1 GCA_030037645.1 Xanthobacteraceae bacterium
GGCAGGCCGCGATCACCGAACTTCGCGCCTGCGAGCGAGTTCCCCTTAGTCTTGACCGCTTTGTTTACACCGAGGTGGACCGAAAGTGCATGCGCTGAAAACAGTCACTTTCGTTTACGATTCGCGTGAGGACAGGGTGCTGGCTGTGCTTAATGCCGGCCTGCCGGAAGCGTGGTCCTGCTGGCTGACCAGGCGGGTCGCGCTGGCGCTGCTCGAACGTGCGAAGGAATTTGTTGCCCATACATCCGTTCTGGCGCAACGAGCACCGGCAGAGCTCCGTAGCGAGTCCGTCGCATTCGAGCGCGACGCCGCCATTGCGTCGACCGCAAAATCGATGTCGCGGACCCCGCCCGATGTCCTTAAATCGAGCGCGACTGGCGCCGAGCTTGCGGAGCGCCTGACGATTTCGAAGCAGCAGGATCGTTTCCAACTGGAAATACACGGACGCGGCGCGGAAGGTGCAGCCGGAGTGCTGACGCGCGCCGAATTACAGCGCATTTTGCAGATGTTGCAGGCGACGGTTGCCCAAGCCAATTGGCTGGCGGCGCCAGCGCAATCTCCGGCTGCCCCCGTCGCCGGCGCGGCCACAGCAAAGCCGATTCGCCACTGAGTTCGATCCTTTCATGTTGAATTGGTTTCGACGATCCGCTCGTCCAGCGAAAGCCGGGACCCAGGGCGGTTATCGCGAGATCCGCTCACCTGGATTCCGCTTACGCGAGAATGAGCGGTGAAGGGGTCGGCTCGATTGGACTTTGCTGTGGAAATCTTATCGATCTTTGTCGTGCATTGCGGCGCCATCGGCCGCGCGCTGGTAGCGCGCCGACACGCTCGCCTCCGCGACGTTGTGGCCCTGAATTCGTTTGATAAAGTCGGGCTTGGTCAGGCCGGCGGGAAGCGTGCCCGGCGGAATGTCCAGCGCGTAGACCATGAACAGGAAATGATGCGGCTTGGCACCCGGCTCCGCACAGGGTCCGTGATAGGCAAGCTTATTGATGCCGGAGTTGCCGGGCACGTAGCTGCCGCTTTGCGCCGTGGCGCCGTGTGCAATGCCCGAAGCGGTCGGCGGGATGTCATAGATGATCCAATGATTTCCGCCACGCCCCATGGCCGCATCGGGATCGTCCATGACAATCGCAAAGCTCTTGGTATTTGCCGGCGCGCCCGACCAGGACAGCGCAGGCGAGATGTTCTTTCCACCACATTGCCAGGGCCCGCGCGGGCTTGAGCCGCCTGCGGCGTTGTCCGCGCTAAGAAAGCCGTCGTCGGAAAAATCGGGCGACCAAGCGCGAAACAAGTCCGGATGATCTACTGCATGGACGGCACCGGTGCCGAGACAGCCAAGAATAACGAGGCCTCCGTACAATAGGCGTCGAAGATTGCGATTGCGCTGCATCTTGTGCCTCACCCTCCCGGCAACGCCAATTCCGCACGGAGACCGCCGATCGGCGCGGTACCAAGCGTCAGCACGCCGCCGTACAGACCGGCCAGTTCGACGACGATCGAAAGGCCGAGACCGGAACCGGGCTTGGTCTCATCGAGACGCTGGCCGCGCAGCGCCACCTGCTCGCGTTCAGCAGGAGAAAGGCCGGGTCCATCGTCGTCGACGATGATGCGCACGCGCGCATTTTCGCCCTCCGATGCGGGCTTGTCTGACACCACCTCGATAGCGACACGCGACTGCGCCCACTTGCTGGCATTGTCGACAAGATTGCCGACCATTTCCTCGAGGTCTTGTTCCTCGCCGCGGAAGTGGACGTGCTCGGGTACGTCGACGGCGATGGCGATATCGCGCTCGCGATGAAGCTTCTCCATGGTGCGCGCCAGCGCGGTGACCACTGGTGGAACGTCGACCAGCGTGCCGACCACTGTGAAGCGCGCGGCCAGCCGCGCCCGCTCGAGCTGACGCGCCACTTGGTCGCGCATGATATCGGTCTGTTCCAGCACCTTGTGCGCGAGCGGATCGTTGCCGCGCGCGGCTGCCTCGTTAACGATGACGGAAAGCGGCGTTTTCAATGCATGGGCAAGATTGCCGACATGCGTGCGTGCGCGCTCGACAATCTCGCGATTGGTTTCGATCAACGCGTTGGTCTCGCGCGCGAGCGGCGCGATCTCGACGGGAAACTCGCCCTCCAGGCGCTCCGCAAGACCGGAGCGTATCGCCGCGAGGCTCTGCGAAATGCGCGTGAGCGGCGCCAAGCCGAAGCGAACTTGCAACGCGGTGGTCAAGAGCAGCGCGATGGTGAGCGCCGCGAAGGTCACGCCGATCACACGATCGAAGCTGCGGGTCTCGTCGTCGATCTCGGACGCGTCGCCGGCCACCGCAATCAAGTATCGGCCATCATCGCCGAGGTCGATGTTGCGCTCGGCGATGCGGAGTTTTTGCTGTTCCGGGCCTTCGGCGTAGCCTTGCCGCTCGTCGTCGGAGTTTGCCGAGCCGTCGGCGGGCAGACGCGGCAAGTTATTATCCCACAGCGAACGCGAGGAATGCACTTCCGGCGTCGGCGTGTCGAGCCGCGTGACCTGCCAGTACCAGCCCGACAACGGCAGTTCGAACAGCGGCTCGCCGATGGACTGCGGAAACTTGTCGCTGCTTTCCTCGGGCGAGGCCACGTCGGCGACGAGCGTGCGCAGATAGACGTCGAGACGGCGATCGAACGCACGCTCAACGGCATGGCGGTAGAGCGTGGACAGCGCGACGCCGGTGATCACGAGGATGACCAGCGTCCATACGGTCGCCCACAGGAACAAACGAAACGCGAGCGAGTTAGCGCGCATCTGGCGGGGTCAAGAGATAGCCGAGGCCACGCACGGTCTGGATCACATCGACGCCGAGTTTTTTCCGGATACGACCGACGAACACCTCGATGGTATTGGAGTCACGGTCGAAATCCTGATCGTAAAGATGCTCGACGAGCTCGGTGCGCGACACCACGCGACCGGTATGATGCATGAGGTAGGACAGGAGCCGGTATTCGTGCGATGTGAGCTTGACTGGGTTGCCTTCGACGGCGACGCGCCCGGTGCGAGTGTCGAGACGGACCGGCCCGCAGGTGAACTCGCTCTTGGCGTGGCCGGCCGAGCGACGCAGCAAGGCACGCACCCGCGCCAGAACTTCTTCCAAGTGGAACGGCTTGGCAACGTAATCGTCGGCACCGGCGTCAAAACCCTGCACCTTGTCGCTCCAGCGATCGCGCGCGGTGAGGATCAGGACGGGCATGGCGCGGCCGGCGCGCCGCCAAGCCTCCAACACCGAGATTCCATCCATTTTCGGCAGGCCGATGTCGAGGATGACGGCGTCGTAAGGCTCGCTCTCGCCGAGGTAATGGCCTTCCTCGCCGTCGAAGGCGCGATCGACGACGTAGCCGGCGTCGGTCAAGGCGGTGGCGAGCTGCCGATTGAGATCGGGATCGTCCTCGACAACGAGAAGCCGCAAAGATTTGCTCCGCTCACAAACGCGATTAAAGCCCGCCGACGAGCGTGCCCTTCACCGCATCGACGGTCAACCGCGCCACTTTGCCATCGTGGGCGAGGACTGTCAGCACATAGACCAGGCCGTTGCGGCCATGGCACAGCCGGGCCCGCACGACAGAACCCGGCATTCGGCGCTTGGCAACGTGCATGGCGGTCGCGAGATGGATGACTTTGCCGCTCTCGCTGGCGGCCCGACGCTCCTTCTGATCGAGACAGGCGTGCGCGGGCGCAGCGCCCGGATGCGGCGGCCGGCCATGCTGCTGCGCCTGCGCAGGCACGACCGAAAGCACGGTGAGTGCTGTAAGGGCGATTCGCAGGGCGGCGCGCATGATTGTTCCTACATCCAGGGCACTGAACCGCGCCTGAACGGCTGATTTAGGGCAGAATCTCTCGCAAAATGGGGAAATCTCGATAGTCTGCCGGCAAATCAGCCTGGGGCAATCGAATGAAAGCGCGGCCTGCCGTCGAACGATCGTGCCCTCTTCTGGCCGGCCCGCTCGCCCTCGCAACCGCGATTGTGCCGGCTCATGGGATGGTCGGCGGCGCGCCGGCGGCGGCGGACGGCGCCGGACGGTCCGTCGTCATGATCCTCGGCTCCTTCGGCACCGCGTGTACCGCAACCGCAATCGCCGCCGACCTCTTGCTCACCGCAGCGCATTGCGTGCAACCGGGTGCGGACTACAAGCTCGTCGACTCCGAACCCAAACCCGGACGCACGCCGGTCCTCAAAGACATCGCGCGCATCGCGCGCCACCCCCAATTCAGTCTCAAACGCCTACTTGGCCATCTCGCCACGGCCGATGTGGCACTTATCAAACTCCCGGATCCGCTGCCGTCGAGAATTCCTGCTGTCGCGATTGCCTCCGAAACGGCAGCCGTCGCCGTGGGTGACCCGTTAGTAGTCGCCGGCTATGGTGTAACCGTGCGCGGCGATGGTCGCACCGGTGGCACGGTGCGGGCGGCGACGCTCGTCGTCACCGGCCAGCCTGGACCATTGCAGCTCCGGCTCTACGATCCGCGCACCAAGGGGCAAACGCCGGGTCTCGGCGCCTGCGCCGGCGATTCCGGTGCGCCGGTTTTCCGCCACAGCAACGGTACCCTGACCATTATGGGCGTCGTCAGTTGGGCGACCGGCCCGAAGCTCAGCGCCGGCTGCGGTGGCCTCACCGGCGTGACGCCGCTCGCGCGCTACCACGCCTGGATCGTGAATACGGCGCAGTCGCTCGGCTCGCTGCTCGCGCCATAACCTCATCCCGGGCCGCGCGGCGTGCGAGCCGGGAATGACTTGGGCGCAATACTATCTTTCTTGCCCAGGCAGTCCGCTACGTCGTAGGCTTGGCGTCAACGAGCCGCCAACTTGCGGAGTTGGCACAAAAGCGCTGCCAAACCGGGGAGGGTGTCGGATGAAGCGGAGCATCCCGCCGTTCGTATTTGCCGCGGCATTGTCCGTCCCCCTTGGGCTCCTCGGCGTTGCCGTCGCGCAGGACAATGCGCACGGCGATCAGACAAATCTCGGCTCGCGACTGTTCAATCAATCCTGCAGCGTCTGTCATCTGCAGATGCAGCTTGGCACCAAGACTTACGCGCCCGCGCTATCGCAAGACACGCTTGGCGGCAAAGCGGACGCCATGCACGAGATCATCAGCAACGGCACGCCGAACATGCCTGGATTTGGGACTCAGTTCACGCCGGCTCAGATCGATGCGATCGTTGCCTATATCAAGACCATTCCAGTCGCCGCCGCTGCGCCGCAGACCAACAAACCCCACGGCCCGGGCGAACCCGATTAGCAAGATATTTCCATGGAGCAAACCATGAGCAAGGTACGCGGTCTCTTCATGTCGAGCCTCGCCACCGTCGCTGCCGCTACGATTTTGGTCACGGGGCCGGCTCTGGCCGACGCGCTCATTTCGGGCACGGTCAAATCGGAGTCCGGCGACGCAATGGGCGGCGCAACGGTGTCGGCCAAGGCCGACGGCGCGACAATCACCACAACGGTATTCACCGACGAGAGCGGTCATTATTACTTCCCGCCGCTGCCGAACGGACATTACCGCGTATGGGCGCAAGCGCTGTCATTCGCGACCGCCAAAGGCACCGTCGATCTTGCCGCCAACAGCCGGCAGGATTTTACCTTAACGTCCCTTACCGGCGATTATTTCCGGCAATTGCCGGGCGATCTCGCCATGGCCTCGCTGCCGGGAACGACCAGCGAAGACCAACGGCTAAAGAGAATCGTCGAGAATAATTGTACTGGCTGTCACACGCCAAGCTACCCATTGCAGCATCGCTTCGACGAGGCCGGCTGGACCGCCATCATCAACCTGATGAAAAACGTCAATGTCTCCGGCGTCTATCTCGGTCCCAATCATAAACCGCAGGGCATGCTCGATCATAACGAGAAAGAGCTTGCCGCC
The DNA here is from genome assembly GCA_030037645.1 of Xanthobacteraceae bacterium. Lineage (GTDB taxonomy): Bacteria > Pseudomonadota > Alphaproteobacteria > Rhizobiales > Xanthobacteraceae > BOG-931. Next base: position 5,889 of record JASHQI010000326.1, read on the forward strand.
TATTTGGCGCGCGCCCGGGGGCCGGGCAAGAGCGACGTGAAAATCGTGCTGCGGCCGCGGCCCTCCGGCGAGGCGGCGCGTGTCGTGTTCAAGGAATACGACGTTCCGGTGCAAGCCGACATCAGTGTGCCGGCGAAGAACCCAATGAACGACGGCAGCGATTGGCTCAATGGCACGCCGTCGCGTCGCGGCTCGCTGCCGCACGATGCGTGGGCCGACCTCGACGGCAATCTGTGGTTCACCTCGAACGTGCCCAATCACTTCACCACGATCGGACGCATCGACGCTGCGACCGGCGCGGTGAAAATGTTCAAGGTGCCGAGCGCCACCGGGCTCGCCGCCAACGCCCACGGCATGACGCGCGATCCGCAAGGCATTATCTGGTTCAATTGCAATGTCGGTCGCGGCGCGCTGTGTCGGCTCGACCCAAAAACCGAAAAAATCGAAACCTTCCTGCCGCCGCCAGGCATGTCGCCGACCGGCGGCGCCACTACCGTCGATTGGGACGGCAAGGGCGATATCTGGGTCTCGGCGCCGGACGGCGTGCTGCGTTTCGATCCATCGACCGAATCCTTCACCGCCTTCAAATCGACCACCCTCAGCACGCCGCACGGCAGGGGCATTACCTATGGCGCTGCCGGCGACCGCAACGGTAACGGCTGGTGGGCCGAGATGATCATCGACCGCGTCGACAAGGGCGACAGCGCGACCGGCAAGGTTACCGAGCTCAAACTACCGGCCGCACCGTTCGACGAAGCGGCGATGACGCAGGCCGATCGTACCTTCTATGACTCCTATGTCGCGCCGGACTTCAACGCGCCGGTGCCGTGGAATCAGGGTCCGCGGCGCATGGGCACCGACAAGAACGGCAACGTGCTGTGGGTCGGCGATTCCTGGGGTCAGAACCTCGACAAGATCAACATCGACACCATGCAATCGAGCCTGGTGCCGCTGCCGGGGCCGGGCGTGATGCAGCCCTATCACATCACGGTCGACAAAAATCACGATGCGTGGCTCAACATTTGGACGTCGGATGTGATCCTGCGCTACGACCCGAAGGCGAACAAATGGACGACCTTCGACCTGCCGACCCGTGGCACCGAGGCGCGCTACATCTCGCTCCTGGAGAAAAGCGGCAAGATGGAAGTCGTCATACCGTATTCGCGCACCAGCAAGGTCGCGGTCATGACCTTCCGCAGCGAAGCCGATCTTACCGCGCTCAAGGCACAGGCCGACGAGAAGTAGCATGTAGCTGTGGAGCTGCCGGCTTTTGGAGGACACGAATGAAGCGCAACATCGTCCTGTTCCTCATCGCCGCAATTCCGCAGATTGCTTCGGCGCAGCCGTTTCCGGCCGGGAATACGCTCAATTCGACGCAGAAGCTCGGCCGCGACCTTTTCATGCAGCACTGCATCGTTTGCCACGTGCGCGAGCAGATCACGTCCGCCGGACATTTCGGCCCCGCCCTCTCCGGCCAATCGCTTGGCGGCAAGGAGAGCGTAATCGTCGATGTCATCAGCAACGGCACGCCGAACATGCCCGGCTTCAAATATGTCTTCGATCCACAGCAGATCGGGGCAATCGCCGCCTATGTAAAGGCGCTGCCCGCGCCGGTGCCGGAAGCGCCGCGTGCCGAGAAACCCACCGCAGGGAAACAGAGCGATGATTGAGAAACGAACGAATGCGGCAGGTCTGTCTATCCGTTTTTCCGCAACGGCAGCGAGCGTTTTGGCGTTGGTCCTTTTGGCGCTTGCCTTGGCGCCGCGCGCGGCCGTGGCAGCCGATATTTTACTCAGCGGCACAATTACGTCGCCCGCGGGCCAGAAAATGGGCGGCGTCACGGTGTCGGCGAAGGAAGTGGGGAAGACTATCACCACGACGGTCTTCACCGACGAAAACGGTGTTTATGTCTTTCCGCCGCTAGAGGAGGGTCAATTCCGGGTCTGGGCTCAGGCGATCGGTTTTGAGACGGCAAAAAGCGAGATCGCGCTAGGCACGGTCAAACAGCAAAATTTCCAATTGGCGCGGATCAAAGACACCGAACGGCAGATCGAACAATTGCCGGGTGATTTGATTCTGGCAGGCTTGCCGGGCGATACACGCGACGATCTGCGGATGAAGCAGATTTTCCGGAACAATTGCACGAGCTGCCACACGCCAAGCTACACGCTGCAACACCGCTTCGATGAAGCCGGCTGGAACGCCGTCATCAATGTTATGAAGAACATCAACGTCTACGGCGTCTACCGTCCGAACGCACCGGTCAATCGGGTGCTCAATTTTCATCAGGACGAGCTAGCGCATTACCTTGCCAAGGTGCGCGGTCCGGGCGAAAGCGGCTTCCGCATTACCACGCGACCACGGCCATCGGACGAAGCTGCGCGTGTCGTGTTCCGCGAGTACGACATCCCGCTCAATCCCGATCAGGACTTGCCGGCGAAACACTCGCCGAACGACGGCAGCGACTGGACCAAAGGCACGCCCTCGCGCGTCGGCTCGCTGCCGCACGACGCGGCGGCCGATCTTGACGGCAATCTGTGGTTTGCGGTGATCGCGCCCACCAAGCGCGGCTCGGTCGGCCGCATCGATGCCAAGACGGGCGAAGTCAAGTTTTTCAAGGTGGCTGCGCAGAACGGTCTTGCCGCCAACGCCCACGGCCTCATTCGCGACGGCAAAGGCATGATCTGGTTCAACGTCTGGATGCCGAGGGGCGGGCTCGCGCGGATCAATCCCAAGACGGAAAAGCTCGACGTGTTCCTGCCGCCGCAAGGCATGGCGCCAATCGATGGGCCGGTCACGATCAGCTATGACGGCGAAGGCTATATCTGGGCCACCACGGTGAAGGGGGCGCTGCGGCTCGATCCGGAAAGCGCGCGTTTTACCGAATTCACCTCGGTGACGCCGACGACCGCGAATGGCGGCATCGGCTCGTCCTACGGCATCGCCGGCACCGCCGACGGCAACGCGTGGTGGACCGAGATGGCGTTCGACACGATCGAAAAAAGCGACATCAAGACCGGCAAGACGACGGAGTGGAAATTGCCGCCGATCGCCGAGCAGGTGAAGCTCGTCGACGATGCGGATCGCAAGTTCTACTCAACCTATGCGCCCAGGGACATCGGCACGCCGTTTCCGTGGTCGCAGGGCCCACGCCGTATCGGTATCGACCGCGAGCTCGGCTTGATCTGGGTGGCGGATTCGTGGGGCGGAAACCTCATTCGCATCGACACCAAGACTGACGACATGAAATTCATTCCGTTCCCCCATCCGGAATCGAACATGCCGTACCACGCGGTTCCCGACAAAGATCACAACGTCTGGGCGTCGATGTGGACCACCGATCAGATCGCCAAATACGAACCGGCGACCGGCAAATGGACAATGTTCGACTTGCCCACGCGCGGCACCGAAGTTCGCATCATCTCGCTGCTCGAAAAGCCTGATACGAAGGAGCTGGTGTTCGCCTATGCGCG
>JASHQI010000054.1 GCA_030037645.1 Xanthobacteraceae bacterium
CGGGCCGGCGTCCAGAACCGGTGGATGCAAATAAATACGATAGAACGGCTCCAATGCGACTAGCCCGCCCCATCGTGTGCTGGTCCGGCCATGCTTGATCTGCGCGTCGGGCGTGACGGCGAACGAGTGGTCGTAGTCTCTTGCGATCTTGGCGATCCCGTTACACGAGAACGGCCCGCCGGCGAACATGAACCCGCGCTGCCGCAACGTGCTCATCGTTTCCACTCAATCGTCCTGTTACCGATCCGGATGGCCAAGACCCGGTGACCCTGAGCTGGCCGACAGTGTCGTCCACGCACCTGGTCAGGCGCTATCGGCCGAGCACTCTGACCGCCGCGACCGGGCCCAGATGTCGTGAACGCCAGTACCAAAATCCCAGTCCGCCAGTGCCAAAGTCTAGCGCCCAGGGCAGGGATTTTGCAGAGCGCGCGCCCCCGCGAGCCGTCAGCCACGATTCGCATAAGACATATTATGGAATATAATTCCATAACCCGCACTACCGGTGGATTTTGAGCATCATCCCGTCGAAGGCCGGCTCGACGTTTGCCGGCAGCTTGGTGCGCAACACCTCGTAGTCGAGATCAGCGTGCAGATTGGTCAGAATGGCACGGCGCGGTTTGAGCCGCTCGATCCAACGGAGCGCATCGTCGAGTGAGAAATGACTTGGATGCGGGCGGTAGCGGAGCGCGTCGACGATCCAGACGTCGAGGCCGGCGAGCGCGTCAGCGCTTTCGTCTGGCATGCCGACAAGGTCGCACGAATAGGCGAGGCTGCCGAAGCGGAAACCGTAGGAGGCGATGTCGCCGTGGTCTTGCAGTAGCGGCAGCGCCGTGATTGACCCACCCTGCCCATTGACCGTGATCGGTATTGCCGCGGTCAGGCGGTGCTCGGTTATGATTGGCGGATACTCGCTGCCTGGCGGCGCGGTAAAGCAGTATCCGAATCGCTGGTGCATCATCTTGGCGGTGCGCTCGTCGAGGTAAACATCGACCCGTTGCCGACGTTTGATGAACAGGCCACGCAGATCGTCGATGCCGTGGGTGTGATCGGCATGTTCGTGCGTATAGAGCACGGCGTCGAGCCAATCGACCTCGGCATCCAAAAGCTGCTCGCGTAGATCGGGCGAAGTGTCGATCAAGACTCGTGTCACGCCGGCGGTGTCATGCTGCTCAACCAGGAGTGATGTGCGCCGGCGCCGGTTCTTCGGGTTTTTCGGATCGCAATCGCCCCAACCCAAGGCCGGCCGCGGAACACCGCCGGACGAGCCACAGCCAAGAATCGTGAATTTCAGCGTCATGGTGCGAGCGCTCAAGCGTGCGCCGGTTGTGTAAAATTGTCCGCGTTAGCCGGGCGCGGCACTTTGGTGAACAGGCGAAAGAAATTTTCGGTGGTCTGCCGTGCAATGGTCTCGAATGAAACACCGCGCGTTTCGGCCAGCACGTTCGCGGTCTCGACCACATAGGCCGGCTCGCAGCGCTTGCCGCGATAGCGGCCGGGCGCCAAGTATGGCGAGTCGGTTTCGACCAGGATGCGATCCGCCGGAAGTTCGCCGGCAATGCCGCGCAATTTGTCCGAATTTTTGAATGTCAGGATGCCGGTGAACGAGATAAAGAGCCCGAGCGCGATCGCGCGTTGAGCAAGCTCGCGCCCGCCGGTGAAACAGTGCAACACGGCAGGGAAGGCCCCCTGCCCCGTTTCTTCTTCAAGGATCCGCGCGGTGTCGTCGTCGGCCTCGCGCGAATGGATGACAAGCGGCAACCCGGTATCGCGCGCTGCCGCGATGTGGCTGCGAAAGCCACGTTCCTGCGCCTCGCGCGGAGCATTGTCGTAGTGATAGTCCAGGCCGGCCTCGCCGAGCGCAACGACCTTGGCATTTTTTGCGCGCGCGACCAGATCGGCGGTGCTGATGTCCAACTCTTCATGGGCGTAGTGCGGGTGCGTGCCGACCGAGCAAAAGATGTCGTCGAATCGCTCGGCGATCGCGAGGACGGCATCGTGGCGGTTGACCCGTGTGCAGATGGTGACCATGCGCGCGATATCCGCGGCGCGAGCACGGGCAACAACGGCATCGAGCTGGTCGGCAAAATCGGGGAAATCGAGATGGCAATGGCTGTCAATGAGCATCTTGTCTTCTTATTGCGAAGCTTGCGCCTCGGGCTCGACATAGCGCGGAAATACCGGCGCCGGCGCCGGAAGGCGGGCGCCAGCGGCGATGCGGTGCGATCCGTCAAGGAATGCGAAGACGCGCTGTTCTGCCGGCACCGCCAAAAGATCAAGCAGCTTGTCTGCCGAAGCGGGCACGAACGGCAAGGCAAGGATCGCGATTTGCCGCAGCACCTCCGCAGTCACATAGAGGATGGTACCCTGCCGCGGCGGATCGGTCTTGGCCAGCGCCCACGGCGCTTCGCCGGCAAAATAGCGATTGGCCTCGGCGACCACCGCCCAGATGGAGTTGAGCACCTGATGCAGTTGCTGGATTGCCATCGCCTCGCGCGCCTTGCCGACCATGGCGTCGGCGGCGGCCAAGATCGCTTGATCCGTCGGGCGCAATTCTCCCGGCTTCGGCAGCACGCCGGAGAAATTGCGCGTCACCATGGTCAGCGAGCGCTGCGCCAGATTGCCGAGGTCGTTGGCGAGATCGGCATTGATGCGGTTGACGATGCCCTCGTGGCTGTAATTGCCGTCCTGGCCGAACGGCACTTCGCGCAACAGGAAATAACGCAGCGGATCGACGCCATAGACATCGGCCAGCGCAAACGGATCGACCACGTTGCCGACCGATTTCGACATTTTCTCGCCGCGATTGAACAGAAAACCGTGCGAAAAGATGCGGCGCGGCACCGCGATGCCGGCCGACATCAGGAATGCCGGCCAGTACACAGCGTGGAAGCGCACAATATCCTTGCCGATCACGTGCAGATCGGCCGGCCAATATTTGCGAAATGTTTCGCTGGCCGTATCGGGATAGCCGACGGCGGTAATGTAATTCGTCAGCGCATCGACCCAAACATACATGACATGCTTGGGATTGCCGGGCACCGGCACGCCCCAGTCGAAAGTGGTGCGCGAGATCGAAAGATCCTGCAGCCCGCCGCGCACGAAGCTGGCGACTTCGTTCATGCGCTCCTTCGGCAGCACGAAATCCGGATGATCGTCGTACAGCTTGAGCAGCTTCTCCGCATAGGCCGAGAGGCGGAAGAAATAGCTTTCCTCCTCGACCCATTCGACCGGCGTGCCCTGCGGCCCGAGCCGTTGGCCCTTCTCGTCGAGATGCGTTTCGCTCTCGTCGTAATAGGCCTCGTCGCGCACCGAGTACCACCCCGAATATTTATCGAGATAGATATCGCCGGCGGCCGCCATGCGCTCCCAGATCGCTTCGGAGGCACGGTAATGGCGAGGCTCCGTGGTACGGATGTAATCGTCGTTCGAGCAATTGAACTTCTCCACCATGGCCTGGAAGCGCGGCACGTTGCGTGCGATCAGCTCCCGCGGCGTCAGATTTTCCTTTGCCGCAGTTTGCAGCATTTTGATGCCGTGCTCATCGGTGCCGGTCAGGAAGAACACGTCGCGGCCGTCGAGCCGCATGAAGCGGGCGATGGCGTCGGTGGCGATAAGCTCGTAGGCGTGGCCGATGTGCGGTGCGCCGTTGGGATAGGCGATCGCGGTCGTGATGTAATAGGGCTTGCGGGCGAGGCTTCGAGAAGCCGTCGATTTGGACTTGAGCTTATCAGCCTTCGGCTTATTGGGTTTAGCTTTGGCCTTGGGCTTGGATCGCGGCTTAGCGGCCGCGCTCTTTTTCTTCGCGGATGTCCTTCTCGTCGTGTTTCTTGTCCTGGCTGTCGCGCGCACGCCGCCTCCCCTCGCGACACGCTTTCGTGCCGGTCGACGGCGTTTTTCTTCGCGTTTCTGGGCCATTGTGCTCAGACTGCTCTAAGACGTGGATGGCCGGGACAAGCCCGGCCATGACTCGATAGTAGGTATCAACCGCTCGTGGCCTCGGCAAGCAGTCCGAATACGCCAAAAACCAGCGGCTTTCGCTCCAGATTGTAGGTTTCAGCCTCACGCGCGGCCGCGTTGATCCGTTGTGAGGCCTCGGCCAGCCGGGCCAGACGGCCAATCTCGGCGCGGCCGCCGTCGAGACGGCGCGACAGCCAGGCATTGACGGTGTCGATGAACGCTGCAAGCGGTGCCGCGTCGGTGCCGGCAATCGCCTCGCCGAGAGCATGGAGCGCCTTGGCGTCAACCGCCGGCAGCCGGTCGAGCAAGGCCAGCGCCTGCTGGCGCAATTCGAGCGCGTCACCGTCCAGCAAGGCCATAGCGCGCGCGACACTGCCTTCCGCCGCGGCGGCGGCCGCAACGATTTCGGGATCTGACGCCGGCTTGTCGATTGCGGCGCCGACCGCGGCCGCCACGTCGGCGTCGGCGAGCAGCCGCAGCGCGAGAATGCGGCAGCGCGAGCGCAGCGTCGCCGGCACCCGCGCTGCGGAATTGCTCACCAGCAGCAACAGCGCGCGCTGCGGAGGTTCCTCGAGCACTTTGAGCAGGGCATTGGCGCCTGCTCGGTTGAGTTCGTCCACCGCATCCACAATGCCGATCCGCCAACCGCCCTCCCCCGCCGTCGAGCCGAAAAAGGACACCGTGCGGCGCACGTCCTCGACCGCGATCTGCTGCCGCAACACACCCTTGTCGTTCGGTGTGCGCTCCAGGATGAGGAGATCGCCCTGCGCCTGCGCCGCGATGCGGCGAGCCACCGGATGCGCCGGATCGAGTGCCAGCGATGTCGCCGCTTGAACCTCTGACGCAAAGGGATCGGGGTGCGCGAGCACGAACCGCGCAACGCGATAGGCCAGCGTCGCTTTGCCGATGCCCTTTGCACCGATGATGAGCAAGGCGTGTGGAACGCGTCCGCTGCGATAGGCGGCCAGAAATGCCGCTTCCGCCCCGCCGTGGCCGAACAGCAAGGCCGTAGCGCGCGGGTGCGGCGCGTCGATCGTCTCGCCGGTCGGCGCGCTCATGACGCCAGGTTTTCGAAGGTTACGGGGGCCATGGCCGGTTTGAGCCGGGCCTGAACGGTGTCCCACACGCGCCTGGCCACTGTCTCTTTGCTGGCGCGCGCATCGAGAATCACGCAACGCCCCGGCTCGGAGGCCGCAAGCGCGAGATAGGCCTCGCGCAGTCGTTCATGAAATCCGATTTGCTCGCCCTCGAAGCGATCGGGGTTCGATCCACTCCGGCGGGAGGCCGCCCGCTCGAGGCCGATTTCAGCCGGCAGGTCGAGAACAAACGTAAGCTCGGGATTCAGCCCGCCCAGCGATACCCGTTCCAGCGCCTTGATAAATCGCGCATCGACGGCGCCCAGCGTGCCTTGATAGACGCGCGTGGAATCGACAAAACGATCGCATATGACCCATTTGCCAGAGGCGAGCGCCGGCTCGATCGTGCAGCGAACATGGTCATTGCGGGCCGCGGCAAACAGCATCGCCTCGGCCTCCGGCCCGAACGGCTTGGCCGCTCCGGACAACAGAACGTGTCGTATGATCTCGGCGCCCGGTGAACCCCCGGGTTCGCGTGTCAGCAGCACGCCGAGACCGAACGATTCCAGCCGGAGCGCCAACATCGCCGCCTGGGTCGACTTCCCGGTGCCCTCGCCACCCTCAAACGTGATGAATCGTCCGCGCATATCAGCCGTGCGACCCCGATTGCGCCGGTCGCCGCGAGACGCGTCCTCTTCGTCGCGAGATTAGCTGCATCAACGGCTTACGGGTGTTTTCGAACATGAAATTTGAGGTCCAATTCATGTTTGCAAGGCGCAATATAAGCGGCGACGGGAGCGCTTGCACGGCTGCGCGGCAGCAGGCGGTGGTGATCACAGCTTATCCACGCCCGCCCGCAACAGGCCGATCATCAACTCGGTGGCGCCGTCCATGGCGCGCTGGGACATCGTGCCCTTGCCGACGTCCTCCGCAGCTGTCAGCGGCACATCGAGCGCCAGATCGTCGCCGCGCCACACTTTGAGTTCTCCGATCTGCTGACCCTTGGTAATGGGAGCCGGGACCGGCCCGGTATAGACAATGCGCGCGAGCAGCGGTTGGTCGCTATGGCGTGGAATCATGACGCGGATGGTGCCGGGGCCGACCAGCGGAACGTAGCTGGTGTCGCCGCCGAACACCTTGGCCTCGCCGACGGTCTGGCCTTCGGCAAACAGGACGCGCGCCTCAAATCCATGGAATCCCCAATCAAGCAATTTGCGCGCTTCCTCAGCGCGCTCCTTATCGGATTTCGCGCCGGCGATCACAACGATAAGCCGCAGGTTGTCCTGCACCGCCGAGCCGACCAGGTTGTAGCCCGCGTCCGCCGTTTCCCCAGTTTTGAGCCCGTCGGCGCCGATGCCGGCGCCGAGCAAGGGATTTCGATTCTGCTGCTTGATCTTGTTCCAAGTGAATTCGCGCTCGGCGAAATACGGATAATACTCGGGATAGCTCTGGATGATGTGGCGCGCGAGTTGCGCCATGTCGCGGACCGTGACCTGCATATCGGGATCGGAATAACCGGTTGCGTTGGTGAAGGTCGAATGTTCGAGCCCGATTTGGCGCGCACGCTTGGTGAGCATTTCGCCGAACGCCGTTTCGTTGCCGGCCAGCGCCTCGGCAATGGCGATGCAAGCGTCATTGGCGGAATCCACGACAATGCCGCGGATGAGGTCTTCCAAACTCACGCGGCTGTTGATTGCCGCGAACATCGTTGAGCCGTGCGATGGCGCGCCGCCTTTGCGCCAAGCGTTCTCGCTGATGAGATACTCGTCATCCAGCTTGATCCGGCCGTGCTTGAGCTCGTTGAACACGAATTCCAGCGTCATCAGCTTGGCAAGGCTTGCCGGAGCGACGGGCTTGTCGCCATTTTTCTCAAACAGCACGCTGTCGCTGTCGGGATCGAGCAAGATCGCGGCGGGGACATTGGTCTGAAACGTGTCGTCCTTCGGGGTCAAACTGATCGCGGCCCGGGCGACGGCAACAAGCAGCAGGCTCGCGGCGACAATGCACAGCGCCCTCGCCCCTAGTGCAGCGTGGCGACAACCGACTCGCACAGTGGCCTCCGGCTCTCAGAGCCCCCAATTGTCACCCGAAAATGTCGCACACAATAGCGCATGTGCAAGCCCGTATTGAGGCAATCCGAATCCAGCTTGGTCGGATCGTCGCGACCGAGCGTAAGATCAATCAATAGAGCCCGCGACCGTTGAGGAACTGGTCGGTACCATCAAGGCCTCTCGGCGGATCGGAGAAGGACATAGGCTGCACAGGCGGTGGATCGGACATTTCCTGATCCGGCAGGACGCTGGCCAAGCGGGGATAGCTGATTGGCGGAGGCTGGGCAGGGAAACCGGCAAGCCTTATGTCGCTGGGCAGCGGAGCCGGTGAGTTTCGCCGCAGCGTCGCTTCAAGCATCCGGTCATCCGAGCCCGCAATCGGCGCTCGCCCGACATATTCGACGCGCACCCAGGCAGTCCCGCGCTTGCGGAAACCCAAAAGATGCGCGGCCCGCTGCGAGACGTCGATGATGCGGTTGCCGGAATAGGGGCCGCGGTCGTTGACACGGACGATGAGCGAGCGACCATTTTGCAGATTCGTCACGCGCACATAGCTCGGCAATGGCAACGTGGGGTGTGCCGCCGTGATGCCATTGAGATCGAAGATTTCGCCGTTGGCGGTATAGCGGCCGTGAAAATCTTGGCCATACCAGGAGGCAAGACCAACCGCCCTATAATGGGGGTCCGATTCCGGGACGTAGAGCCTCCCGGCGACCACATAGGGCGTTCCGACGCGATAGACTCCGCCGCCTTTGGGCACGGGTTCGCCGGAGTCGACGACCCGCGGACTTGCAGCCACGCCGTAGCGTTCATCGACCCTGCCGGAACTGGCGCATTGGGCGAGGAAAAGGCAGAGGACGGCGGCGGCGCCGGCCAAAGCAACCCGTCTTGCAGCCGAGCTAGCCCGACCCCGCATCGTCCCCGTCCCTGCCTGAAAGTATATCGGAGTCCAGCGTGGTCACATTGTGGCGGAAATGGGGGAAGCGATGCCCATAGTGAACGGACCATTGCCGTCGCACCAATCGGGCCGCCGCAACGCGTTCAGTCGCTCGCCCTCACTTGCGGGCGAGGGAGCACTTGAAAAGAGCGCTACTCGTAGATGGGCTTTGCCGCCGCCACGACCGCGGGCGGCGCGCTGATCAACTCTTTGACAATGGCTTCAGCCTGTTGACCGGTCAAAGGATGGACCGGAAGCTGTTCCTTCGCCATGTCGGCAAGGAATTTAGGATCCTTCATGGTGTCATCGAACGCCTTGCGCATGATCGCAATGTGATCCGCCGGCACGTCGCTCGACATGATGAACGGCCGTCCCACTTCGTCGCCACCGTTCAACAGATTGATAAGCTGCCTTTGCTGATCGTCCTTGGCGAAGGTGCCGATGTAGACGGCACTCTGTGGAATCTCGGACGGCCGGCTCTTGGTGAAGCGGACGAAGGCATGTACGAGGCCCTTGTCGATCCAGTCCTGCGGAATGCTGCTGTAGGACCCGCAATCGCCGTCCAGCGCACCCTGCTCGATCGCCAGACGCTGCTCCGCGCTGCCGGGATATCCCATGATTTGCTTGACCGGAGCGTGGAATACTTCGCGCAGCGTCGCCCCGTTGATGTAATTGCCGGAACCCTTGCCGGTCGATCCGAGGATGAACTGCTTGCCGTGCAGCAGCTGATCCCAGGTCTTGGGGCCATGATCGTCATAGCCGTAGCAGACCCGGGTGTCCGGCGTGACGACCCCAATCCAGGCATATCTCCGGAAATCGAGTTGAACCTTGTCCGGCTGGACGATGGACTGCGTGACGAGGCCCGGATTGAAGATCGTCATGACCGTGCCGTCCTTCGGCGCGGTGAGATTGAGATAGCGCACCGAGGTCAAGCTGCCGGCCCCCGGCATGTTCTGCACGATGACCGTCGGATTGCCCGGAATGTGATTGCCGATGTAGCGGGCAAGATTGCGCGCATAATTGTCGTATCCGCCGGCGGGCGAGAAACCGACGACGATGGTCAGCATCTTGCCTCTGTAAAAATCCGCGGCCCGCGCCGGCAGGCCTGCGGCAAGCGTGCCGATCACGACGAGGGAAAGGAGAAACGCGCGGTTCTTAGGCATCACCATCTCACAGCTTGGTTTGTCGCTTTGCAATCTCGATGCATCTTAGAGCGAAGGCTCCGAAGTGGGCATCGAAAACCGCATCGGGCCGCTGCAATTATCGCCCATTTTCCGGCCGCTTGTGCTGCGACAAAACGCTCCTAAAGTCGTGCAGAATCAATCGTCTGTGCGCCGGCGTTGCGTCTTCACTCGATATGTCCCGCATTGGCGACCCGCGACTGATGAGGCCACGTCCTCCAAACCGACCGCTTGGTCCAAAATTTGGAGCCAAGCTCAAGCGATTTGCGGAGACCGATGGAAGCATGGCCGAGTGCTGCTGAGCGGCGGCGGGTGTACTTTGCCATCGCAATCAGCGGTGGCGGTCCTTATTCGATTGACCAGGGAGCTTTAGGCTCGTCGCGAAAGCCCTGGCGCCTCATTCTGAAGTGATGACGCTTCCGAGCCAGGGTATGACTGATTCGAGCATACTCAGCAGAATTTTGACGACAACGATCGACCCAAGAATAAAAGCCAGACCGTAAAGCGGCCAAGTCATTAGGGCCTTCCCGACGCGCCCATTAATTCGTTCCGAAAAGTAACCGGCGGCCCACGCGCAACCGCCGGCAATAGCAATCTGCACCAGCACGCCGATGACTGTTTGAAAGTCAAAGGACATCGCGGTGACCGCGAAATCGAGCTGCGTTGTAAGATTGGCGGAAGCCATGCGTTTTTCCCCAAAGCTCTACGCTGCATACAAAGCGGCCGTGCAGACACCGTCGGTCGAGAACGCCAACATCGAGCGCATGTGCGGTCGGGTTCGCCTATCCTCCGATTATTCCGGAATCAAAGTCCGGCTAAAGTTTGCGCCGAATGCGGCAGCGCCGGACTTTCAGCGCGCTTGGACCAAGCCGCGGACGACGCCAATATTAGTTGCCATCCGCTCCGCGAATGGCAAGCGCGTCTCGAAGAGAATCCGCGGCAAGCCGGACATTGGCATACCGAGAAACCCAAGTGGATTTTCAGGTGATTCCCTGATGGTCTTAGGCGACTGCTGGATGGAACAATCGCTTCACGCGCGACACCAGGAGGCGCGACCAAATGAGCGAGAGCCAGATTCCCGCCATCAGACTAAGGATGCTTCGGAAAGTTGCAGTACGGTGCGAGCATTTCGCGGAGAATACTGCCAGTCCGAATGTACGAGCTCGTTACCTGAAAGTCGCCGACCGTTACCGCCAGCTTGCCGCAGCCAGAGGGCAAAACCGTCAACGAAAGAACAGCGCCTAGCGAACCTGATAGTCTCGCCGGCACGTCGATTGGCGGAGTGAAACAACCTCGGCGATTTGCCGACATCCATGCTGACCGGCTGGCAGGACGAGCGGGAGCAGCAATCTGGTCGCCTAGTGAATGTCAGCCAACATCGCTGTTGCACTAATCGCTGCGATCACAACGGTCCAAATCAACAACGCCGCCCAATCTATTCGAATCCAAAAGCCGTCACCCACGGCACCCTCCCGTCCCATATAGGCGCGAAAGGATTCATCGCCGGCCATCAATGGCCGTCGCATTCGTTCCCGGCGGCTTTGACCGGCTCGATTTCAGTCTAAGCCGTGCCGCGGGCGTCTCCCCCGAACCTAGGTTGCCATGCAAACTCAATCTTGCGGCTAAATTGCGCAGAGCGCTTGTTCAAACGGCGGCTTTGCACAGACGCGGCGCATGCTCGCGCTGACCCCGCGCTCTCCGCCGGCCTAGCCTACATCGTGAGGTTTGGTCGGGGCACCTTTGGCCGCAGCACGGTGTTGTGTCCCGGTTATAATGCACAGCGCGACATTCCGTCCAAATGACGAGGCGTTGCCGGATTGCCGAAGTGCGATATATGGCGAAGGACTTGATATTGCAGATTCGGAAGGGTGGCCGAGTGGTTTAAGGCACCGGTCTTGAAAACCGGCAGGGGGTTTTGCTCCCTCGTGAGTTCGAATCTCACCCCTTCCGCCACAAGCTCCAAAGCCAAATACTTAGCAACCTTGTTTCCAGTTCAATCCGCGGACCTGTGAGCCGGACGTAATGCAGTGCTTGTTTTTCTGTTAGATGACCGAGCACAGACACGATCTGCGGCACCGGACTACCGGCTTCCGCCGGCACGGCCCCTGCAAGATGACGCCGACCGTGAGGCGAACAACCCTCGCAGCCAAGCTTTTTTCATCTCCTACGGCATACATACGTGTTGACCGTTCGCAAGGACTGCACAGCGCCACGATCGAAACGTACAGCGACATTCGCCAATCTGGTAATGCAGACTATGCCCGCCGGTGCACTCATGTTCGTGACCTTGCACATTCTGCATTACCGCGTGTTGTCCTCTAAAGCAGCATCCCTTAAACCCATCACGCCATACGAACAAAGCTTGCCCGATACGTTTGCAAAAGCTCGCTGTGGTCTGCGCGGCAGTGAAATTCGCTGGCACCAGTAGAACGACCAAGCCGAATGCAAACGCTCTCACTCCTGTCATGAAACCCTCCCCCATTAGGCTCACTCGCCTATCCACGGCCAGATTTTCAGCGTATCTCCTGGCGGCGGTTTCACTACGCTGCGCGTTGTGCGTTGTGCGGCTCGCCAGAACCTACACTCTTAATCAAATGCAACAAGCCAGGGCAAAAGCGGTGTTACGATCGCACCTCGGAAGATGCTTATTCTGATCCATCTTTACTTATTAATTTAAGCCCACCATAGCAGGCCGTTGCTATATCCGCTGCCGAAACAGCTTTCAGCAGGTTCGGCATGAAACGCTACTTCTTCGATTACACGGCGAAAGGCCAATCGCTGTACGACTATCAAGGCGACGAGTTCCTGAGCTCGAAGCACGCCTTCGAGTTTGCCGAGGCGACCGCGCAGTCCTTGAAGAACAGCCTGGACGGAGTTTGGAAGGGCTGGTCGGTCGAGGTACGCAACGCCGAGGGTAGGAAACTGTTTTCGCTGCCGGTTGATCTCGCGGCGCCGATCGCCGCCTAGGATCGTACCGAGACTGCGTCGCTTGACATCCCGACCAGCGTGAACCGTGCGCTCCATCGGCCAGCGGTTGTCCACTTGGCGATGTAGCCGGTAGAGCCCAGGCCGGCCCTCTCCACCGCGCATCGAAATGACCACGCCATCGTTTCCGCAGTCCGGCAGTTGCGCCGGCGATGCGCGCAGTTTACCTGTCGCGTGATCGCTAAAGCATTTTCCGAGACACGGCCAAGGCCATCGCGCCGCTCCGCGCGAGCCGCAAACACATGCCCCAGCAAATGGAATTCGGGCTCGATACGTTCGGCGACATCACCGCCGGACCCGGCGACCGCCTGCTGGCGCACGCGCAAGTCATCCGCGACGTGATCGAGGAGGCGGTGCTCGCCGACGCGCTTGGCATCGATGCCTTCGGCGTCGGCGAGCACCACCGGCCCGACTTCGCCGTGTCGGCTCCCGAGGTCGTGCTCGCCGCGATTGCCGGGCGCACCGAGCGGATTGTTCTCGGCTCGGCGGTGACCGTGCTCAGCTCGGACGATCCGGTGCGCGTGTTCGAGCGGTTCTCGACGCTCAACGCCGCCTCCAACGGACGGGCAGAGATCACGCTGGGTCGCGGCTCCTTCACCGAGTCCTTTCCGCTGTTCGGCTACGACCTCGCGCAATACGAGGAACTGTTCGAAGAGAAGCTCGATCTGTTCGCAGCTTTGATCAGGAACGATTCCGTGACGTGGCGGGGCAAGACGCGCCCCGCCCTCACCAACCAGCGCGTTTTTCCGCCGATCGAAACCAAACCGCTTCGAACCTGGGTCGGCGTCGGCGGTAGCCCGGATTCGGTTGTCCGCGCCGCCCGCTACGATCTGCCGCTGATGCTCGCCATCATCGGCGGCAATCCGAAGCGTTTCCTTCCCTATGTCGATCTCTACCATCGCGCCTTCGCGCAGCTTGGCAAACCCGCACAGGCCATCGGGCTGCATTCGCACGGCTATGTGGCGGAAAGCGATACGCAAGCGCGTGAAGAACTTTGGCCTCACTACAAGACCATGCGGGACCGGATTGGCGCCGAGCGCGGCTGGCCGCCAGTGACAAAGGCGTCATTCGACCAGGAAGCCGATCACGGCGCGCTCAATGTCGGATCGCCGGAAACGGTTGCGCGCAAAATCGCGACAACCGCAAAGGCGCTGGGCATCGCGCGTTTCGACATGAAATACAGCTCCGGCACGCTGCCGCACGGCAAGCTCATGCGCAGCATCGAGCTCTATGGGACGAAGGTGATCCCGCTGGTGCGCGAGATACTCGGCTAATCAGCAGCCGGCAGCCGCCTTGTAGTCGCATTCTCACTGGGATAGTCGAATTTACGTCGCATTGAGGCCAAATTCGGCGCTGACATATTTGACCCGATGGTAAGGGGGTGGGGCTCATGACGGCCAAAGCCGCAATGATCCCAGCGGCCGCCATGGTGCTGACGGCGCTGGTGGGGGCGGGCTTGGGCAGCAGCGCTGCCCGCGCCCAAGACGCTTGCCTCGCCGCGCCAAATGCGCCGGCCCCGGCAGGCAGCCATTGGTTCTACCACACGGATCAGGCCAGCCAGCGTAAGTGCTGGTATTTAAAGCCCCAAGCTCCAGCCGCTCAAGCCAACCCCGATCGAGCCGCCGATGACAAGCTGGCGCGACGCGTCCAGGCTGCAATGAGCGCACCGGACGCCAGCGCGCATCCCGGGAGTGAGGCGAATATCAATCCCGCGTCCTGGAATGACCCTCGGCCGCCCGCCAGTGCCGCAAGCTTCACCTGGCCTGATCCTCCAGCGCCGGTGATCGACAACGACGCGGCGAGTGCGCCTGCGGCAACAAAGGCCGATGCCGGGAGGCAAGCGGCGACAGCGCCAAGCATTCCCGCCGCGGCCGCCGCAAAACCCCCGACTGACGCGGCCTCGCTGACCACAAACACTGGCGCAGCGACGACAACCATCAAACCGGTGGCGGGAACCGC
The DNA here is from genome assembly GCA_030037645.1 of Xanthobacteraceae bacterium. Taxonomy (GTDB): domain Bacteria; phylum Pseudomonadota; class Alphaproteobacteria; order Rhizobiales; family Xanthobacteraceae; genus BOG-931. The sequence continues at coordinate 14,147 of JASHQI010000054.1, forward strand.
GAAACAGGTATTGCCGGCAGCACCCGCCAAGAGTGATCAAGACGGCTCGAACGCCCATCCGGCGCCGCCAGCGGCGGCCAGTGCCCGCCAAGGGAAGGCTTCTCGACAAGACTTGCCTGCCGCAATGAAATTGGCCGGCATCATCGTCCTGCTGATTGCCGGGATGCTGATGCGCCGGATGCTGACAAAAGCGTTCGGGCGACGGCAAAAAATCCATATCGAACGGCGAGAGCCGGTCTTGATCGAGAGCGTGACCGCTTGGCAGCCGATACCCGCGCAGCTTACTTATTCGCCCACTCTGGTGCCTGGCCCCGACGACGCCGACGACCGCATTGCAGAGATTGAAGCGGCGCTCAGCAAATTGGCGCAACGTCTCCGGTCGCCGCAGGCAGGGCCGGTGAAGACGACGCCGTCGTTTTTCCTCAACGAATCCGCCCGGATTCGCGTTCTTCCGCGAAACGTTGAGATCCGACCCTCTTCCTAGGCCGCAATTCTTGAAGCGGTGGCGCTGTTAGGTCCCCACCAAGCCGAATTGCGGGCTCGACGGCTCGGCATGGCTGCGCTTGGCAATGCGACCGGCGAGCCGCGACAACCGCCCCGCTTCCACCGCCGCGCGCATTGAACTTGCCATCAGCACTGGATCTCGCGCCTTCGATATTGCCGTGTTGATGAGAACCGCGACGCAACCAAGCTCCATGGCGAGCGCCGCGTCGGAGGCAGTGCCGATGCCGGCATCGAGCACCACCGGCACCGGAGAACGGGCGCAGACGAGCTCAATCAGATGCGGGTTCGATATGCCGAGACCGGAGCCGATCGGCGAGCCCATCGGCATCACCGCAGCAGCGCCGGCGTCCGCGAGCTTGCGGCAAGTTACCGGATCCTCGGTGCAATATGGCAGCACGACAAATCCCTTCGCCACCAGCATTTGAGTTGCGCGCACCAATTCCTCGACGTCGGGATAGAGGAGTTCGCGGTCGCCGATCACTTCCAGCTTGATCCAGTTGGTATCGAGCGCTTCACGCGCCAGTTCGGCGGTCAGCACCGCATCCTTGGCGGTCTGGCAACCGGCAGTGTTGGGCAAGAAGCGCACGCGCTCGCCCAGCACGTCGATCAGGCTCTCGTCGTCGCCAGCGAGGCTGATGCGGCGGATCGCGGCGGTGACCATCTCCGTGCCGCTCGCGGTCACCGAGTCGAGCATGATCTTGCGATTGGGATAGCCGGCGGTGCCGAGAAACAACCGCGAACGGAACTCGCGGCCGGCAATGATCAGCGGATCGGACATTTGTTCTCACTCCAAAGCTTTGTTCCGCTCATTTCCACGTCAGCGGAAATCCATCAAGCCTTCGCTGTATCCGACAGAACTGGGCCCCCGCTTTCGTGGGTCCGAGCGGACAGTAAGCCCATGCAATGCCATCGCCCTAGCCTCCCTGCCGGGCGCGGACGATCTCGACGCTGTCGCCAGGTTTAAGCGGTGTCGCCGGCCACGCCGAGCGAGGCACCACGGCGCCGTTGAGCGCGACCGCAATGCCGCGCTGGGCGGTGTCGACCGCTTTTTCCGCGAGCAGCGCTTCCAGAGTCGCGACGCCGAGCGGCTCGTTTTCGCCGTTTACGCGGATTTGCGGTTGCGTCATAGGCGTCTCCACGACAATCAACAAATCACTCGGCTGCGCGCGCCGGCAGGAAGCGCTCGAGGCCAAACGGGCGGATCGCCGGCTCGACGACATGATCGAGCACGAGCCGCGCCATGGCGTCGGCGGTGACCGGCGTCAGCAGGATGCCGTTGCGGTGATGACCGGTTGCATAAAACAAACCTTCAAGCGGTCCCGGACCGAGGATCGGCGCATCGTCGCGGCTGCCCGGCCGATGACCGACCCAAATCTCATCGATTGCAAGCTCCTCGACCGCGGGCACCGCGCGCCACGCCGCATCAAGCAGCGCCATCACGCCGCCCGCCGTGATTTTTTCGTCAAATCCCTTCTCCTCGACAGTGCCGCCGACGATCAGCCGGCCATCGCGGCGCGGCACAAGGTAAGCGCCGGGCGCCCACAGCACGTGATTGAGCAGCGGAGCCGCGGCGTCCATGCGCAGCGCCAGCATTTGGCCCTTCACCGGGCGGACCGGCGGCCGCCGATCCGGCGGCAATCCGCCGATGCCGCGCGACCAGGCGCCGGCGGCGAGCACCACGACGTCGGCTGCCGCGGTCGTTCCGTCGCCGAACGCTACGCCCTTGGCGCGGCCGCCTTGCACAATGATTTCCTTGACCGGCCGATGCTCGTGAATCGTCGCTCCGGCGGTCTCAGCCGCGATACGCAGGGCCTGCACCAGCTTGCGGTTATCGACTTGATGGTCCTGCGGCGAAAGCAGCGCACCCGCAATCTTTCCAGCAAGGTGCGGCTCGCGCGCGCGTGTCTGCGCGGCTGATAGCCATTCCAGCGGCAGATCGAGCTGGCGCTGAAACTCCAAGCGATGCGCGATCTCGGCCTGATCATCGGCGGTCAGGGCAAGCACCAGCGTGCCCTCGCGCCGTAATTCGACATCGATGCCGCTTGCCGCTTTGAGTTCGTCGGCGAAGCCCGGCCAGCGCGCCTGGCTATCGCGGCCGAGCGCGACCAAGGCTTCCTCCCCGGGCTCGGCTTCGCAGCAGGCCGCGAGCATGCCGGCTGCCGCGTGGCTCGCCCCGGACCCGGCTGCGGCGCGGTCGAACACGGCAACTCTCGCTCCGCGCGCGGCCAGCCGCCAAGCGATGCCCAATCCGACGACGCCGGCGCCGATGATGGCGACCTTTGGCCTTGCTGCGGTGTGTGGCGAGTGGTTCGTCAGAAGCGGCTCCCTTCGCTGGTATGACCCAGACAGGTTCGATGGGTTTGATCTCAGCCGCGTCTTTTTCGCGGCACCCCAGGCCTATGCGCTTATTATGATGGGGGATTTAGGGCGCCTCGACAAGGCCCGGTTGGCGCCGCCGATGCCGCAGCAGGCGGGCGCACACCAGCCCGACCGTCAGGATCACGGCGGCGCCGACAAGCGGCGGGCGGCCGATGCCAACGTGCCCGAAGGCAAAACCATAATAGATCGGCCCGATCGCCTGGCCGAAATAGAACGAGCACGAATGCAGCGACAGCGCCGCGCCGCGCGAAGTCTGGGTCAGGTCGGTGACGTGGAGCTGGATGCAATTGTGCAGCATGTAGAAGCCGATGCCGAACATGACAAAGATGGCCGCCTGGACGTACCAAGGCATGTTCAAGCTGATCAGGATGAAGGCGGTTGCGGCAATACTGGCGCCCGACAACATCAATTGTCGTTCCGTCACCCGCATGACGAACAGAGGCAACGTCAGCGAATAGAGGATGCCGCCGAGGCCAAATCCGGCGATCACGAGACCGGCATACGAGGAATGCGTCTGTCCGCTCATCAGCAGCAATAGCGCCACGTAGGGAAACAGACCGTAGATGACGATGCCTTCGAAAAACACGGAGCCGAAACAAATCTTGGCCCGTGGATCGGCCAGCACGCCCTGAAATCCAGCCGCGGCCGCGGCCAAATTGAAGGGCTTTGATTTTGCCACCCGCATGCCGCGGAAGGCAAAGAACGCAATGACGGCGACAATGAGCCCGAAGGTGCCGATCGAGAAGAACACGCCGCGCCACCCCAACAGATCGCCGATCACGCCGGAGACCGTGGCGCCGATGAGATTGCCGGTAAGCCCAACGGCAAGCAGGCGACCGATCGCCACCTGCCGCTCGTGCACCGGCACGAGGTCGCCGATGATCGCCATGCCGACCGGAAAAATGCCGCCGGCAAATACGCCGGCAATGATCCGCATGGTCACGAGCAACGAGAAACTGCTGGCGAAGGCACAGACCAGCGTCGTCGTCACCACGATGGCGAGGCTCGCATTCATGAGCCGGGTCTTGCCGAAAAAATCTCCGATCGTGCCGAGCGCCGGTTGCAGCATGGCATAGGGAAAAGTGAAGGCCGTCGACAGCAACGCCACCGTCTTCACGTCGACGCCGATATCGGCGGCGATGCGCGGAATCACGGGGTCAACCGCCCGCGTGAACAGCGTCGAGGCGAAAATCACCAGGCTGACGACTTTGAGGACCGGGGAAATGGCGAGGCTCTATCCGGGCGAGTAAGACGGCGAGAGCCACAATCGGCCCTCGGGCAGCTTGCGGGATTCTGTAGAAATTTCAAACTCTCTATGCGGGCAGGTGCTATGCGTTACCCCGCAGATCACGGAATTGGCCGAACTTTCAAACCAGGCACGGAATCATGAAGCATTCTCATTCGCTTTGCTTCGCGACCATCGCTTTGATTTCCACGATGGGCGCGGCCGGATTGGCTGCACAGACAGGCCCTTCGGTTACGCTCACGGTTTTTGCCGCCGGCACTCTGGCGGTGCCGTTCAAGACGGTCAATGCGTTGTTCGAGCAGAAATATCCGAACGTCGCCGTGCAGGCGCAGTATGGCGGCAGCGTCATGATGGCCAAAAGAATTACCGACCTGCACCAGGACGCCGATCTGCTGGCGGTCGCCGACTATAACGTCATCCCCAAATACATATTCGGTAAACCTGCCTCGGCCGGCTGGTATGCGGGCTTCGCCCGCAACGCGATCACTTTCGTCTACACCGACAAGAGCAAATACGCCAATGAGGTCAATTCGCAGAATTGGTACAAGGTGCTAGCGCGCAGCGGCGTCGAGATCGGTCGCTCCAATCCCGACACCGACCCGTCCGGCTACCAGACCGTGCAGATGCTCAACCTTGCCGAGACCTATTACAAAGCGCCCGGCCTGGAGCAGAACGTGCTGGCCAATGCGCCGCTAACCAACATGCGCGACACTGAAACCTCCTTGATATCCGCGCTGCAACTCGGGCAGATCGATTATCTTGCGATCTACCGCTCCGACGCCATGCAACATCATCTCAAGTTTATCGACTTGCCGGCAAAAATCGATCTCAGCAATCCGGCTGACTCTGCCGATTACCAAAACGGCGTCGCCCATACCAAGAACGGCGATCTTGCCGGTAAGCCGATCGTCTACGCCATCACCGTCGTCAATGGCAGCAAGAACGCCGGCTTGGCGGCGAAATACGTCGCTTTGCTGCTTAGGCCGGAGGGTCAGGCGGTCATGAAGCGCAGCGGCTTCGGCGAATTCAGCCCGGCCTATGCGGTCAATGTCGATGCCATGCCGACCGAGCTTAAGGCTCTGGTCAAGCCTTGGCCCGGCAGTTGACGAGGAGAGGACCGTATGGACGCCAAGGCTATGCTAGCGGCAGATAAGCTGTGGCGGTTCCGCTCCGCTTCCAGCCGTCCGGGCGGGCTTTATCTAGTCTGCTGGCTGCTCGGCAGCCTGCTGTTGGCCTTTCTCGTCATTCCGCTCATCGCATTGGCGCTCACGCAATCGGGGATGAGCCTTGCCACTGTTGCAAGCATGGCCGACGTGCGCGACGCCATCGGCCTCAGCCTCGAAGGCGCATTCTTGTCCGCTGCGCTCGCGGCGCTGGTCGGGGTGCCGCTTGCCTATGCGCTGGCGCGTACGGCGTTCCCCGGCAAAGGGATCATTGCCGCGCTGATCGACCTGCCGCTCGCCGTGCCGCATACCGTCGCCGGCATCGCGCTGCTCCTGGTGTTCGGCCGGCACGGCGTGCTGGGCGAACCGATGCAGACGCTGGTTGGACTGAAATTCTGGGGCACCATCGCCGGCATCGTGGCGGCCATGCTGTTCGTCTCCGCACCCTATACGGTCAATGCCGCGCGCATCGGCTTCGAAGCCGTCGACCCGCGGCTGGAGAAGATCGCCCGCACGCTGGGGCTCGGACCGTGGCAGACTTTCCTGCGCATCTCACTGCCGCTGGCGCGGCGCAGCATCATGACCGGCGTCACACTCACTTATGCGCGGTCGATCAGCGAGTTCGGCGCTGTCGTGATCCTGGTCTATTACCCGATGACGGCGCCGGTGAAGATCTACGAACTGTTCTTGCGCTTCGGGCTCGATCAGGCCGCCAGCGCCGCAGTTCTGCTGCTCATTGTCTCACTGGTTTTGTTCGTGCTGTTGCGCGCGCTGGCGCAGCGCGGCGGGCAGCCGCAAGAAAGCCGATGAGCGCGGGCGTTTGCGTCGAGGCGCTTACACTCACGCTTGGCGCGTTCCGTCTCAGGAAGATCGATTTCGCGGTTTCCCGGGGCGAGATTCTCGTCATCCTTGGACCGAACGGCGCCGGCAAGTCGGTGACGCTGGAAACCATCGCCGGCTTTCACCGGCCCGCAAGCGGACGCGTGCTGATCGGCGGCCGCGACGTCACTGCGCTCCCGCCAGAGCGGCGCAACGTTGGTTTCGTAGTGCAGAATTTCGGATTGTTTCCGCATTTGAGCGTCGCCCAAAACCTCGCCATCGCTCGCCGCCACCACCGCGTCGCTGCTGCGTACGATACCGCCCTGCCCGCTCAGGGCGATGATGCCGCGCTGCTACGCTATTTCGGCGTCGCGCATTTGGCAGCGCGGGCTCCGGCCGGCTTGAGCGAGGGCGAAAAGCAACGGGTGGCTCTGGCGCGCGCGCTCGCCAGCGCGCCGGACGTGTTTCTGTTCGACGAGCCGTTTTCCGCGCTCGATGCCGAGACGCGCGATCAGGTGCGCGAGGAGCTTAAATCTTTCCTCCGTGAACTGGCCATCCCGGCGATTTTCGTGACCCACGATCGCAGCGACGCCATGACGCTGGGCGACAAAATCGTCATGTTGCGCGACGGCGGCATCATGCAGAGCGGGCCGGCCGCGGAGATTTTGCAAAAGCCCGCCAACTCGTTCGTGGCGCGCTTCGTTGGAGTAGAGAATATCCTTCACGGGCGCCTCAACGAGGTGTCGGACGCCTTCCTCACACTTACAGTCGGCCAGCGGACGCTGCGCGCGGCCGCACCCGCGAGGCCCGTTGCGGCGGGAAGCCCGCTCTGCTTGAGCATTCGCGCCGAACACGTGACCTTTCGTTGTTCGCCGCCCAGCACGCAATCGTTACAAGCCGGAATTAACCGGTTCGAGGGCCGCGTCACCGCCTTGCGGAGCGCAGGGCCGTTGGTGACCGTCAGCATCGATTGCGGCTTCCCACTTAAAGCCTACGTGCTCGCACCGCAGGCACGAGAGATGAAACTCGGCAGCGGCAGTACGGTTGCAGTTGAGATCGCAGCCGCTTGCATCCATGTCCTCGACGAGTGATCGATATTTCAATATTTCTCGAAATAAGTCTTGACGCCGGAGCATTATTTCCATATCCATTGAAATATGAAAAAGCGCGATGCCGTGGCGGCTTTGGCCGCCCTTGCCCAGGACAATCGCCTGGACGTTTTTCGTCTGCTTGTGGAGGCCGGCCCGGAAGGCCTGCCTGCCGGGAGCGTCGCCGGCACGCTTAAACTTGCCCCTAACACGCTCACCTTTCACTTCGACCGCTTGCGCGATGCCGGGCTGGTGACGGTGCGTCGCGACGGCCGCTCGATGATCTACGCTGCGCGCTTTGACACGATGAATGCGCTGCTCGGCTATCTGACCGAAAACTGCTGTGAGGGGCGCGTGGAGCAATGCGCAACTCCGGAATGCGCGAGCGTGGATATTCCGAGCCTACGCAAGAAAGAGCGAGTCTGATGCGCCTTATACCTTCGGCAATCGCCGCTGCCTGAAGTTCTAAGGAGACCTCACCATGAAACGAATGCATGTACACGTCGCTGTCGACGAATTGCAACGTGCGATCGGTTTCTATTCGGCGCTGTTCGCGGCTCGTCCCACGGTCGTCAAGGCGGATTACGCGAAGTGGATGCTTGACGATCCGCGTGTCAATTTCGCCATTTCCACCCGCGGCCGGCAAGCCGGCCTCGATCATCTCGGCATCCAGGTCGAGAACAACAACGAGCTGAATGAAGTTTACGCGCGGCTGCGGGATGCCGGCGGCGCCATCGTCGAGCAGGGCCAAACGACTTGCTGCTACGCCACATCGGAAAAATCCTGGATCGAGGATCCGGCCGGTATTTCGTGGGAGACATTCCTCACGACCGGCGAAAGTACCGATTATGGCAACGGCAGCGGCGAGCGCATTGCCCGCGTTGCCCATGAGAAATCCTGTTGTACGCCACAGCCGGCGCCTGTGGCGTGCGGCTGTCCGGCCGCGTGAGGCGCATCATGGCCGCGCATCCCTACAATGTGCTGTTCCTCTGCACCGGAAACTCAGCGCGTTCGATCATGGCGGAAGCGATTTTGAACAGGCTCGGGGCCGGAAAATTCCGCGCCTTCAGCGCCGGCAGCCACCCCAAGGGCCACGTGCATTCCGAAACTCTTCGGTTGCTGCAATCGCTCGGCTACAACACGTCCGGTTGTCGTTCAAAGTCATGGAGCGAGCTTGCCGATCCCGGCGCGCCGTTGCTCGATTTCGTGTTTACGGTCTGCGACAACGCAGCGGGTGAAACCTGCCCGGTATGGCCCGGGCAGCCCATGACGGCGCATTGGGGCGTCCCCGATCCTGCCGAGGCAAAGGGCAACTCAGCCGAAATCGCTCTGGCCTTCAAGGACACCTATCGCATGCTCAATCAACGCATCGGCATTTTCGTATCGTTGCCGCTGCGCTCGCTCGATCAAATAAGCTTGCAGCAGAAGCTCGGGGAAATCGGCCGGATGCGGGACGCGACGGCCAAGGCGGCCGATTCGACGTGAAGCCACCGCTTGCTCAGCGCATCGTTGCCGAAGGATTGGGGACGGCTTTTCTGCTCGCGGCAGTGGTCGGTTCCGGCATCATGGCCGCAAAGCTTTCGGGCGGTAATGCTGCGCTGGCGCTGCTATGCAATACGCTGCCGACCGGCGCGATCTTGACCGTGTTGATCCTCATGTTCGGCCCCGTATCCGGCGCGCACTTCAATCCGGCCGTGAGCTTGGCGTTTGCTTTGCGCGGCGAGTTGCCGGGAAAAGCGATGCTCGCCTATATCGGCGCGCAAGTGATCGGCGGCATCCTCGGGGTGTGGGCGGCGCACTTGATGTTTGAACTGCCGCTCTGGCAACTTTCCGGCACGGTACGGACCGGTCCCGGGCAATGGTTCGCCGAGGCCGTCGCCACCTTCGGATTGCTGCTGACGATCCTCGGATGCAGCGCGCAAACGCCTTCGGCGGTGCCGTACGCCGTCGGACTCTACATCACCGCGGCCTACTGGTTCACCGCGTCCAAGTCATTTGCCAATCCGGCCGTAACGATTGCCCGCTCACTGTCCGACACATTCGCCGGGATCGCGCCGGCGGGAGTGCTCGCTTTTATTGCCGCACAGATGATCGGCATGACGGCCGCTGTGGCGCTCGCCCGCTGGCTCTGGAGCGCGCGCTAAAGCGGCTTGCGCATGTCCCTTTCGCAAAACCGGTTACCACTTTTGCGGGACATGCGCTAAGCGCTTTTGGCCAACGCGTCGAATTTCATCAATTGCCGCAGCAGCGACTCCATCTGCTTGAGCGGTATCATGTTCGGCCCGTCGGACGGCGCACGGTCGGGCCTCTGATGCGTCTCGATGAACACGCCGGCCACGCCGATCGCCACCGCGGCGCGCGCCAACACCGCCACGAATTCGCGCTCGCCGCCGGATTTATCGCCCTGCCCGCCCGGCTGCTGCACCGAATGGGTGGCATCGAAAATCACCGGCGCGCCGGTCTTGGCAAGCTGCGGCAGCGCCCGCATATCGGAAACGAGCGTGTTGTAGCCGAACGACACGCCGCGCTCGGTCACGAGCACCCTGCTGTTGCCGGCGCCGGTGATTTTTTCCACCACATTGGCCATGTCCCATGGCGCCAAAAACTGTCCTTTCTTGACGTTGATGGCACGCCCGGTTTT
>JASHQI010000327.1 GCA_030037645.1 Xanthobacteraceae bacterium
GCACGGCTGTATCCGTATGCCGCATGACTTCGCGGTCCGGCTTTATCGTCTGACCCAGCTCGGGGCGCGCGTGATTATCGCACGCAACGAGTTGAGGCCTGTCGACTTCGCGGATCCACACCTGTTCGTGCACAAGGTCATGCCACCCGCTCCGGTCGTTGCCGCGGCGGAGCCCGCGAAAACCGCTCAACGCGCCGACAATGGCAAAACGACCGATACCGCTGCGCCATTGGTATCCGACTCCACGTCCAAAGCCGCCAAGCCCGAGGCGGCCCAGGTAGGTGCCGGCGGCGGGCCGGATGGCGCCGTTGGTCCTACTGCCGCCTTGGCGACTGCTGGTTCGCGGACCACCGGTAGCGGCCTCAGTTCTCCGGCCGCGTCCCTGGCCGATCATTCGCCGACAGCCGCCGGCAGCGCCGCGCTCGGGCCCACCAAGATTTCTGCCACCACGTCGCAAAGTCCGGAATTGGGGAACGCGACGGCGGACGCCGCGGCTCCTGCTGCGACCCCATCTGCTACTTCGGGCCAACTCGCTGACACGGCGAAAACCGAGAGCAGCCGGACCCCAGCGGGCGTCGCGGGCGCCGCGGGTACAACCGCGCCGGCGGTCGATTCGGACGCGATCATCATGCCGCTGCCGCTCGCTAAGCCAGCGTCACTCGTCGAAACTGCCGCTGCCACCCATGCGCCGATAGCGGTCTTCATCAGCCGTAAGACGAAAAGGATCTATGTGAGGCAAGACTTCACGCCGCTGTTCGACGCGCCAATCACCATCGAAGACCCGGACCAGCCGATCGGAACGCATGTCTTCACTGCACTGGATTATCTGGCGGATGGCACGACGTTCCGCTGGAACGTCGTGTCGGTGCCCGACGTTGCGCCAAAGGCAATACGAAAGTTCGAATACGAACGGCGTGGCAAAGTACGACGGAGGATCGAAGTCCTTGAAAAGACCATTGCCGACCAGCAGCCAGCGGAATCTCCCGAGCAGGTGCTTGCCCGAATTGAAATTCCCCAGGATGTCATCGATCAGATTTCCGAATTGATGGTGCCGGGTTCCTCCCTTGTCGTGTCCGATGAAGGCCTCGGCCCCGAAACGGGGCAGGGCACGGATTTCATCGTCATCACCCACTAGGGTCCTGATTCCGAAGTTCGCATGATTGCGCGGCACGCTCGATTGCGAAATTCGGAATCGAAAGGACAGTAGCAACGTATTGGTCTAGTGTGGCTTTGGTTCAGAAGTCCGCACGAGCCCAGCCAGAATAATGGTGCGGGCTTCTGAACCGCCGCACTGAACGCTTTTCGTCGGGGTCGGTTGGGCGGGCATTCAGCGGATTGCCGCCCCGGTGTATGCTCGGCGGGCGACCGCTTGGTAGGCTGGTCGCTGTCAGAGCACGATCCGGAAACAGGCCCGCGCGGATTTGATCCGGAGGGCACACTGATTTTCGCAAAGGATCGTGTTCCGTCAAACCGCTGGAGCGTCAATCGATTCACCCTGAAGCGAATGCGCGCAGGCGTTATTGGTACCGGTCAAAGGAGGATCACCTTGGGTAAGCAATTTACACTCGTCGCTTCTGACAGCTTCAAGCTCGGCGCCTATCGTGCCGACCCGAGCGGCCGAGCCAAGGGCGGCATTGTCGTCATTCAGGAAATCTTCGGCGTCAATCATCACATTCGTGCGGTATGCGATCGGCTGACAGGCGAGGGCTATGCGGCGGTGGCGCCGGCGGTCTTCGACCGTCAGCAGGCCAATTTCGAGTGCGGTTACACTCCCGACGAGATCGCCAATGCGCGCAAGTTCGTCGCCAATCCCGACTGGGGCGCCATGCTGCGCGACGTGCAGGCCGCCATCGACGACCTTAAAAGGGGCGGTCCGGTCGCGATCATGGGCTTTTGCATGGGCGGGACGATCTCCTTTCTGTCGGCCTGCAAGCTCAACGGTCTCTCGGCTGCGGTCTGCTATTACGGGGGTCAGATCGCCAAGAATGCCGATCAGAAACCCAAAGTACCGACGCAGATGCATTTCGGTGAGAAGGACGCCAGCATCCCGATGAGTGACGTCGAGATGATCAAGCAAAAGCGCGGCGGCGATTGTGAAATCTACGTCTATCCCGACGCTCAGCACGGCTTCCACTGTGACGAGCGCGGCAGCTTCAATGAGGCGGCCGCCAAGCTTGCTTGGCAGCGCTCGATGGCGTTCCTGGCCAAGAACGTGAAGTGAAGGGCATCAGAAAATCGGGTGTCAGGAATGGGCAGGCGCCTGGCGCCTGATGCCCGATCGCTCTTCAGAACCATCGCTCCGGCACGACGATGGTGTCGCCGGGCCGGACTGCATAAGTGATCGGCGCTTTGAAGCGGAATAATCGGCCGCCGACATTTCGGCTGATGGTGACCTGATCGCGGACGCCGCGCGGCCCGAAGCCGCCGGCGATGGCGACGGCCGTCTCCACCGTCATGTCGGCGACATAGGGGTATTGGCCGGGCTGAGTGACCTCACCGAGAATGAAGAATGGCCGGTATGCCTCGACCTCGACCGCCACGTGCGGTTCGCGGATGAAGCCATTTTGTAATTGGCCGGCGATCCGGTTCGCGAGCTGGTCGGTTGTTAGGCCGCGCGCCAGGACCGATCCGATGAGCGGCATATCGATGTGCCCGCTGGCATCGACCACATAGGAGTTGGTCAGGCCGTCCTGCCCGAACACCACCACACGCAGCCGGTCGCCGGAATCAAGCGAATAGGGACCTTCATTGACGGTGGGCGCATAAGCTGCAGTCACCACGGCGGGCGGCGTTGCGATGTTGACGTAGCTTCGGCTTGGCGCGGCGACATCGCCGGTCGCGGGCGCCGCCACATCGTTTGGCGGCGGATCGGCCGCATAACTGTTCGAGGGAGCGGATAAGAAAAGGCCACGCCCCGGCGCGCTCTGGGTCGTCGGCGTTTGCGCTGACGTTTCGGTCTGTCCGTACACCATATTGTCGATACCGGGCGCGCTGGCGACCGGGGTATAGGCCGCTGGCTGTTGTGCACAGCCCGCCGCTGTAATCGCCACGGTCAAAGACAATATGAATGAGCGGGTGACCCGCATACGCACAATCCGACCCCGTTCGAGCGAACGTAGAGGCCTGATTAGCGCGGGTATGGTTAACAAACCCTAACCAGCAGAAAAATCATCGGAATTGCCGCCGCGGTCCCGGCCGGCGCCGCTCATTGCGTGTCCTTGTCGCGCGTGAGCCGGTCGGCGATGGCCAGCATCAGCATGGCGACGACGAACATGAGCGGAAACGCGATCGCCCAGACCAGCTTCGCCGTCTCGGTCGTTTGCTCGAGATCGAGATACCACGCCAGCGCATCCACCGCGGCGATCACGGCGATCGAACCCAACAGCCTCTGTTTGAGCGCGTTGAAATCGACATCGATGAGACCCGCAGGCCAATCATGTTGCTCGTCCGCCTTCACTTTGCGGATGAAATTCTCGTATCCGGAGAAAATGACGATCAGGATGAGATTTGCCGTCAGCGCAATGTCGATCAAATTGAGCACGCCGACAATGAGTTCGTGCCAGCCGAGACTGGAAAGACGGATCGCGAGCGCGAACAGGTCCGCGAAGAACCGGTACAGCAGCAGGATAAGCGCGACGAGCAGGCCGACAAAGAATGGCGCCACCAGCCAGCGGCAGAAAAAGATCAGCTTTTGAAATGTGTCTTCACTGCGCATGAGGCCTCCAGCGTGCCGCCATCCCGGCAAGCGGGCGCGGTCAATGCGCCGCCGCGGAGACGCCCACGCCAATCGGGCAGCTCACGCCGGTGCCGCCGAGCCCACAATAGCCGTGCGGATTTTTTGCCAGATATTGCTGGTGATAATCCTCGGCGAAATAGAACGGCGGAGCATCGCGGATTTCCGAGGTGATCGGCCCGATGCGGGCGGTCTCGAGCGCCTTGGCGTAAGCGGCTTTTGACGCCTCGGCGGCTGCGCGTTGCGCCGGCGAATAGACATAAATGCCGGATCGGTACTGCGTACCGACATCGTTGCCCTGCCGCATGCCCTGAGTGGGATCATGATTTTCCCAAAACGTCTTGAGCAGGCGCTCGTATGAAATCTTCTTTGGGTCGAACACGACCAGCACCACTTCATTGTGCCCGGTGCGGCCGGAGCACACCTCCTCGTAGGTCGGATTAGGCGTCAAACCACCGGCATAACCGACGGCGGTCACATAGATGCCATCACCGAGCTCCCAGAATTTTCGCTCGGCGCCCCAGAAGCAGCCGAGCCCGAACATCGCCATCTCAAGCCCGTCTGGATAAGGCCCCTTCAGTTGGCGGCGACAGACAAAATGCTGTCGGGCGGTGGGAATCGGCGTCGAACGCCCGGGCAGAGCTTCTTCCGCTGTCGGCATTTCCAGCTTCTTTTTGAATGAAAACATCTCGGCGTCTCCTATGGCCCGATTCCAATATTCGCATCCGGGTTCGGCGGCGCCTATCCGAATGTCGGAATCAAAGGACCCCTCGCAATCAGTCCTTGTGGAGCTTTGGATTTGACATTTGCTTCCCGCGCTCGCGGCCGGGCCGGGAGCAAATGTCAAATCCGCTTCACTGCTTGGCAGCGGAAATAAATATAGACCCTCGCTCAACGCGGCGCATCGGGCGCCGCGATCACGTTATCAATTTCGAATCATCGCTGAGACCGTGCGCAGTCCCACCCTGACCACCCTTTCCCCGGGAAGGAATAATGACAATCGGTAAGCTCTTTCCTCCCCGGAAAAAGGGGAGGAATAAGGCCGGAGTCGGTGGCGCGACGTCTGCCGCTTCCACCGACCGGCTTTGCCGCTTATTCTGCCGGCCGCGCGCCGCCGCGGTGCGTCGTTGATGGAGGCTTTGCCAATGTTCCGAATGCTCGCGCTCGCCTGCGCGTTCGCACTAGCGGCCGGATCGGCCCTCGCCCAGCAGCCCGAGGCGACGCCGATGCCTCCCTACGGGCCGCCGATCACGCTCGATCAGGCCAAACGCGCCATGGCGGCCGCGGAGCTCGAAGCCGCCAAGAATTCCTGGCAGGTCGCCATCACCATTCTCGACAGCGGCGGTAACCTCGTGATGTTTCATAAGATCGACAATACGCAGCTTTCCGCCATCACCGTGTCCGAGGGCAAGGCGCGCACGGCGCTCGAATTCAAGCGGCCGAGCAAGGCGCTCGACGAGGCCATTGCCAGCGGCGGTGGCGGCCTGAGGTTGCTCGCGCTCAAAAACATCACGCCGATCGAAGGCGGCATGCCGGTCATCGTCGACGGCAAGATCATTGGGGCCATCGGCGTTTCCGGCGCGCTATCGTCGCAGGACGATCAAGTCTCCAGGGCCGGCGCCGCCGCATTGACGCAATGAGCGCGATCAGGGGTTATTGAGTTTCCGCAGCCGGGCGATGATGCTTGGCGGCGCCTGATAGGCCTGCTCGATCACTTTAAGCAGGTCCTCGCCGCCGCGCGGTGCATTGACCTCCAATCCGATCTTCTTGGCGTCGGCCTGGAATTGCGGATCGGCGAAGGTCTCCATGAGGGCCGTGCGCATGGCGGCGACGCGATCGGCCGGGACGCCGGGCGGCATCAGCAACGGCCGGCCGAGGGCGAGCGGGGTGAACGCGACCTGCAGCAGGAGCTTGTCCTGCGGATTGCTGACGAGGTCGGGCACGAACGGCACGTCGCCCAACGCTTTCAACTTCTGCGGGCCGTATTGCACGATGGCCCTGGCCTTCTTCTCGGCGAGCCAGGTCGGCCGTGTCGACGACAGGGCGCTGTAGAACACGCTCGGGTAACCGTCGAGCTCGCCCCGCTCCATGGCCAGGAAGGCGTCGTTCTGGCCCGGATAGCCGGGGATGATCTTCATCTTCGTGCCGAGCGTCGCGTTCAACAACCGGCCGAAGAAGGCCGGCGTCGAATTGGCGCCGGACGCGCCCATCTGCGTCGCCCGCTTGCGCAGGTCGTCGACCGTGTGCACCGGCACCGTGTGCCAGACCAGCACCATCGCCGTCTCGACGCTCGGCGTGCCGAGCCAGTTGAACTTGGTCGGGTCGAATTGCGCTTCCTTGGTGCCGAACAGCGGCTCGAGCGGCGGATCGCTCTGGATGAGGCCCATGACCGAGCCGTCGCGCGCGGCGGCGGCGTAAAGATAATTCGTCGCGGTGATGCCGCCGGCGCCCGGCATATTGCGCACGATGAAAGTGGGATTGCCGGGGACATGCGCGCCGATGTGTCGGGCGATGGCGCGCGCCATCGTGTCGTAACCGCCGCCGGTGCTGGTCGAGACGACGATCGTCACCGTGCGGCCGCTGTAGAAGTCGGCGATCGGATTGGCCTTGGCGTGCGACACGCTGAGGCTCGCCACCAGGCAAGCCAGCGTCGCATGAACCGCCGTTCGCCGCGTCATAGGTCGCGCCATCGCCTTGCCACGCGCCGCCATGAGACTAAACTTGCGCAGCCGATGGAGGAAGCACATGCCCATTTCGGTCGAGCCGCTTTCACCGGCGCTCGGTGCCGCGATCACCGGCGTCGATCTGCGACAACCGCTTAACGACGTGACGATCAAGGCCATCAACGACGCGTTCGACCGATATATCGTCATCGTGTTCCGCGATCAAAATCTTGCGGAAGCCGACCAGCTCCGCGCCGCCGGCTATTTCGGCAAGGTTCATCTCCGGCGTCGCCCGGCCAACGGCCGCACGCCCGGGGGCGACTACGATACGCCGTTCATGATGGTGACCAACATCGTCGAAAACGGCAAAGCGATCGGCGCGTTCGGCGACGGCGAGATGTGGTTTCATCACGACACCAGTTATTATCCGCAGCCGCACCGCGCGACCTTCCTGTACTCCATGAAGCTGACCTCTCGGGGCGGTGAGACCTGCTTCTCTAACATGTACAAGGCCTATGAGAACATCCCGCGCGCGTTGCGCGAGCGTCTCGAGGGTCGCAAGGTCCTGCAAGTGCACGACTACAAGCGGCGCGAGCGCATCGATCTCTCCAGCGTGGCGCTGGAAAAGATTCTGCATCATGAGCAACCGATCATCATCACCCATCCGGCGACCGGCAGGAAAGCGCTCTATATCAGCCGCCTGATGTCGGCGCGCATCGAGGGATTGTCCCGCGATGAGAGCGAAGCGGCGCTCGAACAACTGTTCGACATCTCCGAGGACCCAGCCATCGTCTATGAGCACAAATGGAAGCTCGGCGATCTCGTGGTCTGGGACAATTGGTGCTCGATCCATGCACGCAAGGATTTTCCGCGCGGCGAACCGCGCCTGATGCGCCGCTGCACCATCGAAGGCCAGGCGATGCGGTTTTGAGATTGACCCTCGCCCTTTTCAGGGGGAGGGAAGCAATGCGGAGAAGGCGATGGGTCCACTGCGCAACGTGTTGCTTTCCGCGGTCGCGTGCCTCATCGGCATCAGTGCCGCCCGCGCCGACACGCCGTTCTACAAAGGCAAGACGCTGACCGTGTTGATCAACTTCGCGGCCGGCGGTCCGACCGACATCGAGGGCCGGCTGTTCGCCAAATATATCGCCAGGCACATCGACGGCAATCCGACCATCATCGTCGAGAACAAGGACGGCGCCGCCGGAATGGTGGGTGCAGCCTATCTGGGCGCAGTCGGGCCGCGCGACGGCACCATGGTCGGCTATTTCACCGGCATGGCGTGGAGCTATGTGATCAATCCCACCGCCTACCGGGTCGACGTGCGCGATTACGCGTTCATCGGCTATGTGCCCGGCACCACCGTCTATTACATGCGCACCGACGTGCCGCCGGGCATGAAACGGCCCATCGACATCATGAAGGCGCAGGGCCTGGTCATGGGCGGGCTCGGCGCCGACTCGGCGAAGGACCTGCTGCAGCGCCTGACCTTCGACATGCTCGGCCTGAAATACCGCTACGTCACCGGCTACCGCAGCAGCAACACGGCGCGACTCGCCGTGCTCAATGGCGAGATCAACATGCACTCGGAATCCCAGCCGGCTTATTTCGGCGTGATCGAGCCGACCCTGGTGAAGACCGGCAAGCTGATGCCGCTGTGGTACGACCCCGATTCCGACGGCAAGACGGTGTGGCCCTACAAGGTCATGGAGCACACGACGATCCTGCCGTACGACGCGTTCTACAAATCGGTGAAGGGCGCACCGCCCTCGGGGCCGCTCTGGGAGGCCTACAAGACCGGCTTGTCCGTCAACGGCCGGCTGCAGCGCATCGTCGCCATGCCGCCCGGCTCGCCGCCCGCGGCAGTCGCCGCCATGCGCAAGGCGGTCGCTGCGCTCAACCACGATCCCGACTACGCCGCCAACGCCATGAAGACGATCCAGTTCGTCCCGCATTACGAAGTGTCGCCGGACCTCGACAAGGAGATCGCCGGGCGGCTGACCATTCCCGCCGATAAGCGCGCCTTCATCCTCGACTATATGAAGAAGGTGGCGAAGTGATTCCCTCTCCCCGCGTGCGGGGAGAGGGTAGGGTGAGGGGGCCTGGCCGTTGGCCTGAGCCTGGCGGCCGACTTGGTGTCAGATGGCGAAGAGCAAGAAAAAGCAGCCGGCGCGAAAATCCGCCGCGCGGTCGGCCAAGCGAAGCATATCGGTGCCGGCAGCGGCCGATGCGCCGGCAGTTGCGCCCGACGATCAAGTCATGGCCAGCAATCTGACGCTGCATGAGCTGTTCCAGCAGCAGACGGCACAGATGCTCGACCGCGCCGATCTCACCGACGAGCAGAAGCAAAGCATCCTGATCGGCATGAGCTGCCCGTGCTGCGGGGCGGGCGGATTTTCGTTCACGGCGAAGCTGAAGCGGGGGAAGTGAAAGCGGAGGCGCTATACATTCTCCTTCTCCCCGCGCGCGGGGAGAAGGTCGGGATGAGGGGCGCTGACGCTGCGTGAGCCGCCCAGTAAGGCACTCACGGCTCAGAATCGCGGAGAGGCCCCCTCACCCTCGCTTCGCTCGACCTCTCCCCGCCCGCGGGGAGAGGTGAACATGCGAAAGCGTTCTCGCGATGCGGCGCATCCGAGTCATCGTCCACGCGCCGTCCCACCCAGCACGGACATGGAGCGCCGGGAGGCGCCTCGATCGTGGGCCGCGCCACGCGAACGGATGTTGCCACCCGCTCGCGCTTCGGGCGCGGCGCGCGCCACAGAACGATTCCCTCACGAGAATCGCCTGCTTCGGGCGCGCTGCGCCTCCCGGCGCTCCACCGCGGCTGCTCGCGCGCGCGGCTGTCGACCGCCACACGCTTTGAGCGCCGCACTCGCTCCGCCGTCCGATGTCACCGCCCGGCGTCCGAAGGTGAGCGAGGTTTTTGATAGAACGAGCAAATCGCGATGGCTCGCGTCAACGATAATCCGCGGCGGAGGCGACGTGGCTGTTGCAAGCGTCTGATACGCGGGCCTTTATCGGCGTGCGAATCA
>JASHQI010000328.1 GCA_030037645.1 Xanthobacteraceae bacterium
AACGCGGACGTCATCGACCTATACAACCGCGTCGGCGTCGGCACCAAGGTCGTGGTGCTGCCGAACAGCCGACAGAGCGTCTCCATCGAGCGCCCCTTGGGCGCGCCGATGACCGCTGTCATATACCCGAGGAGCGCGGCGTATGAGGCGCGCACGGCATCGCAAACGCGCGTCAGCCTCACAGGGCTCTATTAGCGCGATCGGATCCTACGCCAAGAGTCGCGACTCATGCGTTTGCAAAGGCCGGAGCGACAGAGCGCACTCCGGCCTTTTCATTGCTGAAAACAGTCACGATATAAAGAAGGATCGTCTTCAGCGGGGCAGGAAGGAGGAAGGTTGAAGTCCGCAATTATGGCCGCGATTGATCGCAACCCGCCCCAACAGAACGAACCGGATCATCGGCCGGCGGAGAATAGCGCGAAGGAGTTCTTCCCGGACTTTGCGACCATCCGCAGCGTGCTGGAAGCCGGGCAGATCGGCATCTGGTCCTGGGACATCACAACCGACAAGGTGACGTGGTCGAGCAATCTTGAATCGATCAACCGCGCGGCGGCCGGCAGTTTCGACGGCACTTATGCCGGCTTCGAGCGTGGTATTCACGACGACGACCGGCCGAGCGTCGCAGCTTCGTTGCGCGCCGCGCTGCAGACACACGAGCCGTATTGCGTGCGCTATCGCATTCCGTTGCGCGAAGACCGTGCGGAGTGCTGGCTTGAGGCGCGCGGCACGGTCGCTTTGAGAGATGGCGCGCCGGCGTATATGCGCGGGTTGTGCCAAGACATCACCGAACGGGTGAACCTCGAGAATGAGCTGCGCAACCGGGCCAAGCAGCAGGAAGCGCTGGCACAGCTCGGCGAGCGCGCATTGGTCGAGCCGGACCTGGAGCGGCTTCTCAACGACGTCGTCAGTACCGTGGCGCTGACGCTCTCGGCGGATTTCGTCAAAGTTCTCGAGCTGCTCCCGGGCAATCACGATCTTCTGCTGCGCGCCGGCTTCGGCTGGAAGACGAATCTGGTCGGTTCGATCCTGACATCGACGGAGCCGCAGAGCTACGCCCGCTGTATCCTGGACTCTTCCGTGCCGATCGTCACCGAGGATCTCGCGAGGGAGACGAGGTTCGCCGTCCCGGACTATCTGAAAGACCACAACTGCGTCAGCGCCATGACGATGACCATCGCCGGCCGTGACGGACACGCCTATGGAATTCTTGGGGTTTGCACCACCGCGGCACGGCACTTCGATGTGCAGGATATTTCGTTCCTTGCCGCCGTCGGCAACCTTCTCGCCGGCGCCATTCAGCGCCGCCAGCTCGAGCAACGTCACGAATTGATGATCCGCGACATGCGCCATCGTTCCGGCAATCTTTTTTCCCAACTGCTGGCGCTGTTCTCGCAGACCGCCAAGAACTCAAAAAACGTCGCCGATCTTGCCAATAAATATCAGGCCCGCGTACTCGCTTTGGCGAACGCCCACCGCCTGATCACCGAAGGCGGCTGGAAATCGATCCCGATCATGGAGCTGCTCTACGTGGTGCTGGGTCCGTATCTCGACCGCACGTCGTTCAACGGATCGAATGTGGATCTCGAGCCGGATCCGATCTTCAGCTTGAGCGCCGCGCTGCACGAGCTTGCCGCCAATGCGGTCAAGCACGGCAGCTTGTCGCGTCCCAAAGGAGAGCTTGAGCTGAGCTGGTCGGTGAGTCGCACGCCGCGTGGCATGACATTGGCGCTCGATTGGGTCGAGAAGAACGGTCCGCCGGCGCGGCGGCCGCGGCGCCTCGGCTTTGGCTCGCGGCTGATCGCTCTCGTCATCGAGCGGCAATTGAACGGCGAGGTGCATCGCACATTTTCGCGCAGCGGGCTCTCGGTGCGTCTGATCGTTCCGCTCACTCATGAACGCTGGCCAAACACTGTCGCGGCCGCGCAGCCGTCGGAGAGCGGCTGACCTCCATGGTTGGCTCGGCGATAATCTGGCGCCGCGCACTGAGGCTGCGAAACGAGCTGACCGATCAAGGATGCACGTCTTCGGTAAACCAGTCGGTCGGCAGGTCTTGGCCGGCGCCGCATTCCTTGGCCTTGCGGTAGAGCAGCGCGCCGGCCGCGGCGAACTGATAGCCAAGTCCGAGATTGTTGAGGAAGCAGGTGACCTCGCCGGCGGACCTGCGGCCTTCGGCGCGGCCGACAATAAGCTCAGGCAAGGTCGGCAGCTTGCTGAAGTCGATCGCATCGCCGCTCGACCAGCCGCGGCCGTCGGTGGTCTCGGGCATCACCAGATCCTTGGTGGCGACGTGGATCGGCTTAGCGTCACGCACATGGATGGCGACGCGGTTGGCGCGCTTGACGGCCTTCGGTTCGATCTCCGGCAGCTTGATGGAGCTCAAGTGCACGCCCGGCTCGATCCAGCGTTCGAAGAAGATGTGGTCGAGACTGTTGCTGGCGCACATGACGATGTCGGCGCCCTTGATCGCGTCTTCGGGTTGCCCGACCGGAACAATCTCGATGCCGAGCATTTGGGTCATCTGCCGGGAGAACGCCGTGCGATTGTCGGCGCTGGGCGAAAAACAGCGGATCGACGCGATCTTGCGCACCGCGCAGACCGCCATGAGCTGCGCGCCCGCCTGCCAGCCGGAGCCGAGAATTCCGATGGTCGTCGCATCCTTGCGCGCCAGATATTTGGCGCCCAGACCGTTTGCCGCGCCGACACGCATGCGCTGCATCACGCCGTCCGGAAAGATCGCCAGCGGCTCGCCGTTTTCGGTGGAGAACAAAAGCACCAGACCGACGTAGCGCTTGCCCGGCGCCGCCGGCACCTTTTCGCGCACCAGCGTATTGCCTTTCTTCGGCCAGGTGACGATGTCGGAGCTGATGCGGACCGCGCCGACGCCGAGCTTGGGCACGACGCCGTCCATCGATTTCAGGCTGTAGAGCGCGTCATCGCGCGACGTCGGGGTGAGGCAATCGGAGCGCGTGCGCGAAACGCCGCGGCCGTCGGCAAGCTCCACATAGGCCTGTTCCAGCACCTCGATGCATTCGGGCATGGTCAAGAGCTTGTCGACATCGTCGTTGGACAGGATCAGTGTCATGTGATTTGCAGGCTCGTTGCGGGATGGAATACGCTTAACCGAACCATCGAGGGAAGCAAAGCGTGTCACAAAGCTCCGATCCGTTTCGGCTATTCCCCTATCAGGCGATTGTCGATCGACCGCGGGTCACATGGCCCAACGGCGCCTATGTCGCGGTCTGGGTCATTCCCAACATCGAGCATTTTCACATCGAAATCGGCGGCGAGGCGCCCGACATCCGCAATCATTCGCGCCGCGACTACGGCAACCGGGTCGGCGTCTGGCGGATGATGGAGGTGCTTGCCAAGCACGGCGTGCGCGGCACCGTTGCGCTCAACGCTGAGGTCGGCCGCTTCTATCCGCGCATCATGGAGGAGGCGACGCGGTTGCAATGGGAGCTGATGGGCCATGGGCTCACCAATTCGGTGCGGCTCACCGGTCTCGACAAGGACAACGAGGCCGCCGTCATCGCCGAGGCGCGCCAGGTCATCGAGCAATGGGGCCAGAAAATGCGCGGCTGGCTCGGGCCGGGATTGAGCGAGACCTGGCACACGCTCGATCTGCTGCGCGAGCACGGTGTCGACTATGTCTGCGACTGGGTCAACGACGATCTGCCCTATCGCATGAACAACGGGCTTTATTCGATTCCCTATTCGATCGAGCTCAACGACATGCCGTTGTTCAACACGCCAAGCATCGACGCCGGCGAGTTCGAGCGCCGCATCTGCGACACTTTCGACGTGCTCTATGAGGAAGGCGAGACCAATGGCCGGGTCATGGCGATCGCGCTGCATCCGTTCTTGACGGGCGTGCCGCACCGCATCCGCTATCTCGACCGCGCGCTCGACTACATCGTTTCGCACGGCAAGGTATGGTTCGCGACCGGGTCCGAGATCATCGACGCCTATCGCGCGCAGGACAAAGGGCAATAAAAATTTTCCGCCGGAGAAAGCGATGTTGCGAGATGAATGAGACACATTCCGGCCAAACCGCCGCAAAGCGCACGCCATTCGAACGCGTCGCCCTGCTGTTGCAGGGCGGCGGTGCGCTCGGCTCCTATCAAGCCGGCGTTTATCAGGCGTTGGCGGACGCGGATCTGCATCCGAATTGGGTTGCCGGCATTTCCATCGGCGCCATCAACTGCGCAATCATCGCCGGCAATCCGCCCGACAAGCGCGTTGCCCGATTGCGCGAATTCTGGGAAACCGTCAGCACGCCCCCGCTCGGCATTCCTTATTTCAAGGCGCTCGAGCCGAAGGATGAACTCAATCATCAAATCATCAATCAGGCGCGGGCGATGAACGTGCTGTTGTTCGGCGCGCCGCATTTCTTCGTTCCGCGCGTGCCGCCGCCGCTTTTCTGGCCGTCCGGCAACGCCGAGAAGGCAAGCTACTACGACATCACGCCGTTACAAGGCACGCTCGAGCGCCTGGTCGATTTCGATCGGATCAACAACAGCGGCATGCGGTTCAGCGTCGGTGCGGTGGACGTCTGCACCGGAAACTTCACTTATTTCGACACCGCGACCCATCGCATTGGCGTCGAGCATGTCATCGCTAGCGGCTCTTTGCCGCCCGGATTCCCGGCGTGCAAAATTGACGGCCAGTACTATTGGGACGGTGGACTTATTTCCAACACGCCGCTGCAATGGGTGCTCGACTGGCGGCCGCGGAGCGACACCCTGGCATTCCAGGTCGACCTGTGGAGTGCGCGCGGTGCGTTGCCGAAGGACCTCATCGAGGTCGAAGTGCGTCACAAGGAGATCCTGTATTCAAGCCGCAACCGCGCGGCGACTGATCAGTACAAGCGCTCGCAAAAGCTTCGCAATGCGGTGGCCAATCTTTTACGAAGAATCCCCAGCGACCTCCACGACAACGAAGACGTGAAAATGCTGCAGCAGGAAGCGGACGACAAGGTCTGCAACATCGTGCACCTGATCTATCGCGCCAAGAAATACGAGGGCATCGCCAAGGATTTTGAATTTTCGCGGCGCACGATGGAGGAGCACTGGAACGCCGGCTACAGCAATGCGCGCGAGACGCTGTCGCATCCGGAAGTGTTGCAGCTTCCCGATCGGCTGGAAGGAGTGCGCACGTTCGACATGGGCGACGATCGCGCGCCGTAGATCCGGCCACCCGTTCAATCGTCAGGACACGAGGAGCAATCATGAAAGAAAGTGAAGTGCGGCAGCGGGCCTTTGCGATGCCACTCACCAGTCCCGCCTATCCGATGGGCCCGTATCGTTTCGTCAATCGCGAATTTCTCGTCATCACCTACCGGACCGACCCGCGCAAATTGCGCGAGCTGGTGCCGGAACCGCTGCAAATCGACGAGCCGCTGGTCAAGTTCGAGTTCATCCGCATGCCGGATTCGACCGGCTTCGGCGACTATACCGAGAGCGGGCAGGTCATTCCCGTCGCCTTCCAAGGCCGCAAGGGCGGTTATTCCCATTGCATGTTTCTTGACGACCATCCGCCGATCGCTGGCGGCCGCGAGCTTTGGGGCTTTCCGAAAAAACTGGCGAAGCCCACCTTGCACGCAGAGATCGACACGCTGGTCGGCACGCTGGATTATGGTCCGGTGCGCATTGCGACCGGCACCATGGGCTACAAGCACAAAGTGGCGGATCACGATGCCGTCAAGGCGTCGCTCGAGGGGCCGAACTTCCTCCTTAAGATCGTGCCGCATGTCGACGGCACGCCGCGCATTTGCGAATTGGTCGAATACGAGCTGCTGGACGTCGATCTGAAAGGCGCCTGGACCGGGCCGGCGGCGCTGACGCTGTTTTCTCACGCGCTGGCGCCGCTCGCCGAATTACCGGTGCTCGAAATCGTCTCCGGCAGCCATATCATCGCCGATCTCACGCTCGGTCTCGGCAAGGTCGTGCACGATTATCTGGCTTGAGCCTTCTTATCCGCGCGCATCGTGCGCGGTGCGGATGCGCTCGTTGTAGATGAGCCCGGTGAGGCCGAACAGGTCCCAGCGCGTCAGATAA
Source organism: Xanthobacteraceae bacterium (assembly GCA_030037645.1). GTDB lineage: Bacteria > Pseudomonadota > Alphaproteobacteria > Rhizobiales > Xanthobacteraceae > BOG-931. Next base: position 6,057 of record JASHQI010000328.1, read on the forward strand.
GACAGCAGGAAGGGATGGCAGCCCCACTCGTAAAGGCGCACGACATCGCCGGACAGCAGCGCCTTGCGCTCCGCCTCGGTCAGGTCGAGCGCCGCGATGGCGGCGGCCGGATCGCGCTTGACCGCCGCGCGGAAGGCGAGGTCGTGCAGCGCATCGCGGCACAATTTATTGATGGCATAGACGCTCATGTTTTGACCCGGTCGGTTCAGTTCCAGCGCCACACCGCGAAGGCCTGGCCGTGGTCGTTCTGCGGCAGCATCGTCACCGGCTTGCGCGCGCCGACGACGCCGAGCGTTGCGATCCAGTTGAGCAGTTCGCCGCCGATATTGCCGGCCCGGTGCATGCGCGCGGTTGTCGCCTCGGCAATGAGGTCGTCGATCCGCACCGCGCTCAGCAGGTCTTGAACGTGCTGCGACCATTGCGGATCGGGGGTGCCGGCGCAACGGGCGCCCGGCGGAATCCTGGGGCCGCCGATCTCCAGCGAAAAGCTGCCGCTGCCGAGCACGGCGACGCGCAACGGTTTCGGCCAGCTCTCGACCGCGGCGCGCACGGCCTCGCCGAGCGCATAGCAGCGCCGCGCCGTCGGCAGCGGCGGCGCCAGGCAGTTGACGAAGACCGGCACCACCGGGATTTTCATGTGCGGCGTGATGAAGTGCAGCGGCACCATGACGGCGTGATCGACCTCGAAATCCTGCACCAGCGAGATGTCGAAGCCGCGCGTCATCGCCGTGTCGCGGATATGGGCGGCGAGGCCGCCCGGCACCGCGACCTTGTAGCGCGGCATCGGCGTCTGATCGTTGGGTCCCGACGTCGCCTCGGCGATGCCGACCGCGAAAGTCGGGAAATTGTCGAGGAAGAAGGTGTTGAAGTGATCGTCGGTGAAGACAATCATCACGTCCGGCGCGACGGCCTCTATGTGCTTGGCCATTTCGGCGTAAAGGCGCGCCGTTTCGCACTGCGGCCCCTCGCGGGCGACCATGGCGGGCGAACCGGGGTTATGCGGCATGCCGAAGCCGGCGACGATCTCGGCCATCTCGTTTGTGTTCCTGTCAGCGATGTGCTCGGCCATCTTACACGGCTTTGGCGAACGTGATAGCGGGCCTTTCCTCATCCTGGCAATTCAGTACATTGCCGCCGCCAATATCGGGATTGGGAGAAGTTCAAGCCATGCGGGAAGAGGTTGTCAATTTTCAATCGGCGGGATTGCGTCTGCACGGCGTGCTCGGTGTACCCGATGGTGTGCGCCCAGGCGCGCGGCGCGCGGCGTTCATGGTGCTGCACGGCTTCGGGTCCAATAGCGAGAGCCCGACCTGCCTGACGCCGGCCAAGGTGCTGAGCGAATTCGGCTACGCGACGCTGCGCTTCGACATGCGCGGCTGCGGCAAAAGCGAGGGCGAATTCGGCCGCGTCATCTGTCTCGAGCAGGTCGAGGACACTGGCAATGCGCTGGCATTCCTCGCCCGCCATCCGGCCGTCGATCCCGACCGCATCGGCGTGATCGGTTCGAGCTTCGGCGGTGCGGTCGGCGTCTATGCCGGGGGCACCAATCCGCGCATCGCCGCGGTGATCTCCAACGGCGGCTGGGGCCACGGCGAGCGCAAATTCCGCGGCCAGCACCGCACGCCGGAGGCCTGGGCCAAATTCACCAGCATGCTCGAACAGGGAAAGGCCTACCGCGCGAGCACCGGCAAATCGCTCATGGTGCCGCGCTACGACATCGTGCCGATCCCCGACCATGTGCGGCAAAACCTGGAACGGCAGGGCGTCGGCATGCTGGCGCCCGGCTCGGTCCAGACGTTCCCGGCCGAAACGGCGCAGAGCATGTTCGATTTCCGTGCCGAGGAGGTGGTCGGAAAGATCGCCCCGCGCCCGCTGTTGCTGATCCATGCCGCCAAGGATTCGGTGACGCCGACCGAACAGTCGATCGAGATGTTCAAGCGCGCCGGACAGCCGACCGAGCTGCATCTGTTCAGCGGTCTTGATCATTTCCTGTTCGCGGAGAAGTCGACGCGGGTGTGGAACATGATGAAGCAATGGCTCGACACGTATTTCCCGCCGACGAGGTAGTGGGCAATGGAGTGCAGTTCAACTTTGCTGTCATCGTCCGCGCAGGCGGACGATCCAGTAATCGCGGGTGCGCTGTGTCAGGACTGCGGCGCCGCGGTTACTGGATGTCCCGCCTTCGCGGGGCATGACAAGAACGATGGGGCCGTGCAATGAGTGGCGCCAGCATCCTCATCAGCCACGAAGAGCTGCATCGCTTCATCCGCGACGTGCTGGTGGCGCGCGGCGCGCGAACGGAGGATGCCGCGATCGTCGCCGACGGATTGGTGTGGGCCAATCTTCGTGGCGGCGACGGCCACGGCATATCGCGGCTGCCGCGCTATCTGAACATCATCTCCCGCGGCGAGATCGACACCCAGGCGCGGCCGAAGCTGGTCCATGACGGCGCCGCGACCTTCGTGCTCGACTCCGGCCACGGCTTTGGCCCGGTGGCGGCGATGCAGGCCGCCGCGCTCGCGGTCGAACGGGCAAAAGCGGCCGGCATCTGTCTCGGCCTGGTGCGTGAAACCACGCATACCGGCGCCATCGGGCGCTACGCGCAATGGATCGCGCAGCGCGGCTGCGCCGCCATCGTGCTCGCCGCCGGTCCGGCGCTGATGGCGTTTCATGGCGCGCGCGTCGCCAGCATGGCGACGAGCCCGATCGCCATCGCGGTGCCGAGCGGCAACGGCCCGATCGTGCTCGACATGGCGACCTCGACGATCTCGAACGGCAAAATCCTGCAGGCGCGCGCCACCGGCGCCGCGCTGCCGCCGGGCGCTGTGCTGACCGCCGATGGCGAGCCGACCACCGATGCGGGCAAGGCGGAAATTTTGCTGCCGCTCGGCGGCCCGAAGGGCTCCGGTCTCGGCCTGATGTTCGAAATGCTGGCGAGCGTGCTCCCCGCCGCACCAATTCAGTCGCGCGCGCTCGGCCCGGAACAACGCACGCGGCATGTCGGCAACCTCGCGATCTTCGCCATCGCCATCGCGACCTTCCGGCCGCTCGCCGATTTCAGCCATGACGCCGATGCGCTCACCGCAATCCTCAAGGCGCTGCCGCGGCAAGCGGGCTTCGACGAAATCACCTTGCCGGGCGAGCGCTCCGGCCGTACCGAAGCCGCGCGCCGCAAGTCCGGCATTCCGATCCCGCCGAAGCTGTGGCAAGAGTTGGACAAGATCGCCAAGGCGAACGCAGTCAAAATGCCGTCGCCGCAAGGGACATGAACAGATGACGATACCTCGCCGCTGCCTCGCGATGGGCGGCGCCGCGTTCGCGATCGCCGCAGCCGTCAGCGCGTCGGCCGCGCCGGCCGCGCAATTCTACAAAGGCAAGACCGTATCGCTCATCGTCGGCGGCAGTGCCGGCGGCGGCTATGACACGCTGGCCAGAGCGATCGCCCGCTATATCGGCGCGCATATCCCGGGCAATCCGTCGATCGTGGTGCAGGACATGCCGGGGGCCGGCGGCCTCGTCGCCATGGATTACCTGTTCCGCACCGCCGCGCGCGACGGCAGCGTGATTGCGCTGGTCGAGAACGGACCGCCGCTGGCGCCGTTGTTCGGCGTCAAGGAGGCGCGCTACGACGCCACCAAGTTCAATTGGCTGGGCACGCCCAGCGTCGAGACAGCGGTCGTGCTGCTCTGGCATACCGTGCCGGTGAATTCGGTCGACGACCTGAAGACCCGTGCGACCACGATGGGCGCGTCCGGCACCAACTCGACGCAGGCATTTTATACCCGCCTCGTGAACGCCACGCTCGGCACCAAAATGAAGGCGATCAACGGCTACAAGGGGCTGAACGATACGTTCCTCGCCATGGAGCGCGGCGAGATCGACGGCTCACCGAGCGTGTTCTACAGCGCCATCACTTCGACGCGGCCGCGCTGGCTGCCCGACCATTTGGCGAAGGCGATCCTGCAATACGGGCCCAAGCGCGTGAAGGATCTGGCCGGCGTGCCTTTTCTCTCCGATCTGATCACGGCGCCGGACGACAAATTGCTGTTGCAGGCCGCGTTCGCGCCGCTGGCGCTCGGCCGGCCGATGGTGATGCCGCCCGGCGTGCCGGCGGAGCGCGTCGCGGCGATGCGGCAAGCGCTCGCCGAGACCTTTGCCGATCCCGCTTTCGTGGCCGATGCGAAAAAAATCGGCCTGGTCGTCAACGCGCCCCAGACCGGCCAGCAGCTTCAGGACGTGATCGATCAAGCCTATGCCACGCCGCCGCGCGTCGTCGACCGCTTGCGCGCATTCAATGCCGGCGCGGATCGCTAGATTCAAATAAGACTAATCGGGTGTCGTGCATTTCTAAATCACCTCCCCCTGAAAGGGGGAGGTCGGCGGCCTTCGGCCGCCGGGTGGGGGTCTATCGCGCGGCTTGCGACCCCTCCCCGGCGCTTCGCGCCGACCCTCCCCTTTCAGGGGAGGGAAAATCAGATGCGGTATGCGTTAGATGCTCGTGGGCTAATATTCAGCAGCAGGCGCCGTCCACCGGATCGGCGGCGTAGAGCGAATCCTTCAGCCACGCCGGTGGCAGGTCATCGGCAACGACCTCGGCCACGGGCTTGAACACCTTGAACCAATGCCGCTGGCCGCCGTCGATCCAGAACGTGACGACGGTTTCGAGCGGCGGGCAGCCGGGCCGCGCGCAGGCCAACTCGGACACCAGGATCGCATCGTCTGCCGCGAGGTCGAGACTCTCGCGTGTCCAGGTCCTCACCCGCTCGAGCGCGCGCACATTCTCCGCATCCTGCCGGAACGCGCCAAAGCGCAGCGACGCGCGGCGCGGTGCAGTCTTCTCGGCGATATCAGTCGCGGCGTCGGTCATCCCGGGCCTCAATTCGCAAACGCAACCACGAGATGGGCGCGGTGCGATTCCGGCAACAGCTCGCCTTCAGGCTTCACGGTGACGAAATAGGTCCCCGCGGCGGCAATGAGTTCCGGCGCGATGGTGGCCTCGATCTCGGTCTTGTTGATGTAGCGCGTCGGCAGCGCTTGGCCGTTCAACAGCACGCGGTGGAACGGCCACATGCCCGGCCCGCGCACTTTGAGCACCGTGGGGCCGGAGCCGGCCACGACCGAGAGCGGCGAAATCTCCAGATCGAGCGGCAACGTCTGATAGGCGTAGAACGCCGGGATCGGATTTTTGTATTTGGAAAAGCCGATATCGACGCGCTTGCCGTCCATGATCACCATCTTGACGTTCTGCGTCATCCAGATGTCTTGCAGCGGATCGCCTTCGATGATGGCGAGGTCGGCGACCTTGCCGGGCTCGACGCTGCCATAGTCCTTGTCCTTCTTGAATGTCTTGGCGACGTTCAGCGTTGCCGCCTGGATCGCGGTCATCGGCGGCACGCCGGCCTCGACGTCCATCACCAACGCCTCGTGCAGCAGGATTCCCGCCATTCCGCGCGGCGGGTCGGAGCCTTCTTTCAGAATGCCGCCGGCGGCGACGAAACGGCGGATGAAGTCGTTGGCCTTGTCGTAAAAGATCCTGGTGCGCGCGAGCTGCTCGGGCGTATAGCGCTTGTTGAGCTTGTCATAGGCGACGTCGGCAATGGTGCGCACGGCGGCCGGCAGGTCGGCATTCGGATCGTCGAGGATTTGCAGCTCGCGCTTGCGGAAGCGTGCCGCGCTCGGCGACAACGGCCGCAGCCATTTGGCGATGGTCGGCGTCCAGGCGACGCCGTGCTCGACCATGATGCCGATCACGTCGTCGAAATTTTCCGGCTCATAATACGAGCCGGCCAGCTCCTGCTCGATGTTGCCGGCGAGCCGTTGCTTGGCCAATTGGCGGCGGCGCCTGACGTCGAGAATGGAGCTATAGCCGACCGACCAGATGTGCTCGATGGCATCGACGCCAGCCTTGACCGATTCGATCACGTCCCAGCTATGGGCGGTGACCGCCAGCCCGAGCTTGTGCGCTTCGTCACATGCGGCGTGAACCAGATCGTAGGAGATGAACTCGTTGAGCTTGATGAGGTCGTAGCCCAGCTCCTTCTTGTCGCGAATGGCCTTGCGCGCGTCCTCCGGCGTCTCCACGGTGATGTTGCCGCGCACCGCGCGCGAATCCGGCGCGTCGGTTTCGGTGCGCACGCCGCCGATCGCCTGCCCCGAGGTCCAGATGCGCGGACCCTTGATGTTGCCGGACTCGGTGCCGTGTTTTTGCGCCAGCGTCCACGGTCCGTCCTGGAAGATTTCGATGGTGACGGCGCTGGTGATGCCGAGGTGCAGGTAAAGCTCGCCGTGAAAGTCCTCCAGGTGGGAGTGGCCGTCGATGAAGCCCGGCAACACGGTCTTGCCGGAGACGTCGATGAGTTCGGCGTCGGGCGGGATCGCAACTTCGCCGGCCCGGCCGACCGCCGCGAAGCGTCCCGCCCGGATGACGATCACCGCGTCGTCGAGCGGCGGCCGTCCGGTGCCGTCGATCAGCCTGCCGCCACGCAGTACGAGCGCATTTCCCGCCATGTTTTGTCGTTCTCCCGCGTTTGACGATGATTTGCTGATCGAAGTTGCTGTTGAGTCGAGAAATCCGCGACGGCGCCGCCTGTTGCCTGAACGCTATCCCACTTCATCCTCGGAAATTCCCGCGAGTTTCGCCAAGTGCCGGAGCAACCCGGTTTTGAGCGGGCGGTTGCCGTGAATGGGGATGGAAAGACGGATAACGCTTCCGGCCTTGCCATAGATGTGATGGCTGCCATTAACCCTTAGGAGTTGCCAGCCGCGGCGCTCGATGAGACGGGCAAATTCGCGGCCCGAAACCGATTTCATACGGCGATTTCCAGGACACGCTCCTTACCTCCGGGTCTTGGCGTTGTGACGTCAACCGACAGGCAGCCTTCAATCGCCTCGTGCAAATTGCGGAGAAGCTCTTCCATGGTTTCGCCCTGCGTCGCGCAACCGGGGATGGCAGGGACTTCAGCCCAAAATCCACCCTCTTCGGCTTCGTGGACGACAACTTTGATCTTCATGGTCGCTCTCCGCTGGCGCGTCAGCCAAAATAGGCTCTCGCCGGGGGAACACAAGCTGGCGCCGCGACCGGCCGCGTTACTCCGACGCCGCCGCAACTAAAAGCAGCGCCCGAATTTGCTCACGCCAGTTCAGCGTAAGGCAACGGCACGTAGGCGTAGCCGGTCGCAGCTTTGACGGCGTGACCGAGTCCGGGGAACGGCAGGTGCGAGCCCGCGAACAACAGCCGGTCGGTTGCGGTCATGTCGAATACTTTCTTGCGATTGGCGATGGCCTGTGCGGGGTCGCCGTCGAATCCGATCGAGCGGTCCGGCTCGGGAAATTGCAACGCGGCACAGTGCACGATGTCGGCCCAGATCAGGAGCTCGCTGCCGCCCGAGGAGACGCGCACCATGGTGTGGCCGACGGTGTGACCGGGCGCCGCCACCGCGGTGACGCCGGGCGCGACTTGCGTCCCGTCCTTGAGCATCTGCACCTTGCCGGCGTCGGCATAGGGCTTGATCGCCGCTTTGGCCATGTCGAAAAACGGCCGAAACTGCTCGGGCGCCTTGCCGCGGATTTCATCCGAGGTCCAGAACGCATATTCGTCGCCGTTGACGTGCACGATGGCGTTCTTGAAGGCGGCGCGGCCGTTGCTCTCGATGCCGGGAATGTGGTCGGGATGCATGTGCGTGATGACGATGGCATCGACGGCGCCGGGATCGACGCCCGCGGCGGCGAGGTTTGCAGCCATTCGCCCCAATGTCGGCGCGAAATTCGCGCCGCCGCCGGCATCGACCAGGATGAGCTTGTTGCCGGTATTGATGAGCCAGGCGTTGACCGCGGTCGCGATCGCATCCTTGGCGAGATAGGCCTCCTTGAGCAGCTTTTCGCCGCGCGCCGGGTCGCCGCTGAACATGCCGGCCTCGAGCGCGAGATTGCCGTCGCTCAGCGCCGTGAATTCGAACGTGCCGACCTTGTGGTGATAAACGCCCGGCGCTTGCTTGCCCGCAAATGGCTTACTCATGCGATGCTCCCTTACATGATGCGATGATAGTGCGATTGTGAGGATAATCTGAGCGTGCCGGGATGGCTTGTCTATGGCGGGTTCGACGCAGCGGCTTTCTCGGCCGCCAGTTGCGCCGTCACCGGCAGCCTGCCAAGGCGTCGTCCTTGTTGATGAGCTTGAACGGCCCGAGCGTGCGTGCCGCCGCCTCGGCATAGCTCGGATCGACCAGCCGTTGCGGCGGCGCCCGGCCCTGGATCATGCCGTGCGCGAAGAACCAATTCTGCTCGTCGACCAGGCTTGCCAGGTTGAAGCGCCCGCTCGGATCACGCGCCTGCCACGGCATCGTCTCGATCAGCGCGCGATTGGTGAGCACCTTGTTCGCAATCAGCGTTTCCGCCACCTCGGCGCGATTGGGGCCATGATGGTAAGCCTGACAATAGTCGCGGCCGGCGCGGGCAAAGGCCGTCATCAGCCGATGCGCCGCGGCCGGATCGCGCGCCGCCCAATCGGTGTTCACCATGTAGCCCACGACCTCCATCGGCGTCGGCTTGACGATCTTGTCGGGGTCGAGCCAGCGTGCGCCGAGCCCCTGGCTGACCAGCAGATCGCCAAACGGCGGCACTTCGAGCGCCGCGTCGATGGCATGGTTGGCGAAGGCCGCTCCCATCATCGGGAACGGGACATATTTGATATCGACGTCCGCCAGGCTGAGCCCGGCGCTCTCCAGCGTCTTGCCGATGACGTAGCTCGGGATCGAGCCCGGCGCGACGATGGCGATGCTGTGTCCTTTCAGATCGGCGATGGTATGGATGCTGTCCTTGAGGTCGGGGCGCAGCAGCAGATCCTGATTGATCGGCGAGGAGCCGGAGTCGAGCGCCAGCGTGATCGGCAGGCCTTGGGCGATGGCATTGAAATGCGCCGCCGAAATGCCGGCCTGCACCACTTGGATGCGGTTGGTGGCCAGGTAGGGAATGAGCTTGGCCCCGGAAATGGAATTCTCGACCGTTGCGGTAAAGCCGGCGTCGCGCAAATAGCCCTTTTCGATCGCCAGATAGGTTGAAGCGGTGACCATGGTCGGCGCCACGCCGATGACGATCTTCTCATCGGCCCGTGCCGCGCCGGCGCCGACGACGGCGAGGCCAAGAGCGAGCAGAACGGCGTTGTGCGTCATTGGATTGCGGCCAGGGCAGGCATGATTTCGGCGGCGAAAAGCTCGATCGAGCGCATCGCCTCGGCGAGCGTCATATCGCCAAAAGCGAAACGGCAAAACAGATAATTGACGCCGGCTTCCGCGGCTTGGTCGCGCAGCAGCCGGCGCACGGTCGCGGGCGTGCCGGCAGCGGCCTCGCCGCGCGCCATGATCTCGTCGAACGTATCGGGATAGATCAGTCGCGGCCGCTGGTTGAATTGGCGGAACAGCGTGTAGAAGCTGTCGTGCCAGCGCAGATAAGCGCGCCGCGCGATCCGTAATGCCTCGTCGTCGGTCGGCGCCACCACGATATGCCGGGTGATGCCCATGAACGGCAGCGCCGCGCCGTCGCGGCCGGCCGCGGCCCAGGCGGCGCGATAGGCATCGGTGCAAATTCGCGCCTGCGCCGGCGGCAAATTGTGGCCGATATTGGCGCCGAGCCGCGCGATCTCGGCGACGCTGTCGGGATTGTTGGTGCCGCACCACAGCGGCGGATGCGGCCGCTGCACCGGCGCAAGCTGCATCGGCACGTTCTCGAACCGATAATATTTGCCGTCGTGATCGAGGCGCGGCGAAACCAAGCCCTTGAGCAAGATCGCCAGCACCTCCTCGAACACCGGTTGCGCCTTGCTTGGATCGGCGCCGTAGAGGCCGAGCTCGATCGGCGAGATGCCGCGGCCGAGGCCGAGCTCGAAGCGCCCGCCGCTCAATTGATCGAGCATGCAGATCTCTTCGATCAGCCGCAGCGGGTGATAGAGGCTCAGCGTATAGACCAGCGGACCCAGGCGCAGCCGCGTCGTGCGTTGCGCCGCCGCGGCGAGGAATACGCTCGGCGACGGCGCCATGCCGAGCGGCGTCGAATGGTGCTCGGCGACGTGATAGGCATGAAAGCCGAGACGATCATAGGCCTCGATCAGCGCCAACCGCTCCGCGTACTGCACTGCGAGCGGGCGGTCGCTCGAGTCCATATGATCGAAAATGCCGAATTTCACGATGTTGCGAAGCTACATGGCATCCCGGCGTCAAGCAACCTTTGCTCCGCTGCGGAGTCGCATGGCTGCGGGAGCGCAAACTGTTATCCGTCACCCTCAGGCGCGAGCCGACAAAGTCGGCGAACCATCCAAGTCGGCTGTCGCCGACTTGGATCGGTGAAATTCAAAATCGCCAATTGCCGATTTTGTTGCAGCGACGGCCGGTGCGGCGGCGCGGCCGCATTATTCGCGGCTCGGCCGATCGGCCGCGCACCTCAGGATGAGGCGCTGGCTTGTTTCGATGGGTGTCACTTTTCTATTGACTTGTGTCTCTATTTCAGTTACATACCGTCTCCGAATCTCGCTCCTGTAAAGGACGCCGGGCGGTGACCCTGTCCGGCGGGGCGAGTGCGGTGCCCGCGGGCATGGGCTCGTCACCTTTGCTCCCGGGCGGCTTGGGCATCATCTCGCCGGCACTATGACCGGCGCGCGAGGTGCATCGCTGGACTGGGACAGGCGGGGGCGGGGAAAGCCCGCCCGGCAAATGGTTGAAGCGGCCGCGTCCCAGGAAGCATGGCCTGACGCCGAGCCTTGGGGACGAGAGTCTCCCTGGCAAGAGCCGTGGTGGAACGCCGACAGGCGAGCGCGCTGCGCTTGAGCGCGCGGCCGAGCCCGCTGGCCCGGCCTCATGAGACACTGCGTTTGTCGGCGTTCCGCTTCCTTTTATTGCCGGAAGCGAGCCTAAAAGGATTTGTAGCCCGGATTGAACGCAGTGAAATCCGGGAGCGGCGAGCGAGCCGGACCATCATCCCGGATTTCGTTGCACTCAATCCGGGCTCGACCGTGCCCGATCGTGATGCGTTCGGCCGATCCACCGCCGGACACATTTGACGAAGATCGAACACGGCGGCGTTTTTGACATTGGCTTGCGCAAACCTCGGATGCGGCCGCATCGCGAGAACGAGATTGTTTGCGTCATTGCGACCGCGAGCACAGCGAGCGGGAAGCAATCCAGTGCGGAGCCGCCGTTCTGGATTGCTTCGTCGCGGAGCCTGCCACCGGACTTGATCCGGTGGCTCCTCGCAATGACGAGGAGCGCATCGCGAGAACGAGATTGTTTGCGTCATTGCGACCGCGAGCGCAGCGAGCGGGAAGCAATCCAGTGCGGAGCCGCCGTTCTGGATTGCTTCGTCGCTATCGCTCCTCGCAATGGCGAGGAGCGTATCGCGAGAGCGAGATTGCTTTTCCTTCA
>JASHQI010000329.1 GCA_030037645.1 Xanthobacteraceae bacterium
GTCACCGTCGGGCTGGTCTTTGCCGGCGGCGCTGCGGTGATCCAATCCGCGCATATGAACTGGATTGAAATGATCACCGCGGCAACGACGGCGTTGCTGCTATACTTCACGCGCACCGGGCCTTTCGTGCTTATTGGGATTGTGATCGTGCTTTATACGTGTCTTCTCATCGAATATCCCCAGCTCATTTCCTAGCATGCAGAATAGGAGGTTGATCCGATGAAAGCTGCTTTCTTCGAACGATTTGGCGGTCCTGAGGTGTTGCAGTACGGCGATCTGCCCGACCCCGTTGCCGCGCCGGGCGAGGTCGTGATCGACGTGAGTGCCGCCAGCGTCAACGCCGCCGATTGGAAGTTCCGCAACGGCGAATATACACGCCATGCGCAAACGAAATTTCCACAAATTCCAGGGCGGGATTTCTCCGGCGTGGTCAGTGCGGTTGGCGGCGGTGTCAACGACCTCGGGAACGGCGATGCCGTCTTCGGCGTCCTTGCCCCCGGCAAGGAGGGAACCTATGCCGAAAAGATCGCCATCAGCTCAGCGATCATTGCAAAAAAGCCGACAGGCCTATCGCATGTGAATGCCGCCGCGTTGGCGCTGACCGGGCTTACCGCAGTCAACGCCGTTGAGGATACGTTGCAGCTCAAGCGCGGCGAGACGATTTTGATTCAGGGCGGCGCCGGCGGCGTCGCCGGCTTCGCCATCCAGTTCGCCAAGCATCTCGGCGCCCGCGTGATCACGACCACCAGCACGGTAAACCGCGACTACGTGCGCAACCTGGGCGCCGACGTCGTCATCGACTACAAGACGCAAGACTTCACCAAGGTTGCGAGCGGTTGCGATGCCGTCTTCGACACCGTCGGCGGCGAGGTGGCGCAAAAATCATTCGCGGTTCTCAAGCCGGGCGGGCGCGCCGCCTTCATTGCTTCCGGCGCCGAGGCGCCAAAGCCCGCTCGCAGCGACGTGACGTCGCTGCGTCCTCCGGTGCCGCGCTCGCGCAAGGCAATGGAGCGGGTCGCCGAACTTTATGCGGCGGGCGCCGTCCGTCCTCCGGACATCAAGCTCTATCGGCTGTCGCAGGCTGCCGAAGCCCATCGCCTGAGCCAGTCGCGTCATTTCCGCGGCAAGCTCGTCTTTCAAATACGATGAGACGCCGGCGCGTGCCGCGAGAGCGAGGCCCTATTTCTTGTAAAGATCGATGATCTCGATGCAATTGCCGTCGGCGTCGTGGAAATAGGCGTGCCGCCCGGGGAACGTGGCATGGCCCTCGTCGGAATATTTGATCATCTCGACGCCGCGCGCCTTCATGATCGCGAGCGCGCGGTCGAATTCGTCCGCGTCCACCATGAACGCATGATGATGCGCATCCTCACCGGGACCGTTCGGATTCACATGATGGGAAATCTTTGCCAGCACAAAATAACTGCCGCCGCATTCCATGAATGAATAGCGTTCGTTTGACCGCATATGCCTGCAGCCCAGTACGTCCGAGTAGAATTTTGCCGCGGCGATGTGGTCGCGTACACCGATGGTGAAATGCAGGATGCCGGTGGTTCTAATCGTATCCGAAGCCGATACCGCTGGTGTCTCTAAGACCGTGTTTGTCATCGGCATGCTCCCTTGTGCTCGCCTGCCTGACAGAGAAAAGCCCGCACAGGTCGACATTGCCCATCGGCCTGGCGTTGCGTTTCGCTTGATGAACTGTCCGGGACGCGAGCATCGGCCGCGCCCCGGCTAGCGTTGTGCGTCAGGTGTCGTACTCGGCGGAAATATCCTTGCCCGTATAGTCCGGCATCATCGCCGCCGATATGAGACTGACGATCGCACAAGCAGCGATGTAGAACGCGATCGCATAGCCCGAGTGATAGGCGGCGAAAAGTGCCGTCGCAATGATCGGCGACGGCCCCCCCGCGACCAGCGATGCGAGCTGATAGCCGAGAGATGCACCGCTGTAGCGCAGCCGCGGTGTAAAGGCCTCGGCAATGAGCGCCGCCTGCGGACCATATTGAAGGTCGTGCGGAATGAGCGACAGTACGATCGCGATAAAGACCAACGGCGGATTTACCGTGTCCACCATCGCAAAATATATGAATCCGAACACGCCCATGACAGCGGCGCCGATCAGATACATATTCTTACGCCCAATGCGATCGGACAGGTGCCCAGCGATCGGAATCGTGAAGAATGAGACGATCGCTGCGACGATGACCGCGGAAAGAATGAAATCCCGCGACATTTTCAGCGTGCCGACGGCATAGGCGAAGATAAACGCCGTGAAGATATAGAACGGCGCCTGCTCGGCCATTCGCAACAGAGCCGAGAGGATGATCTCCTTCGGTTGCTTCTTGATCACCTCAACGATTGGCGCATTCTCGATCTTGTTCTGGTCCAGGAGTTGTTGGAACACCGGCGTTTCCAGGATGCCGAGTCGGATCCAAAGGCCAATGCCGACCAGGATGATCGACAGCGCGAACGGAATGCGCCAGCCCCACACCGCGAACTGATCGCCCGACCATGCGCTGAACACGCCGATTGCCAAGGTCGATAACAGCAAGCCGCAGGGCACGCCGAATTGCGGCCATGACGCCACCAGTCCGCGCTGGCCGTGCGTGCGCGCCCATTCCATCGACATTAGCACCGACCCACCCCATTCACCGCCGATGCCGATGCCTTGCAGTGCCCGCAATACGGTCAGAATCACCGCTCCCCAGACGCCGATCGACGCGTAAGTTGGGACAAAGGCGATGAAAAAAGTTCCGAGGCCCATAAACAGGAGTGTGGCGATCAGCGTCGCCTTGCGGCCGATGCGATCGCCGAAGTGGCCGAAAATCGCAGCACCGATCGGCCGGGAAGCAAATCCAATGAAATAAGTTCCGAAAGCGAGCAACGTCGCCGTCAGCGCATCGTGATTGGGAAAGTACAGCTTGCCGAAGACGAGACCTGCCGCCGTGCCATAGAGGAAGAAGTCGTACCACTCGATTGCCGTTCCGATCGTCGACGCGATGACGGCCTTGCGCAATTGCGCGCTGTGTTCGGCTTGCGGTAGTCCCCCGACCGTCGTTGCCATAGCCATTGCTTCGCCTCCCCAGATTTATCGTTGCTGTTGCGGGGCCGCGGTCGTTTCCCCGGGCCGCCCCCCATTGACCACGATACGTCAGGAAGAGGCCCATAGCCATAGACGATAAGTCGCGGATCGTGTTCCCGAGGCCGAGTACAAAGGAGGAGGAAGCCGCGCCCGTTCCGCGGTGGCTAGAGCGCCATCCCTTCAAGTTGAACCGATTTGGCGCTCTAGCATTTTGATGGAGCATGATCTTTTCGGAAAACCGGCGTCCACCCTCGGATCAAGTCCGAGGGCAGGCTTTTTCCGGATCGTGCGCTAGAGTGCCGGACTGCGAGCCCGCCGCAGTCGAACCCGCGACTGACCGACGGCGATTTACTGGGTCGGCTTGCTCGACGCCATCACGGTCACCGGTGTGGCGCGATAATTGTCCGGAAACAACCGCTTCAGATTGTCCACCTTCGGTAGGTCGTTAAAGACGATGTAGGGATAGTCTGGGTGCAGGACCGCAAAATCCTGATGATAATCCTCGGCCGCATAGAATCCCTTCAGCGGCTCAAGCTTGGTCACAATCGGATCACTGAAGACGCGTGCCTTATCGAGTTGGGCGATATAGGCCTCGGCGACCCGTTTCTGTTCATCGTTGGCATAGAAGATGGCCGAGCGATATTGCGTGCCCTCGTCGGGGCCCTGGTAATTGAGCTCGGTGGGGTTGTGCGCGACCGAAAAGTAGATCTGCAAAATCTTGCCATATGT
>JASHQI010000330.1 GCA_030037645.1 Xanthobacteraceae bacterium
GGCCGGCCTGACGCTCTGCAACGAAGGCACGATCCGTGATTGGACGCGCCACGGTCAATTCAACGTCACCCAAGGCAAGAATTTCGACGCGACCGGCGGCATCGGGCCGTGGATCGAAACCGACATCGATCTCGCAACGCCGCTGCACCTCATCACACGCAAGAACGGCGAAGTGATCCAGGACGACACCACGGCGAGCATGATCTTCTCGTTCGCCGACATCATCGCCTACACCACGAGTTTCATGACGCTAAAGGCCGGCGACATCATCTGCACCGGCACGCCGGTGAAAAAGGCGCCCAAGGTCGATCCGCCGGTCTGGCTCAAGCCGGGCGACACGATCGAAGTCGAATGCCCCGATATCGGCGTGCTGCGCAACAGCGTCGTGAATGAAGCATGACGAGTACCAGGATCGCGGTTTCCCTAAGTCACCTCTCCCCGGCGGGGAGAGGTCGACTTTCGAGCATGGCGAGAAAGTCGGGTGAGGGGGATCAAACTTCACCGTCTGTCCCCCCTCACCCGGCTCGCAGCTCGCGCTGCTCGCCGACCTCTCCCCACTGGGGAGAGGCGAACATGTCCGTCTGATGCCGGCGAGCACCCGCGCTGCCTGCGTCGTCGGCTGGCCGGTCGAACATTCGCGCTCGCCGCTCATTCATAATTATTGGCTGAAAGCTTACGGTATTGCCGGCGAATATCGGCGCGAGGCGGTGCCGCCGGCGGAATTTGAAGCATTCGTGCACTCGCTTGCGGCGCGCGGCTATGTCGGCGCCAATGTCACTGTGCCGCACAAGGAGGCGGCGCTCGCTTTGTCGGAACCGGACGATCGGGCGCGTGCGGTGGGCGCCGCCAACACGCTGTGGCTCGACGGCGCGCTGCGCTCGACCAATACCGACGTCGAAGGCTTTTTGGACAATCTCGACGCCAGTGCGCCGCACTGGGATCGCGATCCGGGAACGGCCGTCGTGCTTGGCGCCGGGGGTGCGGCGCGCGCGGTGGTTTATGGCCTGATCGTCCGCGATGTCGCGCGCATCGTGGTCGTCAACCGGACATTCGGCAGGGCCGCGGCTTTACGCGAACGGTTCGGCGAACGCGTGCACGTCGCGCGCTGGGAGGAGCGCGGCGCGCTGCTCGCCGACGCGGCGCTCCTGGTCAACGCCACAATGCTGGGCATGGAGCGACAGCCCGCGCTCGCGATCGACGTTGGGCGACTGCCCAGTCGTGCCGTTGTCGTCGACCTCGTCTATGTGCCGTTGCGCACTCCGCTCATTGCCGCCGCCAAGGCGCGCGGCCTGCCGGTTGCCGAGGGGCTGGGCATGCTGCTGCATCAAGCAGTGCGCGGCTTTGCTCTGTGGTTCGGAACCAAGCCGGCGGTTACGGCCGAGCTGCGGGCTTTGATCGAAGCCGATATTGGCACTTCCGTCGACAAACCGGCGGGAATAACGTAGGCGGCTTCGGGGTTCCAACTCCGTCTGCCGTGGCGTCAACCGCGGCTGGAGATCGGGGAGGAAACGAATGCCGGCAATGACACGAAGGATGGCGGTTGCGAGCGCCTTTGCCGCCCTGTGCACAGGTTCGTTGGCGGCAGCGCAGGCGCCGAAAATAGCGCGCGTGCGCGGCACGATCGAAGGCGTGAATGGTTCGGTCCTGAACGTGAAGCAGCGCGACGGCGCCATGGTGAAAGTCAAGCTCGCCGACAACGCGCCGGTGCGCACCGTCGTCAAGCAGTCGATCGCCGACGTCAAGCAGGGGGCTTTCGTCGGCATCACCGCGATGCCGCAGCCCGATGGCACGCAGAAGGCGGTGGAGATTCACATCTTCCCGGAAGCCATGCGCGGCACCGGCGAAGGTTACCGGCCGTGGGATCTGATGCCTCACAGCAGCATGACCAACGCGACGGTCGACAGCGAGGTCGCCGTCAACGACGGTCAAAAGCTCGTTCTGAAATACAAGGACGGCGAGCAGACATTCATCGTGCCGCCAGACGCTGCGGTCGTCGCCTTTGCGGCGGCGAGTACGGCCGATCTCAAGCCGGGAGCAAAGGTGTTCGTTGCCGCCGCGAAGAAGCTGCCGGATGGCACGCTCGAAGCGCCGAACATCACGGTCGGCCGGAACGGCGTCGATCCGCCGATGTGAACGAATGAGAGCATGATCCGGAAAGGTGGAAATCGGTTTTCCGAAAAGGTCATGCTCCAGCAATATGCTTGGAGCGCCAAATCGATTCAACTTGAAATGATCGTGCTCTAAGTGGATGCTCATCCGAACTGCGCGTATGCAGTCAAAGTGGGAGGATACTATGAAGACAAAGTACTTAGTCGCGGGAATCGCGGTCGCTGCAGCCATTGCCGCGGTTCCGGCGTTGGCGCAAGCGCCGCAGATTACCCGCGGCACGATCGATAAGTCCGAGGGCGCCACGATTATGGTCAAGCAAGCCGCTGGCCCGGACCTGACCGTGAAACTGGCGAAAGACGCCAAAGTGTTCGGCGTGAAAGCGGCGACCATCGCCGACGTGAAGCCCGGCGACTGGATCGGTGTCGGCGCCATGCCGCAGCCAGACGGCAGCCAGAAGGCGATCGAGGTGACGGTCTTCGCGCCGGTGCAGCACGGCGTCGGCGAAGGTTTCAGGCCATGGACGCGTCCCGGCTCGACTATGACCAACGGTACGGCCGGCAACGCCGTTTCCAGCGTCAACGGCCAAGTCGTCATGGTCAAGTACAAGGGCGGCGAACAAAAAGTCATCATCGGCCCGGACGCAAAAATCCGCATGTATGTGGTCGGCAGCCGGGACGAGCTGAAAGCCGGCGCGCGCGTCGCCATCTATAATCCGCAAAAAGAGGCTGACGGTTCGCTGCAAGCGGCGCGGATCAATGTCGGCATCGGCGACATGACGCCGTAATCGCAACGGCGCGAACTTCGAGGTGAGCCGCATCACCGTCGGACCGTGACGGCCTAACGCCGCGCCGATCTCGCCTCGTCATTGCGGGCTCGCGCCTTGCGCGCCCGCGACTGACGTATCCTTTGACGCGGCGATTGCATTTGCGCGTCGCGGAAACAATTCGAGCGCGTTGTTGCGCGCAATCATTGCGATCGTGTCTGCGCTGAGAAAACCGGGCGCGGTGAAATCGGCGACCTCCTCGCCGACGACGCGGTCGTTGCAGAACGGCCAGTCGCTGCCGAACACGATGCGTTCCCTCGCCGCGATGCGCGACAGCGCACCCATCGGCTGCGGCCCGGAGGCAAGCGCATTGTCGTACCAGAACGATTTCAGGCCGGCGAAAATCTCCTCACGCGAGCGCTGCCGCAGTCGCGCGTCGATCATCGGTGCGACCGAAAGCCGCCAGCCGATATAGGGCAGCGTGCCGCCGGCGTGCGAGAGAATGAAGCGAATGTTTGCGAAGCGTTCGAGCGCGCCGGAGAACAGCAGATTGACGGCCGCGCGCGTGGTGTCGAAAAGGTATTCGATCATGAAGCCGGGCCAGGGGAGGGCGAGCGATCTGCTCGATGGGTGCAGGCTCGGATGGACGTGGACGACGGCCTTGCAGGAGTCGAGGTAGCTCATCAGCGGGTCCAACGACGCATCGCCGAGGAATGTCGCGCCGTAGCTTGCGAACAGCGAAATGCCCTCGAAGCGCAAGGTTTCGAGGCAATAAAGCGCCTCGGCGACGGCGGCATCGATGTCATGCATCGGCACAATGCCGAAGCAGCCGAATCGATTGGCGTGCTGCGCGATCAATTCGGCGGCGTATTCGTTGCAGCGACGCGCCAGGCTGGCGGCCTTGTCGGCGGCGACAAAGCCGACGCCCGGCTGCGCCATCGAGGTGATGGCGATCGCAATGCCGCGCTTGTCCATCAGATCGAGCGCAAGCTGCGGCGACCAATCCGGATAGCGGCCGATGGCCGGACCGGTGCCCGCCTCGTACACCGCGTCGCGATAAAACGGCGGAATCAGGTGGAAGTGCACGTCGATCATGCCGGCTGCCGTTTTGCCCGTCATGCTGGTTGCTCCCGATGTGCGTGTGGCGCTTTCGAGAGGGCTTCGCACGCCACACGCCGTTATGTCACCTCCCCCTGAAAGGCGCTCGACGGCGAGCAGCACGAACTGACGCGCGAGGCGTTGGCCGCGGCCTCGCGACCGGCCGGCGTCGCTGCCCTGATTCTTGATCGGAGTCGGTTCGCAGATTAGATTGCAATCGTGCTCGACGGCGGCGTGATTCACCGCAGCGCCGATCCGGATTTTTGGAGCCCGACCATGAAAAAACTCGCTTTGGAAACCAGTTCGCCGTTCCAGGGCCTGCCGGAACTCGTTGCCTATGACGAAGGCTTGTTCGAACAGCAGGGCCTCGCCATCGAGTGGGTCGATCGCGACGAAGCCGGCATCAAGAGCGCCGATACCTCGCTGACCGACGTCAATGGCGCTGACCGTTTCGTCAGTCACGGCACCATGCTCGAGGCCGGCAAGGCCGACATGTACAATGCCTGTGAATGGGGCAATTACTGCCGCGTCGGCGGCACCGCAGTGGGCAGCCGGCAAGTCGGGCGGCGCGCGATCCTCACCTATGGCGCGATCGCGGTGCGTCCGGACTCGCCGGTTTATACGGCGCAGCAGCTTGCCCACCGCCGCGTCGGCGTGCCGTTCTATGCCGGCACCCACTATCTGGCGTTGCACATGCTCGAGGGATTCCTGCAGCGCAACGAGATCAACGTCTGCAACGCGCCAACCGGCTCGCGCAACCGCTTCAACCTGATGATGAAGGGCGAAGTCGAGGCGACGACCCTGACCGAGCCCTATGTGACCCTCGCCGAGAAGAGAGG
>JASHQI010000331.1 GCA_030037645.1 Xanthobacteraceae bacterium
CGCAATTCCAATGAAATCATCAAGCCGCAATACGCGATTGAGCGGCTCTACGAGTTGACCAAGGACCGCGACACCTACATCACCACCGAAGTCGGCCAGCATCAGATGTGGGCGGCGCAATTCTATCAGTTCCAGGAGCCGACGCGCTGGATGACCTCGGGCGGCCTCGGCACCATGGGTTATGGGCTGCCGGCCTCGGTCGGCGTGCAGATTGCGCATCCGAACTCACTCGTCGTCGATATCGCCGGCGAGGCCTCGGTGCTGATGACCATGCAAGAAATGTCGACGGCGGTGCAACACGACCTGCCGATCAAAATCTTCATCATCAACAACCAGTATATGGGCATGGTGCGGCAATGGCAGGAATTGCTGCACGGCGGCCGCTACTCGCATTCTTACACGGAAGCGCTGCCAGACTTCGTCAAGCTTGCGGAGGCCTACCATGCGCATGGCATCCGCTGCGAACATCCGGGCGAGCTTGATGACAAGATCCGCGAAATGATCGAGGCGAAAAAGCCGGTGATCTTCGATTGCGTGGTCGATCCTGCGGAGAACTGCTTCCCGATGATTCCGTCCGGCCGCGCCCATAACGAGATGCTGCTCGGCGATGCGGCGACCAGGGTCGAGGATGCGGTGACGGAAGAAGGAAAGATGCTGGTGTGATAATGCTTTCCTCGTCATTGCGAGCGAAGCGAAGCAATCCAGTGCTGAGAGTTCGTTCTGGATTGCTTCGTCGCTATTGCTCCTCGCAATGACGAGCGGTGAGCGACGGAGATCAAAATGAAAATCGCCATCATCGGCGCCGGTAATGTCGGCGGCACGCTCGGCACGGCGTGGGCGCAAAAGGCCGGACACGAGATTTTCTTCGGCGTGCGCGACCCGGCGGCTGAAAAGACGCAAGCACTCGTGCGCAAGCTCGGCGGTAAGGCGCGCGCCGTTGCGCCAGCGGAAGCCGCCGCTGCCGCCGATTTCATCGTGCTGACGACGCCGTGGCCTGCGGCCGAAGCGGCGATCCGTTCCATGGGTAATTTGAACGGAAAAATTATCCTCGATGCTACAAATCCGCTGGCCATGGGACCTGACGGTCTTGGGCTCGAAATCGGCCACAGCATCTCGGCTGGCGAGAAGGTGCAGGGCTGGGCCAAGGGTGCGTCAGTGTTCAAGACGCTCAACACCACCGGCTTCGGCAACATGGCAAATCCTGTGTTCAACGGCGTCAAATCGGTGATGTTCGTCGCCGGCGACGATGCGGCCAACAAGCCGAAGGTGATGGCTCTCGTCGGCGACCTCGGCTTCGACGCGGTCGATGCCGGGCCGTTGCGCAATGCCCGGCTTCTGGAAGCGCACGCCATGCTGTGGATCGAGCTTGCGCTCAAGCGCGGTCTCGGCCGCGATTGGGCGTTTGCCCGCGTGAAACGCTGAAGGAGTTGAGCCGTGAACACCAATACCGCGACCACGCACTATCCCGCCGCTGCGGTCAGCGAGCGCGTCGAGACGCGTACGCTATGCGTGCTGGTCGACAACGAGCCCGGCGTGCTCGCGCGCGTGATTGGTCTTTTTTCCGGCCGCGGCTACAACATCGACTCGCTGACCGTCTCGGAGACCGAGCACGAAAAGCATCTGTCGCGCATCACCATCGTCACGCGCGGCACGCCGATGGTGCTCGAGCAGATCAAGAACCAGCTCGACCGCCTGGTGCCGGTGCATCGGGTCCTCGATCTGACAACCACGAGTCCGGCGATCCAGCGCGAACTGGCCATGGTCAAGGTGCGCGGCAAGGGCAAGGAACGGACGCAGGCGCGCAAGGTGGCCGAAAGCTTCGATGCCCGCGTGATCGATGAAACCGCCGAAAGCTACGTGTTCGAGATCACCGGCGCGTCCGATCAGATCGAGCGCTTCATCAGTCAGATGCTGCCGCTCGGATTGGTCGAGGTCTCACGCACCGGCGTCGTCGCCATCGCGCGCGGCGCAGACGTGATGGGAGCGCGAGCAGAATCCTGAAATCGCGTCAGGCGTCGTGCTACGCGTTCTGCGACAATCGGCCGACGAACGTCGCGAAACGGTCGACGAAGCCTTGCAGGAATTTCTGCGTGGTTTCGTCGCCGATATTGCCTTGGTCGTCGAACAGGCCCTGCTTGTTTTGGACATAGGCCTCGCCGCCGAGCAGCGTCATGCCGAGCCCGAGCATCACCGAACGCAAATGCGCTTGCGCCAGCGCGGTGCCGATGGCGCCACCCGAGGTGCCGGTAATGAAGCCGGGCTTGCCCGGCCAGACGCTCTTGCCGAACGGCCGCGCTCCCCAATGCACCGCATTGTTCAGGACCGTCGGCATCGAGCGGTCATGTTCGGGGGTGACGATGAGCACGCCATCGGCCTTTTTGATCTCGTCCTTGAAGCGCGCCACTTCGGGCGGCAGGTTGGCTTCGTTATCCTGGTTGAATAGCGGCAGATCGTCGATGCGGGCGATTTTCGCTTCGAATTTGCCGGCGCCGAGCTTGATCAAGGCTTGGGCATATTTGCGGTTGATGGATTCCTTGCGGTTCGAGCCGATGATGACGGCGACTTGAGGCAGGGGCATGGTTGAATCTCTTGGTTGGAATTCGTAACTAGGGCTACATAAGTGACCGCGAAGAAAAGACACAAGAGGGCACATCCGTGAAACCGAGGCACAATGGCTTGCCTGCCGATTGCCGCGCGATCAGCGACGTGCTGGGCCGCGTCGGCGACAAATGGTCGGTTCTGGTCGTGACCCGGCTCGGCGACCGGCCGCTGCGCTTCAACGAATTGCGGCGCTCGATCGGCGGCATCTCGCAGCGCATGTTGACGCTCACGCTGCGCGGGCTGGAACGCGACGGGCTGGTCACGCGGACGGTATTTCCGACCATTCCGCCGCGGGTCGACTATGCTTTGACCCCGCTCGGGCGCGATTTGTTGACGCCGGTGTCGGCGTTGGGCGCCTGGGCGATCCGCAACCAGCCGAAGATTGCGCGGGCCCGCGACGAGTTCGACGGCAACTGCGAGGCGCGCGGCAAGCGGCCATTGCGGCGTGATGCCGTGCGGACAGGGCTTGTCCAAGCCGCCAGCAGAACCTAGAAGCTGCAGCCGGGACAATCAGCCAAACGATAGCCATAGCAGGGGTGAGAACCATGCGTGTTTATTACGACCGCGACGCCGACCTGAACCTGATCAAGGGCAAGAAGGTCGCCATCATCGGCTATGGCAGCCAAGGCCACGCTCATGCGCTCAACTTGCGCGATTCCGGGGTCAAGGAGGTCGCAGTGGCGCTACGCAAGAATTCGCAAGGGGTCAAGAAGGCGCAAGCCGAGCAACTGCCGGTGAAGGAAGTCGCCGAGGCCGCCAAATGGGCCGACGTGATGATGATGCTCACGCCGGACGAATTGCAGGCCGACATCTACAACAATCAGCTCCACGCCAACATGAAAGACGGCGCGGCGCTGATGTTCGCGCACGGGCTCAACATCCATTTCAATCTGATCGAGCCGCGCGCCGATCTCGACGTGATGATGATCGCGCCCAAGGGGCCGGGCCACACCGTGCGCTCCGAATACCAGCGCGGCGCCGGGGTGCCCATGCTCATGGCGATCCATCGCGACACTTCGGGCAACGCCCACGATCTCAGCCTGTCGTACGGTGCGGCCATCGGCGGCGGACGCGCCGGCATCATCGAGACCACGTTTCGCGAAGAGTGCGAGACCGATCTGTTCGGCGAGCAGACGGTGCTGTGCGGCGGAATCGTCGAACTGATGAAAGCCGGCTACGAAACCCTGGTGGGTGCCGGCTATGCGCCCGAAATGGCCTATTTCGAATGCATCCACGAAATGAAGCTGATCGTCGATCTCATTTACGAGGGCGGCATCGCCAACATGAACTATTCGGTCTCCAACACGGCGGAATACGGCGAGTACGTCTCCGGCCCGCGCGTGATCAATGATGCCACCCGCGCCGAAATGAAAAAGATTCTTGGCGACATCCAGTCGGGAAAATTCGTCAAGGACTGGATGCTCGAAAACAAGGTGAACCAGACCTCGTTCAAGGCCATGCGCACCAAGCTTGCGGCGCACCCTGCAGAGGCCGTTGGCGCCAAGTTGCGCGAGATGATGCCCTGGATCAAGCAGCGGGCACTGGTGGACCGGAGCAGGAACTGACCTCCGGATCGTCGCTGGAGCAGCAAATCGATTCGACTCGACGGGATGGTGTTCTCGACCCGAATAGGTCGCTGTCTGCCGTCTCGACGGCGCCCGCTTGTCCGCCTTGAACTAATGCCCGCGGCGGTTAAACTCTTGGCACTGTCGCAACCGAAAACGGGAGGAATTTTCATGCGTGCAAAGCGACATTTTCTGACGGCCGCCGCCGCGACGTTGACATTGGGCTTCGCCTGCTCGGCAGCCAGTGCCGCCGGCCTGTTTACACTCAAATCGAAGTCATTTGAGGACGGCCACGTGATGCCGAAGAAGGTCTCCAACGTCAATCCCACCGGCAAAGCTCCGAATTGCGT
>JASHQI010000332.1 GCA_030037645.1 Xanthobacteraceae bacterium
GTCACGAAATTCCCTTCCGACTTGGCCATCTTGGCGCCTTCGACTTGCAAGAAGCCGTTGTGCATCCAGTAATTCGCCATCGCCGGCGTATGAAAGGCGCAGCGCGATTGCGCGATCTCGTTCTCGTGGTGTGGAAAGACGAGATCGATACCGCCGCCGTGAATGTCAAAAATCTCGCCGAGATGTTTCCATGACATCGCCGAGCATTCAATGTGCCAGCCCGGCCGGCCAGGCGCTTTGATCCCGGCCGGCGACGGCCAGGCCGGCTCGCCCGGCTTCGACGGCTTCCACAGCACGAAATCCATTGCATCGCGCTTATAGGGCGCGACCTCGACTCGCGCGCCAGCGATCATCTCGTCGAGCGGGCGCTTCGACAGCCTGCCGTAGTCCGGCATTGAAGGCACGCTGAACAGCACATTGTCCTCGGCAACATAGGCATTGCCGGATGCGACCAGGCGCTCGATCAACGTGCGCATCTCGGCAATATGCTCGGTCGCGCGCGGCTCCACGGTCGGCGCCAGGCAGCCGAGCGCCGCGACATCCTCGTGGTATTGCCTGTCGGTTTTTTCGGTGACCTTACGGATCGCTTCGTTCAGCGGCAGGTTGGGATATTCTTCGGCCGCGCGCGCGATGATCTTGTCGTCGACGTCGGTGATGTTGCGGACATAGGTGACATGGTCGGCGCCGTAGAGGTGGCGCAACAGGCGGAACAGCACGTCGAACACGATCGCCGCCCGGCCGTTACCGATATGAGCGAAGTCGTAAACCGTCGGCCCGCACGCATACATGCGCACATTGGCCGGATCGAGCGGCTTGAAAACCCGCTTCTCGCGCGTCAGCGTATCGTAGAGCTTCAGTTCCATCGCATCGAATCCAATTATACGCCTTGAGGCCTGCTGGCCGGGCGTCTATCGGTCTCGATGATGAGAAAAGACGGCCGCAGCCAGCGATGTCGCTAGCCAATAATCTCCCGGCAAATGCCGCAGATCAGGTCTTTGTAGCCGTTCATGGCGCGCACAATGATCGAGGACCGCCATTGCGTCAAGGTCCGTTCCGTCGCCGCTGCGGCATAACCGGCAGGCGGTGCGCGCGGCCGCCTGTGAAAATCGTGCAATTCCCGTCCGATGGGATTGTCTGCGCGCGTGAGTTAACGAAAGCTTAACCGCGCCGTCGCATTCTTCGTGTTCGATGCAAGCCGGGTTGTGACGATTGGGGCGCCGCGCGAAGGGGGTTCCATGCGTTGTGTGATTGCGGCCGGCGCTGTCGCCATCGTGCTTGTCGGCGCAGCCTCCGCTCAGGCGGAGAAGCACGTCTTCATCATCGCCAACAATCCCGACGGCTACGGTATCGATCGATGCCTGGCCTCGGGCGACCACTGCGGCACGGCGGCGGCGAATTCGTATTGTCGGTCGCGACAATTCGCGCAGGCCGTGACGTTCCGCAAGGTCGAACGCGACGACATCACCGGCGCGCTCCCCGACGGCGGCTCCGGCTCCTGCAAAGGCGTCACCTGCCAGAACTTCGTCGCCATCGAGTGCACGCGCTAGCGCCGCGAGCGAATAGCAAACGGCAAGCTATTCGCTTACGCCATTCGCAACTAGCTCTCAGCCCTTGCCCGACAACATCCGATCGACGCTGTAGCGGCCGCCGCCGGTGGCAAAAAGCAGTAGCAACCCCCCGGCGATGGCAAGATTCTTCGTGAGGAAAATGTATTGCACACCCTGCTGTGCCTGCGGGTAGCCCCAGTAGCGATGCGCGGTCACAGTCGCGATGATCACGAATAACAGGCCAAGCAAGGCGCCGTATCTCGTCGCGAGGCCCAGCACGAGCGAAGCGACGACGATGAATTCAACGGTCACGGCGAGCGGACTCATGAACCCCGGAGCGACATAGCCGAGCGAGGTCAGATAGCCGACGTTTGGCGAGCCGAACCATGCGGTCAAGAAGAACAATGCGGCTATGAGCAGACGTCCGATCAAGAGCAGCGGATCGCTTATTCCGTTGGCTATTCCGTCGGTGCAAGACAGTAGCGGATGCGATGATCCCTCCGATTGCAGCAACATGACGCTTCTTCTCCCCCATATGGCGCCGACTCCTAGGGTCGGCTTCCCTATCGTAGCCTAGCACCGATACGAATGCCGGGAAGCAGGCCAATTCCGCCGCAATTGGGATGCCGCCCAAGCCAAGGCTTGGGTGGAGCCCCGCCGTTGCGTGGGACGGCAAGTTCGTCCATGTTCGCCTGGGTCGGCAGCGCCATTTGGACGTACGCACTATGGCAGGGCACCGGGCGAACGACGGTGATAGCGCGACCGAGGCGGGGTCGCCGACAACGACCGGCGAGCACTCTTCGCTCAAGCTCGAGCAATTCCTGCCCTATCAGCTCAATGTGGTGGCAAGCCTTGTCTCCCAGGCGCTATCCAGGGTCTATGCTCAGCGCTACCACATCGGCGTCCCTGAATGGCGCGTGCTGGTCACACTCGGTCAGTACGGGATCATGACCGGGAAGGCGATTGGCGCACACACGCACATGCACAAGACCAAGGTGTCGCGCGCGGTGGCACTATTGGAGAAACGCAAGCTTCTGGTGCGGCGCGCCAACCGCGCCGATATGCGCGAGTCGTTCCTCTCGCTCACCGCCACCGGACGAACGATGTATGAGGAACTGACGCCGCATGCTCTCGATTTTGCTCGCAAGCTGACGGAAATCCTCGATCCCGGCGATCGAGAAGCGTTCAACCGCGCGATCAGGCAACTCACCAACCGCTCCGCGCAACTCGTGGCCGAGGTCGCGCAGCAAAGCGATCGCAAGGGGCAAATGTGAAGCTTTTTTCCTACTTCCGCTCCTCGGCGGCTTATCGCGTACGCATAGCGCTCAATCTCAAGGGCATTGCCTACGAGACGGCGCCGGTCCATCTCGTCAAGGACGGCGGCCACAACAAACGGCCGGAATTCCGCGCCATCAACCCGCAGATGCGGGTGCCGGTTCTGGTCACGTCCGCCGGCGATATTTTGATTCAGTCGCTCGCCATCATCGAATATCTCGACGAAACTCGCCCCAGCCCGGCGCTGTTGCCCAAGGATCCGATCGCGCGCGCGAAAGTGCGTGCGCTCGCCGAGCTGATCGCTTGCGACATCCATCCGCTCAACAATACCAGCCCACTACGCTACCTGAAGAACGAGATGAGCCAAGAGCAAGCCGCGATCGACACTTGGTACCATCATTGGGTCCTGGCCGGTTTCGAGGCGCTCGAAGCGCTGCTCAAGCCCTCGCCTTATGCCTGCGGCAGCCAAGTGACGCTCGCCGACGTCTGCCTCGTGCCGCAGGTTTACAATGCGCGCCGTTTGAAAGTACCGCTTGAAAAATTCCCCAAGATTGTCGGTGTCGATTCTGCCTGCCTGGCGTTGCCTGCATTCGCCCAGGCGCGGCCGGAAAACCAGCCGGATGCCGAATGATGTTCTTTGGCCCCCTTTGGGGAAGGTTTAACATCCACACTTTAGTCACCATTGCGAGGCTTGATCGCAGGATTCGGAGGGAGCCGGTGGCGGGCCCAATCACGATCAGGTTGCTACGCGGCCTCGGTGAGGTTGCGCTCGGCGTGCTGGCGCTGACCGCTTCCGCGGCTGCCCAGAACCAGGGCGCGCCAAATCAGGTGTCCACTCCGCTTTGCGTGCAGCTCGAAACCCAGCTGGCTGCCATCGACGGCGGCACTGTTAATCCGGCGCGGACCGATCAGATCAATCGAGCAGAAGCTGCCATCGCCAATCAGCAGGCGGCTCTCGACCGGACCGTCGCTGCAGCCGAACGCAAGGGTTGCCAAGGCCAGGGATTCTTTGCGCTGTTCTCGGGATTGGCGCCGCAATGCGGGGCGATCAACTCGCAGATTCAGCAGATGCGCAGCGACCTTGACCGCATGATGAGCGATCTCGAGCAACTCAAGAGCGGCAGCAGCGATCAGGAAGGGCAGCGTCGCGCCGTCATCGGCGAACTGGCACAAAATAATTGCGGACCGCAATATACCGCGGCCGCCTCCACGGCGGGACCGCGCGGCTTCTTCGAGGCACTGTTCGGCAACGGCACGATCGTCAATCCCGGCGGCGACGGCGCGCCATCCGGCACCTATCAGACGGTTTGCGTGCGCACCTGCGACGGTTACTACTTCCCGATCTCGTATTCGACCCAGCCGGATCGTTTCCCGCAAGACCAGCGCACCTGCCAGCGACTCTGTCCCGCGAGCGAAGTCATGCTCTACACTTTTCGCAATCCCGGCGAGGAGGTCGACCAGGCTGTATCGATCAGCGGCGCGCCCTACACGGCGCTGCCGAACGCTTTCCGCTATCGCAAGGAGCTGGTGCCGGGTTGCTCTTGCCGCCGACCGGGTCAGAGCTGGGCCGATGCGCTGAAGAACGCCGACGACAGCACTACGCTCGAAAGCGGGGACATCGTGGTCACCGACCAGAATGCGAAAGCGCTGTCGCAAGCGCCACGGCAACCGGGCAAGCCGACAATGCAGGAAGGCGCAAACCAACCGAATGCAAATGACTCGACTCCGGTTGCGAACGCCGCCACGCCGGATCCGGCCAAACGCAAAGTACGCGTCGTCGGGCCGCCGTTCCTGTCGTCCCGCACCCCAACCGTCAATCAGCAGTGACTGACCGCCCTCGTCAGAGATCGGCAGCGCGAGCCTTACCCATAACCGCGCT
>JASHQI010000333.1 GCA_030037645.1 Xanthobacteraceae bacterium
CAAATACCCACGCATTATTGCATCACACGCGGCTCCGGCGTCCGGCTTGACGAAATCGAGGCACAGGAGTTCGCGGCGTTTGCGGAAGCCGTCGGCGCAGTCGAGAACAGCCATGATTTCGTGGTTATCGATACGCCCGGGGCGGATTCCTACCTGATGCGGCTCGCCCATTCGATGGCCGACACGTTGGTCACTCCGCTCAACGACAGTTTCGTCGATTTTGACGTCCTCGGCGCGATCGATCCGACGACGTTCGCATTGACCGGCATCAGCCATTACGCCGAAATGGTACGTGAGGCGCGCCGCCAGCGCCGCCTGGTCGACGGCGGTCTGACCGATTGGGTCGTCGTGCGCAATCGGCTCGCCACGCTGGGATCACGCAACAAACGTCTGGTGGGTGAGGGGGTTGAGGAACTGGCGAAACAGCTCGGCTTTCGCCCCGCCGACGGGATTGCCGAGCGGATGGTCTACCGCGAATTCTTCCCGCGCGGCCTGACGGCCGTCGACGAGGTGGGCGACGATACGCTCGGTCTGCGGTCGAATACGTCCTACGTGACCGCTCGCGACGAAGTTAAGAGCCTGGTCGATGCCTTGCGCCTGCCGATCGACGAGCGCGGCAAGCGTCGCGCCGCCGCCCGGGCCGAATGGTTTGCCGGCGCGGATAAGCCCCTTGAAACGCACGATCTCCTCGCTGATTGACGGCAAGAGGCGGCCATTGCGCCGGTTGCCGCAGAGGGCCACCTTATGGCGAGGTTCTAGACCTTGATCCAATTCAACTCAGTCGGATCAAGGTCTAAATGACTCGTTCGAGCATGATCTTGTCCGAAAACTGGTTTTCACCGTCTGATCAGTCCAAGGGCGGGCTTTTTCGGGATCATGCTTGCCGCGAAGGCCCGAAGGATGAAGAAAGACCGGTCCGAGGCAACGCCGGCGCCGAGCCGGCAACCGTCCCAGGATTCCATCACTGGCCGCGCGCCGGCCGCGACATCGCGGGCGCAAATCGACGCCTTCCTCAGCCAAGTCAACGCGCTACCGCCCGCCGTCAAGGGCGGGCATCGTGGTCGCCTCATCTTTGCGCTCGATGCCACGATGAGCCGACAGCCGACCTGGGACCAAGCCTGTCGCCTGCAAGCCGACATGTTCCGCGAAGCTGCAGCCGTCGGCGGCCTCGATATCCAGCTCGTCTATTATCGCGGGCTCGGGGAATGCCGCTCCTCGCCTTGGCTGGCCCAGCCGGAGCGGCTTGGCGCGCTGATGTCGCACATTGACTGCCGGGGCGGCCACACCCAGATCGCCAAGGTTCTCGCCCACGCACGCCGCGAGAACGACAACGCGAAAGTCGGGACTCTGGTCTTCGTTGGGGATGCCATGGAGGAATCGCTCGACGATTTGTGCAGCGGCGCTGGCGAGCTCGGACTGCGCAACGTTCC
This sequence comes from Xanthobacteraceae bacterium, assembly GCA_030037645.1. Classification (GTDB taxonomy): domain Bacteria; phylum Pseudomonadota; class Alphaproteobacteria; order Rhizobiales; family Xanthobacteraceae; genus BOG-931. Next base: position 1,431 of record JASHQI010000333.1, read on the forward strand.
CGCCTTGATGTTTCAGGAAGGCTACGATCCGGTTTGCGAGCAGGCCTTCCGGGAGATTGCCCGTCTCACGCGTGGGGCCTATTGCCGTTTTGCGCCGGGTGCGGCGCATGAATTGGCCGAACTGTTGCGCGCGGCAGCGGCCTATGCCGCCGGTGGCATGAAAGCGCTCTCCGATCTCAAACAGCGGCACAGCGCCGGCGCGGTCAGGCTGCTCGAGCAGCTCAAATAGCCATGCCCTTTCTGTTCGGCGTCGTCGTTCTGATTCTCCTGCTCTGGGCCGTGAACGCCTTTTCCAAGGCTGATCCCAAACAAGCCGCACGGCTGTTGCGCGCCATCGGTGGAGGCGCGGCTTTGCTCTTTGCGGTCTTCCTTATGGTCCGAGGCGAGATTGGGCCGGGAATCACGGTGGGTGCCGTGGGGCTGGGCCTGCTCGGCTGGATTTCGCTGTGGCCAGCCACTTTTGGCGCGCGAACACAGCGAAGTTCGGGCCAAGTCTCGCGGGTACGCACCGCTTTCCTCGAAATGGAGCTCGATCACGATAGCGGCAGGATGCATGGCCGCATCATCAAGGGCCGCTATGAAGGCGTCGCGCTCGATACGCTCGATCCGCCGACGCTGGTGGGCCTATTCGGCGAGATCGACAGTGACAGCCGCGATCTACTTGCAGCGTATCTTGACCGCCGGGAGCCCCGCTGGCGTGAGCACGCGCAGGATGATGCGGCAGCGCGAGGCGGGGCGAGTACGGCGCGCGGCAGCAAAATGACTGAAGAGGAGGCTTATCAAATCCTTGGCATTGAGGCCGGGGCGAGCGCGCAGGAGATCAGTCGAGCCCACCGTTCCTTGATGAAGAAATTGCATCCCGACCAAGGGGGGTCGACGTATCTTGCGGCCCGCATCAATGAGGCCAAGGACGTTCTTCTCCGCCGCCATCGCTGAGGTACTCCAAACTCACCCTCTAGGCGTGGCTTCCTGTCCGTGATTGACGTTTGCCGCCCCGTTCCAGCGGGGTCTTTAGTCCTTGAGCACCATGCACTGGAAGTCGTCGCGTTTAAGCTCCCGGCAGGCGTTCTCGGCCGCCTCCTTATCAAAGCCAGCGAAGCGCGCACGGTAGAGCGCTTTGTCGCCCTTTTGCACGCGCTCGGTGAACGGGTCCGCCATGGCGAACAGGGTGTGCAACTTGAACTGCACTTCGCTCAAATGCTGCCTTGCCTGGTCTTCGTCGTCGAAGGCTCCAATCTGGATCTGCCATCCGCCTTGGGAATGAGCCTGCGCCGGCTCTGAGGTCGGGTAAGCAGGCTCACGACTCATTGGAACGATCGTCTCAGTCACCAATGGCTCGGCGGCAGCGACCACAGCGGTGCGCGATGCGCTTGGCGGCATTGGCGACGGCTGCTGGAGGTTCACCGGTTGCGACGCGGTCGATTGTGGCAAAGCCGATTGTGGACTCGTCGACTGCGGCAGAGGCGTAGTGACCGGCACAAGGGCTGGCATGGGCGTCAGCGAGGCCGTCTGTACCGGCGCGATGCGATAGGTGATGGTCTTCACCAGTACCGGGCGGATCGGGGCGTCCTTGGCGTCGGCGACGCGAGAGTTCGCGGATGCGGTCGACGCCGATTGACCGCGTGACGACATCGGCGCCTTGGCAAACGCGACCGGCTGCGCGTCGTCACGTTGCCGTTCGGCGATCGTCGGCGCCGTGCGTCGCACTGAAGCTTCGCCGATGTGATCGCTGATCAAGTCGCGCATATGGACATCCCGCTCGGCGGCTGTGCGGCCGCCAAGCACGACGCCGACGATATAGCGTCCGTCACGGTGGAGCGACGTCATGAGGTTGAAGCCGGACGCGCGGATATAGCCGGTTTTGATGCCATCCACTCCCGGAACGGAGCCGAGCAGATGGTCGTGACCGCGTATGGTCACGCCGCGGAATACGAACGATGTCGTGGAAAAGAACCTATAGTAGCGCGGAAATCGCTCCTGTATGGCGCGCGCGAGCAGCGCCTGGTCGCGGGCCGTCGTGATCTGCTCATCATCCGGCAGGCCCGAGGCATTCACATAGGTCGTGCGGCTCATGCCCAGCGCATGGGCCTTTTGGGTCATGAGCCTGGCGAAATTGTCTTCGCTGCCGCCCAGGTTTTCAGCAATCACGACCGCGGCGTCGTTTGCCGATCTGGTGACGATGCCCTTGATGGCGTCTTCGACCGCGATGGTCTGGCCGGGCTTGAGCCCGAGTTTCGTCGGTGCCTGCTCCGCAGCATGCTCGGAAACCCGAAGCGGCGTGTCGAGCTTGATTTTGCCGGCGTCGAGCTGCGCGAACAGCAGGTAAAGCGTCATGACTTTAGTCAGCGACGCCGGATGCCGCAGGGCGTCGGGATTCGACGCCTCCAGCACGCGTCCGGTATTGCCGTCGACGATGATCGAGGCCGATGGCGGCGAATAGGCGTCTGCAGCGACACGATGATGGATGCGGTAACCAAAATGAGTGCGGTGGTGATGGCGCGCGACGGCGGCGTCGCTGGTGATGAGGAAAACCGCTGCGACGGCGGCGAGACCAAAAACGCTGTAGCGAAGCCCCTTGCAGGCCCCGAAACGCACCCATGCCATTACGCACCCCGTCCCTGAAAGCGCATTGAGCCCCCTGTGGGAGCTCACCCCCTGTCTGGCGTTGGGACGGCGCTCCCCCGATGCGAAGCCGCCGGACCGATCCGGCGGCATATCCGCTCAAGAGAGACAATCCCCCGACTAAGAACCGGTCGTCACCCAGACGACATAGTCAAGCACGCTAGGCGAACGCGATTTCCAAAGGGTTAAGTCCAGCGTGCCGCCTTGGGGTGCCCTGCAATCCACAACCATTGCGGTTTTTGTGCAGTGCACTATAATCATGATCAACGCGGCAGAAGGCCTTTTCAAGGCAAACGGGCCGCAGTGCATTAACCATAACCACGGACGGCGTGCGCGGCCGGGAAGGATCATCATGACCACCGATGAGATGAAGAAGCTTGGCAAAGACGGCGTGGACACGGCGTTGACGTCATTGGATGCCTTGACGAAAAGCGCTCAGGCGATCGCGGTCGAAGTCGTGGACTACACGAAGAAGTCGGTCGAGGGCTCGGCCGCTGCATGGGAAAAGCTGATGGGCGCAAAGACGCTCGAGAAGGCGATGGAAGTGCAGACCGACTATCTAAAATCGTCCTACGAGGATTTCGTCGCCGAAGCGACCAAGCTTGGCGAACTTTACGTCGACCTCGCTAAGGAGGCGTACAAGCCGTTCGAAGGTGCGCTGGCGAAGGCTTCATCGGCCATGAAGTAATGCAGATGCACGCGGCGGGCTGCAGTGAAGTGAGCGGCCAAGGACAGCCTGGACGTGCACCCGTGCGGCGCCGGTAGTGCCGTGCGTGAAAAAACTTCCTGACTGCTATCGGATCGTTTGACGTGATGGGAAGTTGCTATTGAGCAACCAGCCGGTGTGGCGCGTTGCGCCGCGATGTCGTGACGTTTGCTTTGGAAGGGCTGAAACCTTGTCGCGATTTATCCCCAATCTGACTACGGTCATAGCATCGGTTAGCCGCATCGCCGAGGTCGCGACCTGCGGCGCCCGCAAGGGGTCGCAAATTTCGCGTCACGGCGGACGATCGACCAATCGGCGCCGCCTGATCGATCTGGCAGCCAACTCGCTCAAACTTTATGGTAGTATATCGGAATTACCGCGGCGGGCGGCCTTGCGGCCTTGGCCGCGGTCGAACGAAAACACCAATGGCAAGTCGGGAAAACAGACGAAGCAATGCCGCCGAATGACGTTAACTTCGCCGCACAACCGGCCCGCTTGGCCGACGACGATCGCAAGCGCAAGAGCGATCAGAGCGGTCCAGGAACCGCGGTTATTACCAAGACGCGGCCGCAGACAAAACGTCCAAACCTGTATCGCGTACTCCTCCTCAATGACGACTACACGCCGATGGAGTTCGTGGTCCACGTGCTTGAGCGTTTCTTCAACAAAGACCACGAGACCGCCCATAGGATTATGATGCACGTGCACCAGCATGGGATTGGCGAATGCGGGGTCTTCACCTATGAGGTGGCCGAAACCAAAGTGACGCAGGTTATGGACTTTGCCCGTAAACATCAGCATCCTTTGCAGTGCATCATGGAAAAAAAGTGATTCCCTGGTGGAGCGACCAAACCAAGTGAAGAGACACTGAATGCCAACTTTTTCGCGCAGCCTCGAACAGTCGCTTCATCGGGCACTCGCGCTGGCCAACGAGCGCCACCACGAATACGCGACGCTGGAGCATCTGCTGCTTGCCCTGATCGAAGATCAGGACGCCGCGGCGGTCATGCGCGCCTGCAACGTCGATCTGGAGAAGCTGCGGCGGAGCCTGGTCGCTTATCTTGAATCGGAACTGGACAACCTTGTCACCGATGGTGCCGAGGACTCCAAGCCGACTGCCGGCTTCCAGCGCGTCATTCAACGCGCGGTGATCCATGTTCAATCCTCGGGCCGCGAGGAGGTCACCGGCGCCAACGTTCTGGTCGCCATTTTCGCCGAACGCGAGAGCCACGCCGCCTATTTCCTGCAAGAGCAGGACATGACGCGCTATGACGCGGTCAACTACATCAGCCACGGCATCGCCAAGCGGCCGGGCATGTCGGAGGCCCGCCCGGTGCGCGGTGCCGATGAGGATGCCGATGCCAAATCCGGCGACGAGCAGAAAAAAAAGGGCGACGCGCTCGATGCTTATTGCGTCAACCTCAACAAGAAAGCGCGCGAGGGCAAGATCGATCCGCTGATCGGCCGCGAGGCCGAGATCAACCGGACGATCCAGGTGCTGTGTCGGCGCCAGAAGAACAATCCACTGTTCGTCGGCGAGGCCGGTGTCGGCAAGACCGCGATCGCCGAGGGGCTGGCGCGCCGGATCGTTCACGGCGAGGTGCCGGACGTGTTGCGCAATGCGACGGTGTTCGCCCTCGATATGGGAACGCTTCTCGCCGGCACGCGCTATCGCGGCGACTTCGAAGAACGGCTCAAGCAAGTGATCAAGGAGCTTGAGGCCTATTCGGGCGCCATCCTTTTCATCGACGAGATCCATACCGTCATCGGTGCCGGCGCCACGTCCGGCGGCGCGATGGATGCGTCAAATCTGCTGAAGCCGGCGCTTGCCTCCGGCACCGTGCGCTGCATCGGCTCGACCACCTACAAGGAATACCGGCAATATTTCGAGAAGGATCGAGCCTTGGTGCGTCGCTTCCAGAAGATCGACGTCAATGAGCCGACGATCCCAGACGCCATCGAAATCCTCAAAGGACTGAAGCCGTATTTCGAGGACTACCACAAGCTTCGCTACACCAACGAGGCCATCAAGGCGGCGGTCGAGCTGTCGTCGCGCTACATCCACGACCGCAAACTGCCCGACAAGGCCATCGACGTGATCGACGAGTCCGGTGCCGCGCAGATGCTGCTGCCGGAGAGCCGGCGCAAGCGCACCATCGGCATCAAGGAGATCGAGACCACGATCGCTACCATGGCGCGCATTCCGCCGAAAGCGGTGTCGAAGGACGATGCCGAGGTGCTCCAGCATCTGCAAGAGACGCTCAAGCGCGTGGTCTACGGCCAGGACAAGGCGATCGAGGCGCTGTCGGCGTCGATCAAGCTTGCCCGCGCCGGATTGCGCGAACCGGAAAAGCCGATCGGCTGCTATCTGTTCTCGGGCCCGACAGGGGTCGGCAAAACCGAGGTGGCGCGACAGTTGGCGGCGACGCTCGGGGTCGAAATCATCCGTTTCGACATGTCCGAATATATGGAACGGCACACCGTTTCGCGGCTGATCGGGGCGCCGCCCGGCTATGTCGGGTTCGACCAGGGCGGCCTGTTGACCGACGGCGTCGACCAGCATCCCCATTGTGTGCTCCTGCTCGACGAGATCGAGAAGGCGCACCCTGATCTGTTCAACGTGCTGTTGCAGATCATGGATCACGGCAAGCTGACCGATCACAACGGCAAACAGGTCGACTTCCGCAATGTCATCCTCATCATGACGACCAATGCCGGCGCTGCCGACATGGCGAGAGCCGCTTTCGGCTTCACGCGTCAAAAGCGCGAAGGCGACGACATGGAGGCGATTACCCGGATGTTCGCGCCGGAATTCCGCAATCGGCTCGATGCGATCATCACGTTTGCGCATCTGTCGCCTGAAGTCATCGCCATGGTGGTCGAGAAGTTCGTGCTGCAGCTCGAGGCGCAGCTCGCCGACCGCGACGTGACCATCGAGCTGACCGACGAGGCTGCGAAATGGCTGATCGCGAACGGCTATGACGAGCTGATGGGCGCGCGGCCGATGGCTCGGGTGATCCAGGAGCACATCAAGAAGCCGCTTGCCGACGAGGTGCTATTCGGGCGGCTGAAGGCGGGCGGTCATGTGCGCGTGATCGTGGTCACCGACGAGATCGGCAACAGCAAGCTCGGCTTCGACTATCCGGACGGCCCGGTGACGCCGCGCCCGGAAAAATTGCCCGAGCCGCGTCGGGCCAAAAAGCGCCGCGCCACTCCGCGACGCAAGCCGCCGGGCGGCGGCCCCGGTGGCAACTCGCCGCCTCGCCGCGGCATCGTGCCCAAGGTTCCGTTGGTCAAAGTCTAATGCCAATCTCTTTGCTGCCTCGTTCGCTGCACGCGGTGCGCGAGGCAGGCGTCAGTTATTTTCTGACGAAAGCATGAGCCGGGCAAAGGGTCATCGTCTTGCCTGCTGCAACGAGCCGCGGCGGATGAAGATGAAGGCTGCCAGGGCGCCCATCATTTCGCCGATGCCTCCGCCGACATAGGCGGGCGGCAACCCGGCGACGAAATGGCTGCCGGCGCCGGTGCCGCCGGCGAATATCGCAAACACCGCGCCCAGAACCGCAATACCGAGTGTCGCGCCGACCATGCGCGCGGTATTGACGAGGCCCGAGGCGGTGCCGGACCGAGCCGCGGGAACGCTGGCGACCGCAACGGCATTCACCGGAGCGGTGTTGAGTCCGAGGCCGCAGCCGATCACCAACAGTGCGCCCTCGACGAGGAACAGGCTGTCGTTGAGCGGGATCAGAGCCAGGATGAACAGACCGATGCCCATCATCGCCATGCCGGCGGTCATCGGCAGGCGCGGCCCGCATTCATTGGCGATTCGCCCCGACAGTTGCGAGACGACGACGAACGTCACCGACATCGGCAACAGCTCGATGCCAGCCAACAGCGCGCCATCGCCGCGCACGCTTTGCAGATAAAGCGGAGTCAGAAACAGCATCGCGTACATGCCGAATGTCATGGCCATGGCGACACCCAGGCTGGCCGAGAACACGCGATTGCCGAACATCGGCAGCGGCACCAGCGCGCCGTCGGAGCCGGCCTGCCGCCTCAAGAACAGCGCCGCGCCAACGATCGAGATCGCAAAAGACATTATGCTGCCGATCGACGCCCAACCCCAGCGCGGCCCTTCGATCACGCCGAGCGAAAGCGCGCCGAGGGCGACGATCGCCAGTCCTTGTCCCGGCATATCGAGCTTGCGTCCTTTGGGGTCTTTTGATTCCGGCACCGCTGCCATGGTCAGCGCCAGCGTTGCCACGCACAGCGGAATGATCAGCAAGAAGATGCTGCGCCACCCGACCGCATCGACGAGCACGCCGCCCACGGTGGGACCGATCACGAAGGCGAGGCCGTTGCAGCTCGCCCACAGTCCGAGCGCGTGCGTGCGCTGCTTCGTATCCGGATAGGCCACGGTGAGAATCGAAAGCGATGTCGGCACTTCGAGCGCCGCGCCGAGCCCGGCGACGGCGCGGCCGCCAATGAGCACGGTGGCGTTCGGCGCCAAGCCGCAGAGTAGCGAGCCGAGCGTGAACAAGCCGATGCCGAGCGCAAAGATACGACGCCGGCCGAAAAGATCGGCCAGTGTGCCGGCGGTCAGTAACAGGCTGGCGTAGACTAGGTTGTAGGCGTCGACGACCCACTGCAGCTCGGTCACGCCGGCGTCGAGCTTGGCGCCGATTTGCTTGGCCGCGAGGTTGACGACCGACGTGTCGATCTGAGCGATCAGCACACCGAACGACATGGTCAACAAGATGAGCGTGGCGCCGTTTGCGGCACGCGAGCGAACCGATGAGAGGGTCATTGTCACGTCCGATCTCCACAAATTCGGGTTTCCGGCTCCAGATGAGGAACGATCGGGGACGGCTCAAGGTTTGAAACTACGGTCGTGGCCGAAGCATCCCGGATTGGCCACCCGATAACCGCGCACTAAATTGGGGAAGAAAGCTCCGACTGAAAAAGTTCGCAAAAGGACGCTCAGATGACCGAGGATGTTCGCATCGCTGAAATCGCGGCGCTGGTCGGCGATCCGACGCGGGTCAATATTCTTGCAGCGCTGATGGGTGGCCGCGCGCTGACGGCGAGCGAGCTCGTTTACGCGGCCGGCGTGTCGCCGCAGACGACCAGCGGGCACCTCGCCAAACTCGCCGACGGACGATTGATCGCCTGCGTCAAGCAGGGCCGCCACCGCTACTATCGCATCGCCACGCCCCGTGTCGCCGAAATGCTGGAGGGCATCATGGCGGTCGCTGTCGATGCGCCGGCGCGCCATCGACCACGCTCAAAGCTCGACGACGCGATGAGCAACGCGCGCACCTGCTACGATCACTTCGCCGGCAAGCTCGGCGTCGGACTGACCGACGTGCTCGCCACGCGCGGCCATATCGTGCTCGCTGACGAGGGCGGCGAAGTGACCGAAAGCGGGGCGGCGTTTTTTGGAAAGTTCGGCGTCGATCTTGCCGCTGCGCACAGCCGCCGTCGGATTTTCTGCCGGCCGTGCCTCGACTGGACCGAGCGGCGGCCGCATCTCGGCGGCAGCGTCGGCGCGGCGCTGGCGCAGCGCTGCTTCGATCTCGGCTGGCTCGAGCGTGCGCGCGATAGCCGCGCGCTCAGCATCACCAAAGCCGGCCAGCGGGGCCTGAGCGAGACCTTCGGGCTTTCGCTGTAGCGGTCATCCGGATTTCTGCTGCCGGGATAATGCGCGCGCGAACCATACGGCCAGAATCGGCAGCGCGCACGCACTGGCGATAAACAATGGCACCGCGCCCGACCGGTCGATCACCAACGAGCCGGCGGCGACGCCTGCCGTCTGGCCGATAAAGATCGCCGAGGAGAATATTGCGACGGCTGTGCCGCGCGCTTGCGGCGTCATTTGCGTGGCGTTGGTTTGCAGCGTGTTGTGCAACATGTAGAAACCAAGTCCGATCGCGATCGTGGCTGCCGGCGCGAGCCACCATGCCGGCGTGGCCGAAAGCGCGATATAGCCCGCCGCGATGATAAAGCCGCCGGCGACAGCGAGACGGACTTGGCCGAGCCGGAACACGAACAGCTTGACGAAGCCTGCATAGATCAGCCCGCCGATGCCGAAACAGCCGACGCTCAATCCAATGAGCGTGTAGCTCAGCCCGAAACGAAGATGCAGGTGGGCGCCGATATAGGCGAAGGCGCCCCAGACCAGCACGTTTTCGATGAAGGCCGCGACAATCACGATACGTGCGAAGGGGGTGCTCAACACGGCGGCATAATCGGCGATAAAGCCGCGGGTCGTCTCGCTCGGGTGGCCCGGTTCGCGGGCGCGCGGATTGGCGAAAAGTTCGAACGCCAGCCCGGCCGTTGCCACGGCGAACACGGCGGCGAGCACGAAGAACACATTGCGCCAGCCCAACAGGTCGCCGAGCACGCCGCCCATGGCTTGGCCTGAGAGCTGGCCGAGAATCTGTCCGGTGAGGTAGCGCCCGAGGATCGGTTGCCGCCGCTCGTAGGGCGTCACGTCGCCGACATAGGCCATCGAGATCGGGATGATCCAGCCGCCGGCGAGTCCGGTTGCGAACCGCACCAGCATGAGCTGCCGCAGCGATACGGCCATCCCGCACAGCGCCACCAGCACGGCGGCGATCGCGCACATCAAGGCGACGGTGCGGTACTTGCCGAGCTTGTCGCCGATCGGGCCGATCACGAGCTGGACCGAACCGTGGGCGACCGCATAGGAGGTCACGACCATTGCGGCCGCGCCCACCGTGGTGTGGAAGTCGGCGGCGATCTGCGGCAACAGCGAATCGGTCACGCGCACCTGCGCCTGAGCCGCAAAGCCCGCGACCGCAAGCAGCATGATCGAGCGCGTCGGCGTCTTGTACGGCAGCGCCGGAGACGATTTTAACGAAGCTTCCACGTTGACACTCTAGGGCGGTGGATTTGAAGTTCCTACAGTGGGGCGGCTTGCTGGATAGGAACTTCAAATCCAAAAACCGCGCTAGAATAATAAATTTGCTAGTGTCCCTTTGATTCCGAAGTTCGCATGAGAGATAACCCGCAAAGTAATGCGAACTTCGGAATCGGACACTAGTCCAAGCGGGCTTTCTAGCCCGCAAAATGGCCAAGGCGAAATGATCGAAAACAGATACCAGCCCAGCGCGGTGGAGGCCCGCATCTATAAAGCCTGGGAAGA
>JASHQI010000334.1 GCA_030037645.1 Xanthobacteraceae bacterium
GGGATTTGCAGGCGCCGGCCGATCTCCTGCAGCATGGCCTGGTCGATATACTTGATCGAAAACACCACGGGCGCCCGCTTGTTGCCGAGTGCGAGCTCACTGTCAGAACCGATCGCGACCGCTGCAACAACGGCGGGCTTGTTCATGAAGCGCTGAATCAGAGCCGCGCTCCGACCGGGCTTGATCGAAAGTCGAGAGGGGACCACGACGATAGCTTTATCCGGTGCGGCAAGCAGGCGCCCGCGGATGAGGTCGAGGCCCGTCGCAAGCTCCCGGGCAAGATCGATCGCGCCCGCGTCCTTTGGATTGCGGAATAGGCTGTATTCGATCTGATCCCGACCGTCGACGATCACAACGACGTCGTGGTCGTAATATTTTTCCAGCCAATTTCCGATGCGGCGTGCCGCCCATTGCGGATCATAGCTGTCGCGGATCATGACCGCCGTGCGCCTTGTGGTGGAGACGCTTTGGAGTTCCCGCAACACGCGGGCGCCGGTGCCGGCGATGGCTTGCTCGAAGAGTTCCTGCTCGCGTTTGAGCGAGACTACGTCCGCGCGCTGCGCGGAGATCAGCATCGCGACGACAACACAAACGATCGCTACCGCGACAATGCCGCCGATCGGCATCACCAGGCTCAGCCGCGCCTGGTCCCAGCGCCACCGTTTGCGTTCCCCGGCGATTTGCGATTGCGCCGAAGGCAACACGCTTTCACCCTGGCCTTTATTCTGGCCGGGACCATAAACAGCAAAAGATTGCAAATCGCTTGCAGTTCACGTGAAGGAATCTGTTCTCCGGCGCGCCGGGGCTAATCCGATAGGCTACGTTAATTTTGCGTCAATGCCGATGTCTGCCCGGTCCGTCGAGGCCGCCCGGAAGCTCCGAGGAACCCAGCCTCGCTAGCGTCCCGCTACGGCTTCAGCCGCGGTTGCCGTAGGGCGGTCGGGGAATGGCAATGTGGGCGGCCCGCAGCGCCGCCGACCAGCGTTCGCGCAGGTCGGAAAAATAGGCATCTCCGGGTTCGATGCGATGGATCAGCTCTGCCGCGCAACCGTCGCGCCGGACGACCAAAAGGTCGATCGGCATGCCGACGCTGAGATTCGAGCGCATCGTCGAGTCGATGGAAACGAGACCGACCTTCAACGCGTCATAGAGGTCCATTTCATACGACACCGCGCGGTCGAGCACGGGCTTGCCGTATTTGTGCTCACCGATTTGCAAATACGGGGTGTCGGCGGTGCATTCGATGAAGTTCCCGGCCGAGTAGATCATAAACAGCCGCATGCGCTCGCCCGCGATCTGCCCCCCGAACAGGAAAGAGACGTCGAACCTGACGTCGGAGGTTTCCAACGCCTTGCCATCAGTGGCATAGATGGCGCGAATGACATGCCCGACCCGCTGGGCGGCTTGGAACATTGTCGGCGCGTTCATCAGCGTCTCGCGTTCACCGGTCTCGGAATTGTCGTAGCCTTCCGTCAGTACGCTCACCACCGATTGGCTGATCGAAAGATTCCCGGCCGACGCGATTGCCATGATGCGCTTTTTTGGGTCCTGGAATATGTGGAGCTTGCGGAACGTCGCAATATTGTCGACGCCGGCATTGGTGCGGGTGTCGGCAAACATCACCAGTCCTTCGCGTACCAGAATGCCGCAGCAATAAGTCATCGGGTCGCCAACTCCCCCGTTTGAACTTTATAGCGGGACCACTCCGCTCGCGGCAATCTGGGCAGGGTGCCGATCGGCGCGTCCTGTGGGGTTGGGCCGGCGTGAAGAGGAACATCGCCCGAAGGTCCCGTGGTAGTCTTGGCCGGCGCCAGGCGCCCCACAAGGACGCGAACGGTTCAGACAACGCAGGTCTCATCGGTCGAATGATCAAACTCGACAAAATAAACGGTTGGCTTTTTGCTTCATTGCAGAGCTATAGGCCTTCCTGGCTGGTGAGCGATGCGATTGCCGCAGTGACACTGGCAGCCATCGCCATTCCCGAACAACTTGCGACCGCCCGGCTCGTCGGCATGCCGCCGATAACGGGATTGCTCGCGTTCGGCGCGGGGACATTCGCGTTCGCCGCGCTCGGCGCCAATCGCTTCATGTCCGTGGGTGCGGATTCGACGATCGCGCCGATCATGGCGAGCGCGTTGGCGGTGCTCGCCGCTGCCGGCAGCGCGCAATATGCCGGAATGGCCGCGATACTGGCGATGTTGGTCGGCGTGGTCCTGCTGATCGCCGGCCTTGGCCGCGCCGGATGGATCGCCGACCTGCTTTCGATCCCGGTGACGACGGGATTTCTCGCCGGAATATCGGTTCACATCATCGTGGGACAGCTCCCCGATCTGTTCGGTCTTGCCGCTCCAACCGGCAACATCGTGCACCAAATCGCGGGCATCCTGCGACAATTGCCCCATGCCAATCTCTACCCGACCGTCATTGGGCTCGGCGTCCTGGCGCTGGCTTTGGTCAGCGAGCGCATCAGCAGCCGGATTCCGGGAGCGTTTATCGCGTTTGTCGTCAGTGGGCTTGCAGTTTGGGCCTTTGGCCTGGCGCACCGGGGAACGGCTGTTCTCGGCGCATTGCCGATCGAGCGACTGCACCTGACCATCCAACTTCCGAGTTGGCCGCAATTCACGCAGCTATTGCCGGCATCGCTGATCGTTGCGCTCGTTTGCATCATGCAAACGGCTGCGGTCGTGCGTTCGTTTCCAAGCGACCCCGAAAAAGAGGAAAACGTCAGCCGCGACTTCTCCGCCATCGGCGTCGGTAGCATAATCGCGGCGTTGCTCGGGGCGTTCGCGGTCGATTCCAGTCCACCGCGCACCGCGGTGGTCCACGAATCCGGCGGTCAGTCGCAACTATCGGGGCTGCTTGCCACCGCCATTGTCGCCGCGATCGTGTTTCTGGCGGCGGGCGCGTTCGCGGTTCTGCCGGTAGCCGCGTTGAGCGGCGTACTGGTGTTCATCGGCATGCGAATCTTTCGCGTTGCGGCGATGTGGCAGATCTATCGTCGTGGCGGATATGAGTTTTTGCTTGTGGTGGCGAGCGCCGCGCTTGTGGTGTTTTTGCCGATACAGACCGGCGTGACCATGAGCATCTTGCTGTCGCTGGTGCACAGTATTTATATCATTGCGCGGCCGGACTGCGCAGTCTTGTCGCGGGTGCCGGGAACAAACGTCTGGTGGAGGGAGCCGGCCGGAGAGCCGGGCGAAGTCGAGCCCGGCGTGCTGGTGTTCGCGCCGGGCGCACCGGTCTATTTCACCAATGCCGCCTATATCCGCCGCGTCTTGACGGACGCCATCGCTGCGAAAACGGATGATTGCCAATTCGTCGTCATCGAAGCGCGCGGCGTCATCGATATCGATTTTACTGGGTCGCAAATGCTTCAGCAGGTGGTCGGCGAATTGCATCAACGCGGCATCGAGGTGGCGCTGGCGCGCCTGGAGGCGGAGCGCGCCCAGCGTGCGGCGGCGCGAACCGGCCTGATTGCCGTGCTCGGTTCCGATCATGTCTTTCGATCCGTCGATGATGCAATCCGCGCAAGATCGTCGACCGGGCAGGTCGACCAACGCTCGACGGGGAATTGAGGCAGTGCCTGATCACGTCATTTATCTGGCAACGATCTGGATCCTGCCAGTGATCGTCGCCATCACCTTTCACGAAGCGGCGCACGGCTTTGTCGCGTATCTTCTCGGCGACGATACGGCCTGGCGTCTTGGACGCGTCAGCTTCAATCCGATCCGGCACATCGATCCATTTGGCACGATCGTTTTGCCGGGAATTCTTTTGTTGCTGCGCGCACCGTTCCTCTTCGGCTACGCCAAGCCGGTGCCGATCAATTTTCGGGCGTTGCGCTCGCCGCGGCGCGATATGGTGCTGGTCGCCGCCGCGGGGCCTGCCATGAACATCGCGCTCGCCGTGGTCGCCGGGCTTGCGTTCCATATCGTCGGTTATCTGCCACCGACGAGCGCCCAATGGTTGGCCGACAATTTGAAGAACGCTTTGATACTCAATGCTGTGCTGGCCGTTTTCAATTTATTTCCGCTGCCCCCGCTCGACGGCGGGCGCATTCTGGTCGGCATTCTCCCAAAGCCACTTGCCATGCCCGTTGCCCGGCTTGAGCCTTACGGGCTGGTGATCCTGATCGGTCTCCTGATTGTCCTGCCCATTCTGGGCGCCCAGATCGGAGTCGATCTCAACGTCGTTTCGAGGATACTCGCCATTTCCAGTGGCGCTATTATTGAGACGGTGCTTCATATCACGGGCAGCGCATAGACTTGGCGTTCACACTCACGCCGTGAGATAAGTCGAAATCGCCAAGCACATGCGCCGGAACATCAAGACGCTTCTCGCCGCCGTGGCGCTTGGCCGCTGCGTTAAGGCGCGGAGCGTTGTGGAACTTGGCCGGCGATATTGAGTTGATTCCATAAGACGCACTGTATGTGGGTTACGGTCGAGGCGACCATGATCGAGCCGATCCTAATCGTCGCAATCGCGATCGCATGCACCGTTTGGTACATGCAACATCGCCGGCGGCGACGCGCGCGCACTCTTGCGATGCAACATACGTCCGGGCTTGAGATGCGCGCCAAGCGCTACGCTCGCGGCGATATCGAACGGGACGAATATCTGCAAATGAAGGACGATATCCTTGCCGATCGGGCTGCCGCCGTCCGCCAGAACGTTCCCCAATCCCGCGCTGCCTAGGCGCCGCCGCCGATCATTTTGCGAAAGAACGGGGCGGGCGAGCGCCGCCGCGTTTCAGTCGCTACGCATGATCGGCGTTCGGAGTTGTCGCCGGGTGAGAGTCCGTGCTTGAGCAACCATCGCCGCCGCGCTAGAGGAGGTGGCAGCACGGAGTTTAGACCCATGGCCGACGGCATGGCCGAAAGCGACGGCGGGATTGTGACTGCCGCTGTCCTCGTCATCGGCGACGAGATTCTTTCGGGCCGCACCAAGGACAAGAACATCGGCTATATCGCCGAATACCTGACCACTATCGGCATCGATCTCAAGGAAGTGCGTGTCGTACCCGACGAGGAGCCGGAGATCGTCGCGGCGCTCAACGCGTTGCGTCCGCGCTACACTTACGTCTTTACTACCGGCGGTATCGGTCCGACCCATGACGACATCACCGCCGAAAGTGTGGCCAAGGCTTTCGGTGTAGCGATCGGTCACGATCCGCGCGCGGTCGCGATCATGACTGCGCGTGTCGCGCAGACCGGCGGCGTGATGAACGAAGCGCGCATGCGCATGACGCGAGTGCCTCAGGGCGCCGAGTTGGTGCTCAACAAAGTCTCGGCGGCGCCGGGGTTTTGGATCGGCAACGTCATCGTTATGGCGGGAGTGCCGCACATCATGCAGGCAATGCTCGAATACGTGACGCCGAAGCTCAAGACCGGCGCCAAGATGTTCTCTGAATCGGTGCGCGCCGATTGCCGGGAGGGTGATATCGGCACTGAACTCGGCGAGATTGCCAAAGCGCACCCAGACGTCGTCATCGGCTCCTATCCGTTCATGGACGAAAAAATCGGCGGCAATACCAATGTCGTCGTGCGCTCGCGCGATGAGCGAAAGCTCGCTGCCGCCAAGGGAGCGGTCGAGGCCATGCTGGTGCGCGTGAAGGCAACATTGGCGTCGAGCTAGAGCTTCGGGGCTTGCCGCAATCGACGATGACGCGCAACGCTGCGCCGCATCGGCGACGAGATGGCGATGTACGGATTGCCTGATTGCAAACTGGACGCGCTTGGTCTGAAATCCGTGCCTTTGTGGATCGCTTTTTGCCGCGAGGGTCTTTTTGCGATGGCTGACATCGACATGGAGCAACGCAACAAGGCTATCCCGCGCGATCCGGCAAAGATCTTTCCGGTGTCGTGGGACCAATTCCACCGCGATTCGCGGGCGCTGGCCTGGCGGCTCAGCGGCGTCGGCCCGTTCGAGGCGATCGTCTGCATCACCCGCGGCGGCCTGGTGCCGGCCGGAATCGTGGCCCGCGAGCTCGGCATCCGGCTGATCGAGACGGTCTGCGTCAGCAGCTATCGTCACACCAGTCAGGGCGACTTGACCGTGCTCAAGGACATCGCGCCGCAAATCGTCGCTTGCGGCGGCGGGCAGGGGGCCGGCGTTCTCATCGTCGATGATCTCGTCGATACCGGACAAACCGCGAAAATCGTGCGTGGATTGCTGCCGCGCGCTCATTTCGCCACCGTCTACGCCAAGCCTATGGGCCGGCCGATGGTCGACACTTTCATCACCGAGGTGTCGCAGGACACCTGGATCTACTTTCCTTGGGATACCGGGCTCGCCTTCCAGCCGCCGATCCGCGAGGCGGGATTGTAGCGCAAATGGCCACGCGATCGGCTAAGATGGCCGCAACCCAAACTGCTGATCGAAGGAGACCGCGCATGGACGCCGTCACAGCGAAATCCAAGCACGACACCGCCGCCACTCACTCCCATATCGTGCGCCCGGCCGATATGGAATGGAAGAAGACGCGATTTCCCGGCTGCGAAGTCAAAGGCCTGCTGTTCGATAAGAGCACCGGGCTGGTCACCGCGCTGATGCGCTTTGCGCCCGGTGCCGTGCTGCCCGATCACGAGCACGTCAAGATCGAGCAGACCTACGTGCTCGAAGGCAGGCTCTGCGACAAGGAGGGCCCGGCGGAGGGATTGACCGTGGGCCCCGGCGAATTCGTCTGGCGGGAAGCCGGCAGCCGCCACGTCGCCTGGACTCCCGAGGGTGGGCTCATGCTCGCCATGTTCCAGGTGCCCAATAAGTTCTTTGAAAAGGACGGCCGCGTGACCGATATTTCCGGCGTCGACTGGGACAGTCTGTGGGGGCGCGTCTTCAAGGAGTGAGCGCAGCATGATGAAAAAGCTGATCCAGGCAGCGGCGATCATCGCGCTGTTGACCGGGACCGCCAGCGCACAATTACCGATGCCGAGCTTCCCGCTCAACGGTGACGGGCGCCAACTGACGCCTGAGGAAATGCAAAAGCAAAAGGCCATCGACCAGGCCTATAGGTCGGCGACCAAGAAGATTCCCAACAAAAAGGCGGCCAATGACCCATGGGGCAATATTCGCTCGGCGCCGACGTCTCAAGGTCAGCAATAATGAACGCGCCGCCTTGCGGGGCCGCCCGCTCGTCGCGCGCATGATCGCAGTTCGTCTGGCGCGATCGGCACGCGTCCAGGATGATGGTATTTGCCGCCAGACAAGTTGATCGAAAAGCCTGCTCCCTGGATCGAGTCCGGGGCGCGCTTTTGCTAGATCACGCCTGGAACAGCGCCCGCGGGGACGTGATATAGATATTCGCTCCGCGGACGTGGCGAAATGGTAGACGCAAGGGACTTAAAATCCCTCGGGAGTAACTTCCCATGCCGGTTCAAGTCCGGCCGTCCGCACCAAAAAACGGACTCTATGTAGTTTCAGTTCGCGAACCCGGTATTGCGCGCCGGACAGCGTTAGTGGCACCATATGGGCATTGAGCAACGTCCGGACGCGGATAGCCGGGCGCAATCGTCGGAGCACTGTCGGCAAGCATTTTGGGGATTCGCCCGTTCCCATTGTCTCGTGAGGTCAGTGTGATTGAAGACGCGACGCAGCGCGGTCCGGTTGCGAAGATCTTCGATATAGTCGAACGAGCACGCGGCAGGCCGTACGCACCTTTCTGGAACAAGCCCCCAAATATTTTGGGGCGAGCGGTGCGTGTTATTTATGCATGCATTGCGAGCTTGTTGTTGTTCTCGACCGCAGCCGCAACGGCGCAGGGAAGGAACGCGCTTGATATTGGCGTTCTGGCGGTAGGGCCGCGCTATGTTCCGGTCTGGCACTGCGGGCAACCGGATCGGCCGGGAAATTCCGAGCCGCTGACCGAACCATTCTACGTCAAGGGATTGATCGCGGGGCTTCGCAAGCTCGGTTACGTTGAAAATCGCCCCCAGACCGCCGACGAGACCGGCCGGCGTTTCAGATTGCACATAGGGATGGGCACCCAGCAGCAACTGAAAATCATTGCCAAGGAATTCGTCGACAAAAAATTTGATGTCATCGTCGCCGTTGCGCTCGCGGCAGTCCGCGCCGCCGAGGAAGCGACCCGCGAACGTCCGATTCCGATCGTCTTCGCCGGGGTCAGCGACCCGGTCCAAGACGGATTTATTGAATCGTTGGCGCGGCCGGGCGGTTCCATCACCGGCGTAAGCCACCAAGAGGTCCAGGGCAGCGCCAAAAGAGTTGAGATGTTCCAGGAGCTGCTGCCTGGCCTGCACCGGATGATCACACTCAGACGGCCCAACTACGGCCCATCCCAGAAAAGCATGGCTGAGATTCGCGAGGCGGCGCAGCGGCTCAAAATAGACGTCATCGACTGGACCGCCAGCGACCGCACCGAACTGCAGAATGTGCTCACGAAGCTGCATCATGAGACCGCGGACGGGATCATGATCACCCCGGACGCCTTCGTCATCAGCAACATCGATCTCGTGATCGAGGCCAGTCTGGCGCAGCGCGTGCCCACATTCGGTCTTCAGGACTACATGGCGGACTGGGGAGCCATTGCGGCCTACGGTCCGAGCGCTTATCAGGCCGGCGCGCTGGTCGCCGGTTACATCGATAAGATCGTCAACGGCGCCAAGCCGGGCGAACTCCCGGTCGAGCCGACGGATCCTGTTCTGGTCGTCAACATGAAAGCCGCCGCGTGCCTCGGGGCGTCGCTGCCCCTCGATGTGCTCAGTCAGGCGGATCGCGTCATTCGGTAGCGTCATCGCATAAGGGGGCAAACATGAAGCGCATTCTCGCAGTCGCAGTGGGATTGAACCTGGACAATGACCGTTGTCAGCTTTGGCAGAACGTTATCGGCGGCGCCCAGAACGTGCCGCTGCGGCCCTACGTGACGGGCCTCATCGAAGGGTTGACCGCACTCGGAATGAACCCCGGGCAGGATTTTCAGATCGACTACGCGACCTGCCACCCGAGAGGACTCGGCCAGCTCGTGAAGTCCTCCGTCGGCGAAACCAGCCCCGATGCGATCTTTGCCATGTCGACCACGGCCGTAAAAGCCGCTATGGCGGCATCCAAGACCATCCCGATCGTGTTTCCGAGCATCTCCGATCCGGTAGACGACGGCATCGTGAAGTCTTGCGCGGCGCCCGGCAAAAATGCCACGGGCATTCAGGCGATGCGGCGTCATACGGCCGACCAATGCCTTGAACTCTTTAAGGCCACCGTCCCAAGTCTGCGCACCATAATCGGACTGCACAAGCCGGATTACGGGCCGGCAACGCGCGCTTATTCAAGGGTCAGGGCGGCGGCCAAGCGGGCCCGCGTCGTCTTCCGTGCACAGACCGTTCGCTCGCACAAGGAAATCGTCGACGTGCTGTCAAAAATGTCGCCGGAGCCGGGGCGGAGGGGCCCCGAGAAAGGCGTACTAATCATGCCCGATGATCTGGCGCTGAGCGCCTGGCCGAAAATTGCCAAGATCGCTGGTGAGCGAAAGATCCCAAACTTCTTTCCTGTGACCGATTGGGTCAGAAACGAAACGCCGAGCGTGTTCGCCGGCTTCGGCATTCCACAGCGAACCTGCGGCGAGGCAGCGGCGGTCTATATGCACAAGGTCCTGCAAGGCGTTTCGCCGAAAGTCCTGCCGGTCAAACCGTCGGGCGGCTTCGAGTGGGCGGTGAACGCGAGATTGGCCAGCGTGATGGGCATCACGATCCCGGCCAGTGTGCTGAGCGCCGCCGATCGGGTGATCTGATAGCCGCCGTTGGGCTGCGTCGGTGATTGGTGCGCCAAATGGAAGGTGGGCAAAGCTCCGGAACCTTGTCCGCACCGGCTGGTTCGGGCAAACAAGGCCGCATCGTCCGTAGATATTTTTTCATCTTCGCGACGCTGGTGGGCGGCATGCTCATCGTGAACGTGCTGCTGGAGATGTGGTTTCGCTACGAGGAAGCACGCCAGAGTATCGACGTCGTTCACCGCCAGATGGCGCAATTGGCGGCGCTTCGCATTCAGAATTACGTGGATGAGGTGGCCGAGGCGGTGCGGCTGGCGGCGCAACCGCGCAAGCTGGTTGCCGGGCACGTCAGCGATGATGACATCATCGATCTTCGCAACCTCCTCAAGAACACGCCCTCGATACGCGACGCCGTGGACATCGGCCTGGACGGGCATGAGCAGCTTCGCGTGTCTCGCATCGGGCCGTCGGTACCGAACGCCGAGGCCGATCACAAATCAGATCCCGAGTTCACTGCCGCGCTCGCCGGCCACACCTATTATGGGCCTGTGATCTTTCCGCCAAATTCCTTCGAACCCCGTATCGTCATCGCTGTACCGATCGAACCGTATCGCGGCGATATCGTGGGCGTGCTCGCCGCGGAGGTTAATGTTCGATACGTCTGGGATGTGGTGCAGGGCATCCACGTCGGGCAATCTGGTTACGCCTACGTCGTGAGCGCCGCGGGTCGCCTCGTCGCGCACCCGGATTTACAGCTTGTGTTGGAACGACTGGACCTCTCGCAGCAGCCACAGGTGGCAGCCCTGCGCCAACCGGACGGCGGCGGCGGTATCGGCGTGTATCGGAATCTAAGCGGTCAGCGCGTGCTTGCGGCGCACGCGACCATACCGAACGTCGGCTGGACTGTGTTCGTCGAGCGGCCGTTGACCGAAGTCTATGGGCCACTGCTGCTGTCGCTCCTTCGCACCGGCGGAATTCAACTGGTGTTCTGCATCATGACGGTCGCCGCTGCGGTAATGCTCGGACGTCGGGTGGTTCGACCGATCGAAGTGCTGCGAGGCGGCGCGGCTCGCTTGGCGGCTGAGGACTTCAGCGGCCGCCTGGAACTGAAAACGGGCGACGAGTTCGAGGAGCTTGCGGAGGATTTCAATCGCATGGCCGGGCGCCTGCAAAGTGCCTATGCCGGACTCGAGCAGAAGGTCGCCGAGCGGACGCTGGCACTGGAGCAATCGCTCAATCGGGTCAAAGGCCTCGTT
>JASHQI010000335.1 GCA_030037645.1 Xanthobacteraceae bacterium
GGGATTTGAGACGTCATCATGATGATCGAGGCTCCTTCGCTCACAATTGACGGCATCCATCACGGATTCTTCACGCGCCAAGGCGGCGTTTCCAGCGGGCTCTACGCCAGCCTCAACGGCGGCATCGGTTCGGGCGACAGCGTCGCTCATGTCGTCGAAAATCGCGCGCGCATGGCGGCCATGATCGGGGTCAAGCCTGAGCGGTTCATTACGGCGTATCAGGTCCATTCGCCGCGCGTCGTGGTTGCCGAAACACACTGGACGCAGCAAGCGCGCCCCCACGCCGACGGTATTGTCACGCGCACACCCGGACTGGCGATCGGCATAACGACAGCCGATTGTGGACCGGTCCTGCTCGCCGATCCGCAGGCGCGTGTGATCGGCGCAGCGCACGCCGGCTGGCGCGGTGCGCTGGCCGGCATTGTCGAAGCAACGATCGAGGCAATGGAGCAGCTCGGCGCGATGCGCAGCCGAACCCGCGCCGCTCTCGGGCCGATGATCCGTCAACCCAATTACGAAGTCGGCCCCGACCTGATCGCGCGCTTTGACGTCGAGGATCCCGCGAGCGCAGATTTTTTCATTGCTGGATCGCGCGAAGGCCACGCCCTGTTCGATCTTGCCGGCTATGTCGGAGCGCGACTGGCGCGGACCGGCGTCGTCGAGATCACCGACCTCGGACTTTGCACCTATGCCGATCCGACGCGGTTTTTCAGTTTCCGCCGCGCCACGCACCGCGCCGAAGCGGATTATGGTCGCCACGTTAACGCGATCGCACTGATGTGACGAGCGCAGGTCCTTTGGGCCTTTCCTCTTATCGGCAAGATATTGACCACAAAACGAAAAGCTGCGGGGACAAGGCCCTGATTCATGTTGCCAGCCTCGTAGGCGGCTTGTATCAGGTCCGCGTCAACGCACGGCTGCGCGTGCAGGAGAGCGGGAATGGCAGGCAACAACGGAGCAATCAAGCTCGTCGCCGGCAATTCCAACCCTGCGCTTGCCGCGGCCATCGGCGGCTACATCGGGATCCCGCTGACCAAAGCCGTGGTGCGGCGTTTCGCCGATATGGAAATCTTCGTCGAAATCCAGGAGAACGTGCGCGGCGCCGATGTTTTTGTCATCCAGTCAACGTCGTTTCCGGCGAACGACCACCTCATGGAACTACTCATCATCATCGATGCGCTGCGGCGCGCATCGGCGCGGCGCATCACCGCGGTGATACCTTATTACGGCTACGCCAGGCAGGATCGCAAACCAGGGCCGCGCACGCCGATCTCGGCCAAGCTGGTCGCCAATCTGATCACCCGCGCCGGCGCCGATCGCGTGCTGACGCTCGACCTTCATGCCGGACAGATTCAGGGCTTTTTCGACATCCCCACCGACAACCTGTTCGCTGCGCCGGTCATGATGCGAGACATCAGGCAGCGCTTCGACCTCACGAAAGTCATCGTGGTGTCGCCGGACGTCGGTGGCGTGGTGCGCGCGCGTGGCCTTGCCAAACGCATTAATGCGCCGCTCGCCATCGTCGACAAAAGACGCGAGCGCCCCGGCGAATCCGAAGTCGCGAACGTCATCGGCGAAGTGAACGGCGGCATCTGCATTCTTGTCGACGACATCGTGGACTCCGGTGGCACCCTGATAAACGCCGCCGATGCTTTGCTGGAGAAAGGCGCCAACGCGGTCTACGGCTACATCACCCATGGCGTGCTTTCGGGAGGAGCGGTCTCCCGCGTCAACAGCTCTCACCTCAAAGAGCTGGTCATCACGGATTCGATCCAGCCCACCAAGGCTGTGACCGCCTGTCCCAATATCCGGGTGCTCTCGATCGCGACGCTGATCGGCGAGGCCATCAGCCGGACCGCCGCCGAGGAATCCGTTTCAAGCCTGTTCGATTGAGGTTCTGCCGGCCGGCGCCCGGCCCACCTTGCCGCCTGCCCTCCCGGCCGAGTCAACTTGTCGCAGTCAGGTGGCAGTCAGGTCTGTGGACGGCCAAAAATCCCGCATTGTGTCCGCAGCCCAAATCACTTCATGAGTGGCCGGTATCCCTGACGGCAGAGGCTGTTGCGCGGGTTTGCACCAAAAGAGTTAAGCCTTCAGGGGTAACGTCGACAGCCGATTCGCGCCGATCGTCAATTGCGGTAAGGGCGTTATACCTGCGGCATATCGCTGCCGTCGAGCCAGCAACGTCCCTGTGGCGTGCGCATTCCACTCACATGCGGCACCGTGGAGAGAGCATGTCCATCATCGAACTTCACCGCGACCAACGCAGCAATCCGCTCGACGTGGTCGAACACCTAGCGGCCGGCAACAACTGGCCGTTCGAGCGAGCCGGCGAAGACGAGATCGCGCTCATCGTCACCGGCCGTTGGACCAACTACCAGGTCTCCTTTACGTGGATGAGCGATATCGAGGCGCTTCATCTCGCCTGCGCCTTCGACATGAAGGTACCGGAGCCGCGGCTTAACGAGGTGCAGCAGCTCATCGCCTCCATCAACGAGCAATTATGGATCGGACATTTCGACGTTTGGATGCAGAACGGGGTGGTGATGTTCCGCCACGCACTGGTGCTGGCAGGCGGCGTCGCCGCGTCAGACCGGCAGTGCGAAGCGTTGCTCGGAAGCGCACTCGATTCATGCGAGCGCTACTATCCGGCATTCCAGTACGTGGTGTGGGCGGGAAAGTCTGCACGCGAGGCGATGGACTCCGCCATGTTCGAAACCTCGGGCGAGGCGTGACGCGCGTTATTCCGGAGCCGAGCGAACGGGTCTGGCCCGCAGTGGCGGGCCCGTCGACGGGCTCCCCAAGGAGCGGTTTGTCCACGATCCCGTCGCGTCACCAGTGTCCCGACGAATCTCGAGCGGAATCGTTTCAAGTTAGATCGGTTTTGCGCTCTGGCATTTTGATGGAGCATGATCTTTTCCGAAAACCGGCATTCCTCCTCGGATCAAGTCCGCGGGCCGGCTTTTTCCGGGTCATGCTTTATTGTGGTTTTCGGATTTGAAGTTCCTACACGAGTTTGCCATCCAATCTCAGGAACTTCACATCGACCACACCAGTGGCTTCGACTCTCGGAAACCTTACTATCCATGATTATGGATTCCGGGACGCGGGCTTAGCCTGTGTCGCGGAATGAGGCGTGAGGAATAACCGCAATGAGCCCCTCGGACAGCTCCTCCAACACTCGACGACCGGATTTGCGAAATCTTCCCGGCCTGCTCGTCCTGGTCGGTGCCGGCAAGATGGGTGGTGCACTGCTTGAAGGCTGGCTGCAGTTCGGCATCGATCCACGTAAGGTCGCGGTGCTTGAGCCTCGACCGTCGCCGCAGATCGCGGCGCTGGTGGACCACGGCCTGCAGCTCAATCCAGCGCCACACGCGCTCGCCAATGTTGCCGCAGTTATCATTGCGGTGAAGCCGCAAGTGGCGTCGGAGGTTCTTCCTGCACTCGAACCGATGATCGCCGCATCAACCGTCGTGATTTCGATCATGGCGGGTCGCACGCTCAAATTTATTTCCGGCGCGCTGGAGAAGCGATGCGCTTTGGTGCGTGCCATGCCGAACACGCCGGCGGCGATCGGTCGTGGCATCACCGTTGCCGTGCCACGCGACGCCAGTGCCGAACAGTGCCAGCTTGCCGACCTGTTGTTGAGCGCGGCTGGCGTCGTCGAGTGGATCGCCGACGAATTCCTGATGGACGCGGTCACGGCGGTATCAGGATCGGGGCCCGCCTACGTGTTTTTGCTGGCTGAATCGCTTGCGCAGGCGGGCGTCGCGGCTGGCCTGCCAGCGCCGCTTGCTGCAAAACTCGCACGCGAAACCGTCGCCGGCTCGGGCGAGCTATTGCGCCGATCGGAGCTCGACGCCGCGGCGTTACGCCAGAACGTGACGTCGCCGGGCGGCACCACTGCCGCGGCGCTGCAGGTGCTGATGAGCAAAAACGGCCTCGGGGCGCTCATCAAAGAAGCGGTCGCCACCGCTACCAGGCGATCGCGGGAATTGGCTGGGTGACAGGGTTCCCTTTGCACCGACTTGGAACCGTCCTGGCGGCGGCCTACATTGAAGTTGCTGGTCACGTTTTTCATATCGTTCAGGAGTTCGGCCATGGCCCGCAGACCCACCCGCAAATCAGGCACCAAGTCCGCCCGATCGTCTTCCGCTGGCCGCCCCGCCGCCGGTGCAGCGGTCGGCGAGCGTGAAAAAATCATCGCAGCGTTTCTGGCTTTGCTGGCGGAAAAATCTATCGAGCAGATCGGCCTTGCCGAGATTGCCAAGGAAGCGGGTGTGTCGCTGACGCAATTGCGCGGCGAATTTGCCTCGGCGCTGGCGATGTTCGCCGCTCACATGAAGTCCATCGACCGCGCCGTGCTGGCGCAGGACCTCGGCGAGATGGCCGAAGAGCCGCCGCGCGAACGCCTGTTCGACGTGTTGATGCGCAGGCTGGAAGCGATGTCGCCGCACCGCGAAGCGGTGCGCTCGCTGTTGCGCTCGGCGCGTCGCAACCCGCCGCTTGCCTTCGCGCTCAATGGCATGGCCGTGCGCTCGCAACAGTGGATGCTGACCGCGGCCGGCATCAATGCCTCAGGCCCACGCGGCATGGTGCGCGCGCAGGGGCTGGCGCTGCTGTTCAGTTCGGTTCTGCGCGATTGGCTTCGCGACGAGGACCCCGGCCTCGCCCGCACCATGGCGGCTCTCGATCGAGCGCTGGCTCGAGGTCAACGCTTCTCAGGCTTCCTGGACGATCTCTGCCAAATCCCGGCGCGCCTGTGCCGATTGCGTTCGCGTCGGCGCAGGCACCGTGACGATTCCGAAGAGTCCGCTGCTGCTTGAACCAACCGCACACAGCAATTCAAGCCTCTACACCGTCATGACTCATCTCCGGATTGCCATTTCGCTCGGCCTTTTGCGTATCCGCGGATAAGCTTATGCGGCTCGACAGGGTAATTTGCTGCGGCGCCGCGCAATTTATACTTTAGAAAATTGCCGCACTATTCTATTTTTACCAATAATTAGCCGAGCAATATTTTGAAGTTTCAAGCTTAGAATCGATATAAAGAAGTATTTTTTCTTTGCAACTCTCTTTAGGCTCGGCTATTGATAGTTGCACATCGTACCAATTGGCTTCCGGTTTCGCGCTGCGATGATTGTCTGCTCCTGCAACGTTCTCACCGATCATGACGTTCGCGCCACTCTATCGAGCAGCGCCGATGCCCCGCGTACAACCGGCCAAGTCTATCACTGCCTTGGCTGCAGCGCCCAATGTGGGCGTTGCGCGCGCACAATCCGGCGCATCATGGATGAGGCGCTTGGCACCGCCGGCTCCGGATGCTGTCAAGCCGATCGCGACTGCTCCTGACTTTTCCTCGATCGCCCACCGCGGCGGAATTACCCTTGTACCGCAGCAACTTTCGGCGTAGGCAGGCCAGGTTATAATGATTATAATCTAGGTTGCTGCGCCTTCTGGCGGCGCGACAGCATTGCAGGAGCAGGATCATGAGAGGCGAGCCAGGAGTCCTCGACTACCTCAACAAGGCGTTGCGGCACGAACTGACGGCCGTCAATCAATACTGGCTGCATTACCGCTTGCTCGACAACTGGGGCTACAAGTCGCTCGCCAAGCAATGGCGCAAGGAGTCGATCGAGGAAATGCAGCATGCCGACAAGCTGGTCGAACGCATCATCTTTCTCGATGGCTTCCCCAACATGCAGGTTCTCGATCCGCTGCACATCGGCCAGAATGTGAAAGAGGTGCTCGACTGCGATCTCGCCGCCGAACTGTCAGCCCGCGCCCTTTACGAGGAGGCCGCCACCCATTGCCATGCCGTGAAGGATTACGTCTCGCGCGACCTGTTCGAGAAGCTGATGCACGACGAGGAAGAGCACATCGATTTTCTCGAGACTCAGCTCGACCTGGTCGCCAAGCTTGGGCTTGAACTCTACGCCCAACATCACATCGGCGAACTCGACGAAGGCGAGGACTAAGCGGGTCAACGTCTGGCCAATCCGGCAGAAGCCGGATATCATTTTTTAGTGATTCGCTGAGAGTGCCCTTCCCTTCGCGGGAACGTGGCCGAGCGAATGTCGCGTATCCAATAGTCACGTACTCAAAATGTGTGCCCGCTGCCGCGTTCTGCAGGGAGCCTGCACTGCGCATGGTTAAACGTTAAGGTTAAGACCCAGTTAAGCAATTGCTGGCATCCTCGCCCCGGATTCAATGCGGCGCACCGCTGCATGTGCGTAATAGCTGAGGAAAGGACGAACCTATGGCTAGCGTAAAATTTCTCATTTGTGTGGGAGCGGTGACGCTGATGAGCGGTGCAGCATACGCCGCCGATTTGGCGCCGCCGCCGGCGTATCAGCCTCAGCCCATCTTTGCGAGCGGCGGCTGGTATTTGCGCGGCGAGGTCGGCATCGGCATGCCCAGCTCGACTCTCACGTTCCTGCAAAATCCGCTCAACTCGAGCGACTTTGCTTTCGATCACGCCTCGATGGGCGATACAGAATTTCTCGGCGGCGGCCTCGGCTACGAGCTGAACAATTGGCTGCGCTTCGACGTCACCGCAGAATATCGATCGAAGTCGCAGCTCAATGCGTTCGGCGAGTATACCTTTGGCGGCGGGGTTTTCGGCGACCAATATCAAGGGACTTTGAATTCCGTGGTCGTTCTCGCCAACGCCTATGTCGATCTCGGCACTTGGTGGTGCATCACGCCGTTCATCGGCGCCGGTGTCGGCGGTGCGTACAACCGCATCAATGACCTGACCGACATCGGAATCTTCACTTCGGGCGCCGGCGTCGGCCCCAACATCAGCTCGTGGAGTCCGGCATGGGCAATCCACGCCGGCGTCGACTATAGCGTGACCCCGAATCTGAAACTGGAGCTAGCTTATCGCTACCTCAATTACGGCTCGATCACCGACTCGATCAATTGCATCGGCGGCTGCTATCCTGACTCCTACAAGTGGAGCAACCTCAGCTCGCAAGACATCATGCTCGGCTTCCGCTGGATGTTGCAGCCCGAGGTGCCGGTGGTGCCACAGCCGCTGGAGAGCCGGGGCTAGCACGTCGTAGCTGAACACCCCTCCAAATAGACTGAAGACGGCGCGGGCGACCGCGCCGTCGTCATTTTATCGCAGGCGTTTGGAAGGCGCCGTCGGCTCGGCCAAGTCCCTGCCCAAATCAAACAAATTGAGCCTCCTTCAATCGCCGAGCGGCATCGGCAAAGCCCGTCGAGCTAACCCTCCATTAAGGTTAATGCACGATGATCGCACGCGTTTGGTCGCCTGTTGCGCGCCAACGGACGGAAAGGTCGGCCGATGCGTTGGGTCATTTGTGCTTTGGTTGTGCTGGCGCTCCCGGCGAGCGCGTTCGCCGGCGACTTCGATGTCCTGCGCGGCCCGCAAA
>JASHQI010000336.1 GCA_030037645.1 Xanthobacteraceae bacterium
CGAAACCTTGGCAAGGGCGGCACAGGTCGCCAAACACCTCCTGATCGTCGAAACACATCTCGATCTGCATAAAATTGATAAGCCCGCGATGGCATTCTACCCGCCTGGTCGCAAACCCCATAATGATGAAACAAATTGGTGGGGGCCAAATGTTCCTTGCATGAGAGACCTGTTAGCCGGCCACGGCTTTGCAGACATCGAAATTTCGACAACGTTCCATCGCGGAATATTCCACGCTTGGCGCTCAACGGAGCTGCGCCTCCAGAAGCTTCCAATAGAAGCATGTTGGAAGCCCCATAAGCTCAGCGTCAGCTCACGCCTGATCCGCGAGATTTGTCGACCCTTCAGAAGGCGGTGACGTGGTCACCCGTTTCTGAGAAACCGCGCCGTGAGGCGTGAGGTCAAGTTGGTAGGGCCGTCCCTCAATCGAAGGCTCTCTTAGAGACGTCCTGATTTGCCTAGATGGCCAATGCAAACACTGCGCGCGGTTCTCTCATTCGCATGATAGCGCTGCGGCCATTTTCAGATCATTTCTCTACGCGCTCTCGCTGATCCTCATAGAGGATCCGGTGCGGCAATCGTCGGGAGGGGGCGTACGAGCAAAATCCACGCGCTGGCGGACACCCACGGTCGGCCGCGGGCTTTTGTGGTGACCGCCGGCAACACCCATGATTTGGTCGGCGCCGCCGAACTTCTGCGCCTGCTACCGACCCCACGACGGCTGATCGGCGACCGCTCATACGACGCCAACAAACTACGCGACTGGCTCATCGAGCGCGGCTGTGAGCCTGTGATCCCGCCCAATCCGACCCGCAAGCATCCTGCGCCTTATGACTTCGCCGCCTACAAGGCCCGCAACCTCATCGAGCGCATGTTCTGCCGGCTCAAGGACTTTCGCAGAATCGCAACCCGCTACGACAAGCGCGTCGATATCTACTTGTCCTCAATCCTCTTGGCCGCCGCAGTAACTTGGTGGATTAATTGAGTCCGGACCGTAGAACACGATTTATCCAAAAAATTGAATGCCTTTACGCGAAATTCGGAGCGGACTAAGCTGTCGTTCGCGCACCGGTCTAGAGGGAACGCTATGCTTTTTCGCCGAATGCGAACCTGGCTTAGAACGAAAGCGCAAGGGACGGAATTCGAGCCGACACTAGAGCACTACGCGATATCCGTCGGCGAGCGAGCGCTGCCAAGCAGTCCTCGATCTGTCGCTATCGATGCGGTCGCGCCGTCAGAGCCTTCAGATCCGATCATTAGATCGCCATCGAATGGCACTCTCCACGTCGACATCGACATCATCGACAAGTGCAATCTGCGATGTCCGACGTGCTTCCGCGGAACCGCTGCACAAAAAAACACCTCGGCAGTGATGGCTGTTCCTAAATTCCGCGAGATCGTCAAAAAGGTCGCGGCCGAAGGCTATCCGAATGTCACGCTCATCAATTGGACCGAGCCGTTCCTCTGCAAAACGCTCGATCAATATATTCCGACGATCAAGGAATACGGAATGGATTGCTGGCTGTCGTCGAACCTTTCATTGCCGCCAAAACAATACGCCGATTCAATGGTGCGGACTCTTGCCGCCGGCGTCGACATCCTCTTTGTTTCAGTGTCGGGTTTCGCTCAGGAAACATATCAGATCAACCATGTCGGCGGCCGCAGCGACTGGATCAAGGAGAATGTCGAGATTCTCTCCCGCGAGCTGCGCGCCGGCAGGATCAAGACCAGTATTTGGATTCGCTATCTGGAGTGGCCCTATAATGCCCATGAGAAAGCTCCATGGATCGAACTGTGCAAGCGCCTCAAGATCGGATTTATTGCGATCCCCGCTTACGGCGATCCCAAGACGCCACTTCCAAATGCTGCCGAATTTGGAAAGTACCTTGAGGGCAAACTTTTCGCCACAGCAAAGATAGACCTCACAGATGAGAACATTCCGAAAAAAATCTGCACTCTGATCGCGGACCGCGTGGCGATCGATGCGAAAGGCGACGCCTACCTGTGCTGTGCCTTTCCGAATGAATCTCGCCTGCGCATCGGGCATTACACCGAACTTTCCGAGGACGAGCTGCTGTTACGGCGGCTCGAACACGATTTTTGCAAGACCTGCGCTATTCCGCCGCGCGACATCACCGATAAAGATATTGCGAGAATAAAGCGCGCCAGGGAGCGCCGGGCTTCGCAAACAACACTTTGATCGAAGTCACTCGTTGACGTGTTGACGGCGCTATAGAAGCTGACAGTTGCGCTCTTTCTGCGGCTCTCGCTGCGAGTTCTTGGGAGATAAGCCCGAGAAGATCATAGACATCCCCGACCAATGGGGCAGTATAATGATCCGGAAGATCTGGAATTGATCGGAAACGCGTGTCCCTCCCCGAAAATTCAAGCCGCGCCTATTGATGGTGTAATCCGGACAGGATCGAGGTGGCGACGATGATCCCTGAGGACTGCACGGCTGCCATGCCGCCTGAACTGGAGTGGACCGGGGAACGTCTCGTTCCGTCCCACACCGGCGACACAGCAATTGAACACCTGCACCGGTACGCGTTTGCTCGGGAATTAGCGCGAGGCAAGGACGTATTGGACGTGGCGTGCGGAGAGGGATACGGCGCCAATTTGTTGTCAGGCGTAGCCTCGACCGTCGTTGGGGTGGATATCGAGCCCGGCGTCATTGCCCATGCCTCCAACCGCTATGGCAACAAAGTCACCTTCAGCGTCGGCTCGTGCACGAATCTGCCTCTGCCCGACTCCAGCATCGATGTGGTGGTCAGCTTCGAGACCCTTGAGCACATTGCCGACCACGAGAAAATGCTGTCGGAGGTGAAGCGAGTTTTGCGCCCGGATGGAACCTTGATTTTATCCACGCCGGACAAGTTGAATTACACCATAATCCCGAAATATCAGAATTTGTATCACGTCAAGGAATTGTTCAAGGCCGAATTCCAATCCCTCCTGGATCGGTTCTTCGCGCACATTTATTTGTTCGAGCAGAAAATCTGCTACGGGTCGGTGTTGGCGCCGACTGCTGGCATGCCGATTACGGGAGTGCGCCATTACACAGGAGACTTCCAGCGGTTGAATTGCACCGATGGCATTATGGCCGCGCCTTACAACATCGCGGTCGCGAGCGATGCCGCTCTTCAGATGCGGCATGATGTCAGCCTGTTTCAGGGTTGGGATATCCCGACGGATCTGCAGAGGCGGCTGTCCGACTCCGAGGCTGCTCAGGCGGCAGCGACGGCGGAGATTGATGTCCTACGCAAGCGCCTTAAGAGTTTCGGCCATCGGACGGTCGACAGGATCACACGGCTGATACGGCCTCGCCGAAGGCGCATAAACGTCCCGCACACCGGTTAGAGCATGATGATTTTAAGTTGGCGCCGCAGCGCTGGCGCGGCGCACTCCCTCTCCCCGGCGGGGAGAGGGTTGGGGTGAGGGGACTCGGAAGCTTAAGACTATTCTGCAACAGCCGCCCCGCCTCACCCTCGCTCGCTGCGCGCGCACTCCCTCTCCCCGTCGGGAAGAGGTGAAGCAAACGCAGATCGACCTTGAATCAAACAAAAATCATCATGCGCTAAGCAATAGCACCCCGGTCGGGACACCCGACGTGGGTGCTTTGCTTTTTTCGGCTGCTCCGCTGTAGCGCAGCTCAGCCGGCGTCGGTCGAATGGATGCGACGCTCGCCGACCGCGATCGGTTCGAGCTTGCCACGGGCCCGTCGCGCGACCAGCTTGTTGAGCGCAGCGAGATAGGCCTTGGCCGAGGCCACCAGCGTATCGGGATCGGCGCCCTTCGCCGTGACCGAGCGGCCGTTCTCCGACAGGCGTACCGAGACTTCGGCCTGCGCGTCAGTGCCCTCGGTCACGGCATGAACCTGGTAAAGCTCGAGCACCGCTTCGTGCGGCACCATCGCCTTGATGCAATTGAACGTCGCGTCGACCGGGCCGTTGCCTTCGCGCTCTTCGAGGAACGATTGGCCGTCGATATCGAGTTTCATGGTGGCGCGCTGTGGACCGCGCGTGCCGGCGATCACCGACAACGAAACGAGTTTTATATGGTCCTGCGCGGTGGCAATCTCCTCGTCGACCAGCGCCTCGATATCCTCGTCGTAGACGTGCTTCTTCCTGTCGGCCAGCGCCTTGAAGCGCACGAACGCGTCTTCGAGCTGATTGCCGGCGAGGTGATAGCCGAGTTCTTCGAGCTTGTGCACGAAGGCATGGCGGCCGGAATGCTTGCCCATGACGAGCGAGGTCTGCTTCACGCCGACGTCCTCCGGCATCATGATCTCGTAGGTCTGGGTGTGCTTGAGCATGCCGTCCTGGTGGATGCCGCTCTCGTGCGCGAAGGCATTCCGCCCGACGATCGCCTTGTTATATTGCACTGGAAACGAGGTGACGGCCGAAACGAGTTTCGACGCCCGCGTCAGCATCGTGGCATCCACGCCGGTCCAGTACGGCATGACGTCGTTGCGCACCCGCATCGCCATCACCGCTTCTTCGAGCGAGGCGTTGCCGGCGCGCTCGCCAATGCCGTTGATCGTGCACTCGATCTGCCGCGCGCCGGCGCGCACGCCGGCCAGCGAATTCGCCACCGCCATGCCGAGATCGTCATGGCAGTGCACGGAAAACCGCGCCTGGTCGGAATTCGGCACCCGTTCGCGCACCATCTTGATCAGCGCAAAATATTCCTCCGGCACGGTGTAACCGACGGTGTCGGGGATATTGATGGTGGTGGCGCCGGCTTTGATCGCAGCCTCGACGCAGCGGCAAAGAAAGTCGTGCTCGGTCCGGGTGCCGTCTTCGCAGGACCATTCGACATTGTCGGTGTAGCCGCGCGCGCGCGCCACCGAAGCAATCACCATCTCAAAAACCTTCTCGGCAGGAAGCTGCAGCTTCCACTTCATGTGCACCGGCGAGGTGGAGATGAAGGTGTGGATGCGCGACTGCCTCGCCGGCTTGATGGCCTCGCCGGCGCGATCGATGTCCTTGATGCCGGCGCGCGCCAAACCGCACACAACGGCGTTTTTGGTGCGCTTGGCAATTTCGTTGACGGCGGCGAAGTCGCCCTCCGAGGCGATCGGAAAGCCGGCCTCGATGATGTCGACGCCCATCTGGTCGAGCAGCTCGGCAACTTCGAGCTTTTCTTCGTGGCTCATGGTGGCGCCGGGGCATTGCTCACCGTCGCGCAAGGTGGTGTCGAAGATGACGACGCGGTCCTTCTCGGACTTGGCTGGCGCGGTCATGATGCTGGGTCCTTTTGGCTTGCGCCCGCCGCGGTCGGCTCAGGGCGCTTTTCGGGTTCCGTGGCTGCGGTCGACCCCTGAGTGCCCAGGCGCAAACGCCCAGTCGGCCCTCAGGGGACGCTAAGGAGCAGGAGCCCGCGCAGAATGAGGGCGGCGCCGGAACCGGCCGCTCCGGCCGTCCGGGTCATCGCGCGAAAATCGCAGCGCGTCGACATCGCATTCGCCCTCGTCTTGTCCCCTGAAGGTCGCGGATTAAGGTGAATTCCGCGTTAACTGCATGTAGGACAGGCCCTGTTGTAGCGGAAAATCCGGTGCCGCCGCAAGCGTTCGGTCCGGCCCGACTGCCGATCGATCAGCTTTTTGAATGATCGCGTCCTTCCGACTTCAACGAGCGTTCGACCTTCTTCAGCTCCTTGAGCGCCTTGCCTTCGACCTTCGGAAAATCGAGCTTAAGTCCTTCAAGCGCCTGGGTGATCACATCGGCCACCACCATCCAGGCGACATGTTTGTGGTCCGCAGGAATGACGTACCACGGCGCATAGGCCGTTGATGTGGCACGGATCATGACCTGGTACGCATCCATGTATTTGTCCCACGACCCGCGCTCGGCAATGTCGGCCGCGGATATCTTCCAGCGCTTGTCGGGTTCGTCGAATCGCGACAGGAACCGCCGGCGCTGCTCCTGCTTTGAAATGCGCAGATGGAATTTCAATACCAGTGTTCCGTTGCGCACCAGGTGATGCTCGAACGCACGAATATCCTTGAACCGATGCTTCCAGATGTCCTTACGCGCGAGCTGTTGCGGCATTTTCTCGAGTGCAAGAACCTCGGGATGCACGTGCACGATCAGCACTTCCTCGTAGTAGGAGCGGTTGAAGATGCTGATGCGGCCACGCCGCGGCAATCGCGTCGCCGCGCGCCATAAAAAGCTGTGCGCGCGCTCCTCTTCGCTCGGCGTCTTGAACTCGTACACATCGCAACCGCGCGGATTGATCCCGGACAGCACGTGCTCGATCGTGGAGTCCTTGCCGGCGGCGTCCATGCCCTGCAACACGATGAGCACGGCCCAACGGTCCTGCGCATAGAGCCGGTCCTGCATATCTTTCAGTCGCGCGATGCCGTCCGAGAGCATCGACTTGATCTCGTCGCGGTCGAGCGAAAGACCGAAGTCTTCGCCGGGATCGTGATCGGCCAGCCGGAAGCGCCCCGGCTGATCGATCCGACATCGTTTGACGATCTTGGCGAGTTTCATCTTCGCCTCATGGGGCGTGCGCAAATCATAGTCGCCAAACCTGTTCAAGAAATGCAACGACGAAGTTTGGCATTCGTTCATCGAGGTCGCGGGGCTCCCGCACGATGCGGATATCGACGAATTCCGGTTTTTGCTCGCTGCCCAGGTAGCGCATGATACGGGAACGCAGCTCCTCCGCGCTGTGGCGGGCGGTCAGCCGTTTGAGCAGCGCGATGTAACAACGGTCGATCACGACGCTCCAGCCGGGAGCGGCCTCAAGCTCTTCGATGTCGAGGCCGGTTTCCTCTCTCAGCTCGCGTTGCAAATTGTCGGCCAGGTCGAGCGAGCCGTCGCCGTCGAGATCGTCAGGCTCGGGCGTCCCGCAGGGGAAATAAAGCAGCCCCGCCGCGGCCGTGTCCGGCGCCATCTCGCCGATCAGATAGCCGCCGTCAGCGCCGCGCAACGCAGCCGCCGCAAAGACGTTGTAGACCGTCGCATCGGGAATGTTCCAGTCGCGCCAAGCGCAGAGACTGGCGTAATCCGTCTCGAAACAGGCGCCGCGCAACGCGCCGCCGCCAATGGCATATCGATTCAATAACAGCACACGTCCGTTCCACACTCCCGCCCGTTCGCGCTGCAAGCGTACAAAATGCCGAACGATCTCGTCGTGACGCTCGATCGCAAACTTCCAGGACCAGGGCTCGACTGTAATCTCCGCACGATCCAATTCGATGATTTGCACGTTCGGTAAAGCTAACGACATCGCAACCGTTGGCGGCCTTCAACGCAATGTGCCCCACATGTTTCATGCCCCGCCATCGCGGGGCATGATATTTCCAGGTGCCGTCGATGCCGCCGATCTACCGCGGCCTCAACACATCACAGCGGACTCGATCGAGACGCCGCACTAGCGATGCCAAGGATTGACGAACAATCCGATCATGCCGGTCACGCCCTTGACGTGCGGTGACGGTGGCGAGCCGAACTTGGCAGTCAAATCCTCACGCGTCAGGCCGGCCGGCAACTCATCGGGCGCAAAATCCGTCGCGATGAGCGTGAACGTGTAGTGGTGCGCGGTCTGACCGGGCGGGGTGCAGGGGCCGGAGTAGTGGCCGACGCCCATCAGGCTCTTGCCGCCGACATATTGATCCGAATCCTTGCTGGTTGCGCCTTCGGCGAAGCCGGTGAGCTTGCCGGGGTCGATGCCGTAGGCGACCCAATGGCTGACGCCGAACGGCGCGCGGCCTTCAGGATCAAACATCAAAAGGACCAAGCTCTTGGTGCCGGCCGGCACATTGGTCCAGTGCAGCTCCGGCGACACGTTTTGGCCGACGCAATTCGGAGCTTTCCCGGTGGGATTCACGTTGGAGACCTTCTTCGGCATCACGTGGCCGTCCTCAAATGACTTCGATTTGAGTGTAAACAGGCCGGCGGCACTGGCTGCCGAGCAGGCGAAGCCCAATGTCAACGTCGCGGCGGCGGCCGTAAGAAAATGTCGCTTTGCACGCATGAAAATTCCTCCCGTTTTCGGTTGCGACAGTGCCAAGAGTTTAACCGCCGCGGGTATTAGTTCAAGGCGGACACGCGGGCACCGTCGTGACGGCAGACAGCGACCTATTCGGGCCGAAAACACCATCCCGTCGAGTCGAATCGATTTACTGCTCCAGCGACGATCCGGAGGTCAGTTCCTGCTCCGGTCCACCAGGGCCCGCTGCTTGATCCAGGGCATCATCTCGCGCAACTTTGCGCCAACGGCCTCCGAAGGGTGCGCCGCAAGCTTGGTGCGCATGGCCTTGAACGAGGTCTGGTTCACCTTGTTTTCGA
>JASHQI010000006.1 GCA_030037645.1 Xanthobacteraceae bacterium
GCGCTGCGGCCGCCTATTTGATCGACGCGATGTAACGCTTTCATGTCACGCGGTCGCAGCGCGCAACGGGCGCTCGTCTCATGTTTCATAATCGTTGCGATCAACGTCCACGCTACTTACACTGCTGCCGGGACTCCGAGGGCGCTTATGCTTAAACTTCCGCGGCGTCGCTTTCTGCAATCGGCTGCAGCGTTTGCGGTTGCCGGCGGTGCCATGCCGGAAGGACCGCCCGCGGTTGCGCAAAAACGGCCGGCGCAGCTCACCGATATCGATCACATTATTATCATGATGAAGGAGAACCGATCCTTCGATCATTATTTCGGCACGCTCTCGGGCGTGCGCGGCTTTTCGGATCCCAAGGCCATGCGGCTTCCCGGCGGCAGCTCGGTGTTCGAGCAGCCGGACGCGGCCTCGCCGACGAAAGTCGCGCTGCCGTTCCACCTCGACACGATGACAACCAGCGCGCAGCGTCTTGCCGATCTCGACCATAGCTGGCCGGTGCAGCACGCGAGCCGCGCCGGCGGTAAAATGAATGGCTGGCTCGCCGCCCATCGGGACGCCGACAGCGGCCGCGGCCCACTGACCATGGGCTATCTCACGCGCGCCGATCTGCCGTATTACCACGCGCTCGCCGACGCATTCACGATCTGCGACGGTTATTTCAGCTCCATCCTGGGTCCGACCACGCCTAACCGTTTCTTCGCCATGACGGGCACGATCGACGCGGCCGGCGGCAACGGCGGGCCGCAGATCGACAATCGGATCCGGCCGCCGCTGACCTGGGAAAGCTATCCCGAGCGGCTGGAGCGCGCCGGCATCACCTGGCGCATCTATCACGACTTCGACGATTTCGCCTGCAATGTCTGCAAGTTTTTGGCTCAGTACCGGCAGGCGCCGCGTCATTCGCCGCTGCGCGAGAATGCGCTGCGCGATCGCCCATTCTACGAGCTGCTGTATGACCTGCGCACCGGCAATATTCCGCAAGTCACCTGGATCGTGCCGCCGTCTTATTTGTCCGAGCATCCGGACTGGCTGCCGGCGGCGGGCGAAGATCACACCAATCTCATCTTGTCGGCGTTGTGGTCCAATCCGTCGCTGTGGGCGCGCACCGCTTTCATTGTTCATTACGACGAGAACGACGGCCTGTTCGATCACGTGCCGCCGCCCACACCGGAACCGGGAACGCCCGACGAGTTCGTCGGCCATGCGCCCGTGGGGCTCGGCTTCCGCGTGCCGTGCATCATCGTGTCGCCGTTCTCGCGCGGCGGCTATGTTTGCTCCGACACCTTCGACCATACCTCGACGCTGCGGCTCATTGAGACGCGCTGGGGCGTCGAAGTGGCCAATCTCAGCGCTTGGCGCCGCGCCACCTGCGGCGATCTCACCGCCGCGTTCGGCTTCGGCGAGCCGCCGCGGCTCGACCTGCCGGCCATGCCGGAAACCAAGGCCGCCGTCGCCCGCGCCGAGGAGGAGGCGATGACGCTTCCGGCGCCGGTCCCGCCGGCGAACGAGACCCTGCCCAGTCAGGAACCCGGCACGCGGCCGCGGCGCGGCAAGGCGTAACGCCGCGGCGCAGTTTCCTTAAGCGCTTCTGGGACAGTCACTCGTCAATCAAGCTCAATATCCGCTTCGCCTCGAAAGCGACCGGATGGCGCGTCGCCGCGAAATGACGCGATGAGCCAATAAGCGACATCACTCCCAATTGGCGCGATTCAGAAATTCCAGTTCAAGCCGCTGTGCCGACGAGGCACGTCAGAAGCCGCCACGCACCGCGTTCGCTCCGGCAACTCGGCTAGTGATGATGGCGATGGCATTTGTTCATGTGTTGATCAAAGGCAATGCCAATGAAAGGCAGGAAAATTGATGACCAGGCTTCCTGCCGTGTCAATTCTCTGCATTGAGTGTGCCAAACAATGGTGGTGTTCAAGATGACGCTGGTAACGCTCAGCCCCAAGATCAAGACCGGCCATGGGAACAGGGCGTGAGGAGGCGGTGCCGGACAGGGAAGAGGGATACCGATAGCGCCTGCAAACGCTGTATCGATGGGTAGTAAGCCGATGGCAGGCGTTCCGCACGTGATCACCCCGGTGGCTCTGACTGGAATGGTAGAGGGTGCCCAGAGAAACAGTGCGGCCATGACGATTGTCGTAACGATCTTGCGAAGCTTCATATCCCGCCCCCAATGGCACGATGACGATCGATGCAAAAAAAGCTTTCGCTTCAATGTTATCTGGGCGCCGCAAGTCCGGCTGTCACCTAATTGCCACTGTGATTCTAAATCCAGGAAGCTATTGATCAATTTAAGATTCTACCGTCTGAAAACGCTTCAGAAGTTGCCGGTCGTTCCGGCGCACGATGATCAGGCGGCCATCCCTACTCGTTCGGCAGCACGCAGAGAAAGCGCCTGAATCGTGAGTGATGGCGCTTCCCCGCCACCTGACGAGGGGAAGACGCTCGCATCAGTGATCCACAAATTACGCCAACGATGACTGCGGCAGTTGGGATCAACCACTGATGTGGTCGGATCCGAGCCCATACGGCACGTGCCAAAGACATGTGTCGCGCTAAACCAGTCCCAGCTCGAATACGTCTCGAAAATATCTTCCGCGCCGCTCGCTGCCAGGAGCTCACGTGCCTTTAACGACATAAAGCGCAAACGCGCGACGCCCGCTGCATCCAGCCAAGCCGAAATGCGAGCCAGTGGAATGCCGAATTGGTCGCGATTTTCGGGATCGAGATCGATACGGGCTTTTTCGTTCGGGAGACTTTCGCCAATCGCGCCAACTGCAAGTTCATGCCCCCATAACCGGCGTACCGATCGAGCATGTTCGCGTCCCCAGCCAGCTACGGCGCGAAGGGCAAAAGCTGCCAAACCCCTTTGCTCAGTTTGGGCACAGGCATTGTAAAAGCGACACCCGCCTACGATGTCCGGAATCGCATCAGGCGCGTTGAAGTCCCAACAAATGGCGTCGGCAGGAAGACCGCGACGACCGAACTGTGGTTCGGGATGAAAGGCCCCCACGATCACTTCAAGCGTGTCCATGAAATTGCGTCCGACCTCGCCACTCTCATTAGCCAATCCGCCCGAGGCGAGCAGCAAACGTGGCGTCTCGACCGCGCCGCAAGCAAGGATCACTTGGGGAGTGCCGATACGCTCGATGCTTCCATCAGGATGCCCGACCAGCACTGCAGTCACACGGTCGTCAGAGCCAGCTTCAATTTTCACCACCGGAGAGTTTGGCCGGACAGTGCAATGGCCCGTCGCCAGCGCGGCCGCGATAAAAGTAACGTCGGCGCTCCCTTTATCGCCGCGCGGACACCCTTTTTGACAAGCCCCGCAGTAATTGCAGGACAGGCGGCCATTCCACGGCACCGACAGCGCGGCGCGGCTGTTGGCTTGCCAATCGAGGCCGAGCGCCGAGGCGCCACGCGCCAACGTGCGCGAGGCGTAGGATAGTGGATGAGGCGGTTGGGGAAACTCTCGTGAACGCCATCGTGGCCCCTGATTTGCCGGGCCGGCGACGCCGATGAGTTCTTCGGCTCGGGTATAGTACGGTTCCAATTGGGCGTAATCGATGGGCCAATCTGCGGCAACGCCAAAGCGGCTTTTCATTTTCATGGCATCCGGGTGAAGTCGGTGAGACTCCCCGGTAAAATGTAGCGTGCTGCCACCAATGCCCCGGACATGGGAATACTCATCCATCCAGCGTGCGCCGGTTGTGACCAATCGGCCCAACCCTCTGCTGCCCGATGTCAGGAGAGGCTCGACATCATTTAGCTTTTGCCCCGGGGCAAAGCTGACCGCGCCACGACTCCCTGCCTTTTTTGGAAAATCGCGCGTATCCCAATCCAACCCGGTCAATGGATAATCGACCGCGGGATCGAACCACGGGCCAGCGTCGAGCAACAGCACCGACATGCCGCGCTGGCAAAGACCATAGGCCGTGGCGGCACCGCCCGCGCCGGCTCCAACAATGACTGCGTCCCAGTGAGCGTCGCCTTTCATTGCGGTGGGTTTGCGAAATCAGGAAAGCCTTGCGGCTGCGGCGCGCGCGTATAGGGAAAGGCCGCCTTGATCGCAGGCTCCGCGTAATACATCAAACCGGCATAGAACCGGATCGAGTATACAAATCGGCTTGCAACATCGTCCTTCGATGAAGATGCGGCTTCGAGCGCTTTTTGCTTCCAGCCCTCGTCCAGGGCAAGGAAGCCCGCTGCCCCCTGACGAGCCGCCCATTCATCAAGCCAAGCGACGCCCCCTGCCATCAAGTCGTGAAAATCCGACATCTCCACGATACGACTTGGGATACTCAGTGACGTTGCCCCTGGCAGCCCATCGCCAGGAAACATTAAGTCGATAATTTCCGCTACCGCCTTCCCGGTATGCCGATCGAAGCGTGGGCTCCAGAATGAAGGCAACCTGTGCCACAGCATCATCGCTCCACCGATGAGTGGCAGCCCGAGCAGAGCGGATAAAAAGACGCGCCGCGTTTTCATTTTTGTCGGCCGCTTGATTTGATGCGCCGATAGGAACCTCGGTCGCTTTTCATAGCATATCCAAGGGCACTGATATTTCGAGGCTGGGCCGACACGCTGCGCTTGACCGCACGACCGCGGATAGCCGGCTTTGCCTGTCGGTCCATGTTCGCTTCGCTCCGAAAGCGAGCGAAATGGTGCGTTGCCCCGGTCATAGCCGCCCTCAGTTCGACCGCGCATCCCCGGCTTATTCACTGATTAGAAAGGCGATTCGCATTCTGATGCCCGTTGCGTTCGCTGCGACGCCTGACATCGGCACACCTGTGGGCAGATGATGCTCGTCGGGCGCACGTTCGGATCGGTCTTCCGCCCCCCTTTTTTGATAGGCGCCGATGAATGTTAGGTGAGGCATTCGCACTGCATCAAGCCGGTCGTTTGGCAGATGCCGAGAGCATCTATCGAAAGATCCTTGCCGCCGAGCCTGACCATTTTGACTGCTTGCATTTGCTGGGGGTCATTTTCAACCAGCGCGGCAATCATGCGGCGGCCCTCCAGCAAATCGATTCCGCCCTTAAGAGAAATCCCGACAATGCACTGGCTTTGAACAATCGCGGCAATGCCCTTAACGGGCTGAAGCGGTTCGAGGAAGCGCTGGCGAGCTATGACCGCGCGCTTGCGGTGCGGCGGAACTTTGCCGAGGCGCTCTGCAACCGCGGGACTGTGCTCCACGAATTGAGACGCTTCGAGGACGCGCTGGCGAGCTATGAC
Organism: Xanthobacteraceae bacterium; assembly: GCA_030037645.1. Lineage (GTDB taxonomy): Bacteria > Pseudomonadota > Alphaproteobacteria > Rhizobiales > Xanthobacteraceae > BOG-931. Next base: position 5,245 of record JASHQI010000006.1, read on the forward strand.
TGCGCGCTCGCGGTGCGGCCGCACTATGCCGAGGCGCTCGCCAACCGGGGCAATACGCTTAGGGCGCTGAAACGCTTCGACGAGGCGCTGGCGAGCTACGATGACGCGCTCGTCCTGCGTCCGGACTATGCCCAGGCGCATCTTGGGCGTGGCGATGCGTTGTATGAATTGCGGCGGTTTGAGAATGCGGTGGCGAGTTACGATGGCGCGCTCAAGGTGCAGCCGGAATATGCGCAGGCCTATCACAACCGCGGCAACGCTCTGTATGAATTGCGGCGGTTGGAGGCGGCGGCGGCGAGCTTCGAGTGCGCGCTCAAGCTGCGGCCGGACTATGCCGAGGCGCATTGCGGCCTTGGCAACGTCTTGTGCGCGCTGGAGCGGTTCGACGAGGCGCTGACGAGCTACGACCGCGCGCTCGACGCGCGATCCAACTATGCCGAAGCGCTCTGCAACCGCGGCCTTGTTCTGCATGAGCTGCGGCGGTTCGGCGAGGCGCTGACGAGCTACGACCGCGGCCTTACCCTGCGCCCGGATTTTGCCGAGGCGCTCTGCAATCGTGGCCGTACTCTGCATGACCTGCGGCGGTTCGAGGAGGCGCTGGCGAGCCATGAGCGCGCGCTCATGCTGCGCCCAGATTATGTTGAGGCGCACCACAATCGTGCCAATGCACTTTGCGGACTGAAACGGTTCGAGGACGCGCTGGCGAGCGATGACCGCGCGCTCACCCTGCGGCCGGATTATGCCGAGGCGCATTGCGGTCGTGGCAACACATTGTATGCGCTGGAGCGGTTCGAGGCGGCGCTGGCGAGCTACGACCGCGCGCTCCAGGCGCGACCCGACTACGCCGAGGCGCTGTCCAATCGCGGCCTTGCTCTGCATGAGCTGCAACGGTTCCAAGAGGCGTTGGCGAGCTACGACCGCGCGCTTACCCTGCGGCCGGATTATGCCGAGGCGCTCTCCAATCGCGGCGCCAGCCTGCAGCAGCAAAAACGCTTCGACGAGGCGCTGGCGAGCTATGACCGGGCGATTGCGGTGCGGCCGGACCTTGCCGAGGCGCTCTGCAACCGCGGTTTTATTCTGCAAGAGTTGAACCGCTTCGAGGAGGCCCTGGCGAGCTACCACGCCGCAATTGCAGTGCGACCGGACTATGCCATGGCGCACTACAATGAGGCGATCTGCCGACTGCTGATCGGCGACTTTACTCGCGGCTGGGAAGAGTACGAATGGCGATGGGAAACCGAGCACCTGGCGAAAGGGAAGCGAAACTTCTCACAGCCGCTGTGGATCGGATCGAATGAGATCGCGGGAAAGACCATCCTTCTCCACGCGGAGCAGGGCCTGGGCGACACGCTTCAGTTCTGCCGCTACGTCCCACTCGTCGCACGCCAAGCCTCGCGCGTGATACTGGAGGTCCAAAGGCCCCTGCACGCGCTGATGGGCAGCCTCGCCGGCGCGGCGCAGATCGTATCAAGGGGCGATCCGCTGCCAGATTTCGATATTCATGGCCCGCTGCTCAGCCTGCCGCTGGCATTGAAGACAAAGCTCGACACCATCCCTTCTGAAATACCCTACCTGTTCGCGCCCGAAAGCAAGACAAGCGTATGGCGTGAACGCCTTGGTCATCGCCAGCGTGCCAGAATCGGCGTCGTGTGGGCGGGCAATCCCCGCAAGGACCAGTCTTCCAGACATCAAATTCTCGACGGCCAGCGCAGCATTGCGCTCGATCGGCTCAGCTCTGTTTTTCAGGTGCCGAACTGCGATTTCTACAGTCTGCAAAAGGGCGACGATGCGGTCGCGGAATTACGCGATAGCGTTCTGTGTCACCGGGTGATCGACTGGACGGAACATTTGCACGATTTTTCCGATACCGCCGCCCTTATCGCGAATTTGGACCTCGTCATGACCGTCGATACGTCGGTCGCCCACCTTGCCGGAGCGCTCGGCAAGCCGTTTTGGCTGATCAATCGATACAATACCTGCTGGCGATGGCTGCTCGATCGCGAAGACAGCCCATGGTACCCCACCGGGCGCCTGTTTCGCCAAGACCAGACACGCGACTGGGATAGCGTCATCCCGCGCGTTCAAGCCGCCTTGCGCGATTACGTCCGCGATCTGCGGATCATCTGATTCCTGCTACTGTCCCGATTGCAAAGTTCGCCGATCCGCCCAGTGCCTTGGAAAGCGACCAAACCGCGGCGTTGCCGCGCAATGACGCGATGGCCACTTGCGTTCGAGTGCACGGCACTAATTTGAGCACCTTGGCGGTCGCGGTTGATTTAATGCAGCGGCACGATCGCATTGTCGGCGACGTAGCCGAGCTGGCTGCCGTCCTTGGCGATCAATACCCAGCCCTGTTCGCTCCTGAGCACCGTGACGAGCGTGCCGGGCTGAAGCTTTTGCGTCGGCGCGCTATCCGACGGCTGCGCAAACACATCCACGGCGCGGACGGTGACATCGGTCGGCTTGCGCGGAATGGCCGGCGTTGCGGTTGCGCTCGAACCGAGCACATTCACTTCATGCACCAGCGGAAAATCCGAGCCGACGAGCCGCATCTGCGGAATCTGCCGATAATGAAACGCATCTTCGCTGATCTCAGGCACTTCGGTGTCGACGAAGCTTGCGAGTCCAGTGACATCGATCAAGCCGTCGCGGTCGGTATCGGCGCGACCCAGGGCGTCCAGCACCGCATAAGTGAATACGCCATGACCTTTATAGCCTTCGAGCGCCGGCGCATCGTCGGTCGACGCCGACAGCACGGTGCGCCCCATCGCCCGGGTCAGCCGCTCGATCGAGGCCATGTTTTCGAGGCCGCGCGTCACCGCAATGCCTTTGGTCAACGAGCCGCTCTCGCAGGTATCGAACAGCAACACGCTTTTCTTTGCCTTGATCTGCGCCAGCCAGGCCTGCAGCTCGTCCTGGCTGATGCCCTGGTCAACGACCGCGGTGTCGTTGTCGTAGCGGAAATTCTGCGGGATGAAATAGTAACGGCCGTCCTCGGTCTTGCCGTGGCCGGCCATGAAGAAGACGAACACGTCGCGCGGACGCACTGCGGCGGCAAGATTGGCGAACATCGCATCGAGCTTCGCCTTGGTCACGTCGGCGTCGAGCATCGTCGTGACGTTGACCGACTGGTAGAGGCCCTTGCCGGCGGCGGCGAAACCCGCCGCCAGGGCCTTGGCATCGGCGTCCGGGAAATTCAGCCGCAGCCGGCTGTCGTAATAGTTGTCGATGCCGGCCGCGACGACGAATAACCGCGGCGGCGTGGGCGAGGCGCTTTCGGAGGTCACGCGCACGCGCGCCGGAGTCGAGGCGATCAGGTTCTTGGAATTGTACGCCACGATCTCGATCGTGTTGTCGCCCTCGTCGAGGGGCAATGTGCGCGTCACATTCTTCACTGTCGAGCCGGATACGCCGCTGTCGTCGACGCCCTGCGTCGTGCCGTTGACGCGCCATTCGATGCGGCCGATGCCGCCGCCCCTGTTGATGACCTGAGCCTGAATCGAAACTTGATCTTGCGTTACGGTGTCGCCCTGGCTCGGCGATATCACCGCGATCGCGGGCGCGGCGCCACTCGCTATCGCCTTGGCGAGATCGAGCTTGGCCGCGGCCTCGCGCACCAGCCCCTGCGGATCGCCGGCGAGTTTTTCGCGGACCAGATCGGGCCGGAACAGCGACTGGTAGAGCTGGTCGATGCCGGTCGTCTTGAAGCCCTGCACGACGTGCAGCAGCTCGGCGCCTTTCTCGGAGGCGGCAAAGAACCCCTCCGGCGTGATGGTCACCCACTCGCCCGC
>JASHQI010000055.1 GCA_030037645.1 Xanthobacteraceae bacterium
TGCGGCGATTTTAACCAACGCTTTAGTTTTGCAACGCGGTGGTGAAGAAACGTGGTATAGTTCTTTCGTTAGCGGCGGTGGATGAGGATGTGTGAGGCCCATCCTCAACTGAACCTTCCCTTTGCATAATCCACGTAGCGTGATCCACGAGCGCTCGCACGGCCGCTGCGGGCGCTCGACCACGTCGCCACATTGACGGAGAGTGCCGCGCCGCGCTCTCCGAAACGAGAGTGAAGAGCGAAATGATCGGCCGCGCGACTGACGCAGTTGGCGTTCAGTTTGCGAGTTCCACCCCCTGTGCGATCAAGCTTTTTCCATTCGTAGAGGGAGCCCCGTTATCGGCAGCCTTGACGGCGGCCACGATCGTGAGATCGGGCCTGCCCAACTTTCGCGAACAAAATTCGCTGCAACGACTTCGCGCCAAATGCGCGGTTAATTTGAGCGAAACCCTTAGGCTTCGCGCAAAGTCCACTCTCTATAGTTGTTTCTACGGACTGCCTTCGATTGGTGAGGCGATCACGCTGGGAGCGCGAGCCATGCTTTCGAAGCCTGAGGAGAGGCGGCTGACGCCGCGTCGCCCTTTCGGAGAGTTGGCGAAGATCCTGCTCGGAAAGGGCACTGAAGAGCACTACTGCCTTGTGACCGATATTTCCGAAGGCGGCGTGCAAATCTACGCGAATAACCTCGACGTCCCGAATGAATTTGTGCTGCGGTTCCCGCAGGGTGGACCGAACCAGAGCGGCAGCTACAAGGTTATCTGGCGGCTCGGGCACCACATCGGCGCCCAGTTTCTCGGCGCGGTCTAGCAACTTCGCACGTTCAGCCCGGCTCCATTGCGGGACGAAATGCGCGATGCCGGCGACGCCATGTGCGCCGCGGTCTGGCAGACCCCGATCTTCCCAGGCGATTCCCAACCAATAAATTTTGGAACATTCAGCTATCGGGATGCAAGAAGTGCCGAATTTTATTGGTGCCGGGTGAGAGAATTGAACTCCCGACCAACGGTTTACAAAACCGCTGCTCTACCGCTGAGCTAACCCGGCAAGTTTTGATTTTCGGGCTTTTTTCATAGCGCGAACACCGCCGGCGGCGGTGCTTGCTACCATTTTGCTACCCTTTTGTTTCCCGTCTGTTTAGGGCCGCCTGCAGCGCCGCGTCAACCTTGGCGACGGCATCCTCCTGCATGTTCGGCAATGAATGCCGCCACCGCGCCCAGAAGGAATGCCGGCGCCGTTACCTGGGCGATGACCTGCTAGAGCTGTGCGACGGATGGGGTCTCTGGTAGCATCATTTCCGCTCAGCAAGCGTTCCGCGTTTGAAGATAAGCGAGTTTAGCGCGTCTTTGCCCAAGACCCGCGCAAGCTCCCTGTAGGAAAAAAATGGTATCAGTCCGACGAACAGAATCAACCCAACAACAAATATCCCTCTCCAACTCCCTCCTCCTATCTCTGGAAAGCTTTCAGCAGTCGTCTTGCTATGCCAAATACCAACCAGCGCTTCCTCTACGACATAAAAACTCATGAGGAGCACGCAGAATACGGCCGACTTGAAAACGATCGGATAAATGAGTGGCTTGGTTTTTAGATTGTCTGCTAAATGGAATAATTCGGCAACTAAAACGACCTTGGCCAGAACAAATGCATTTATTATTGCGAGGCCCTCATGGTACAGGATGTTCGTCTCGCTCAGCACAGCAGATTTGAAAACAGTGAACAAGCCAATTAACAGCCAAAAATAGATTGCGATCCAGAATAACTGTCTCGTCTCATCGATAATCTTCTCAAAGAGTCCTTCCGATGGTCTGTTCACAGGTTTTCCCCGTTCAGCCAGCATTGCGGTAAATCTGACTCGATCACTAGTCCGTTTTCAGTTCCTCCGCGAGGATCGGTACACCGAGATTGCAGGCCTGAACACCTTGCGCGACGCAGAGTTTTAGCACTTCCATGATCTCCTCTATGGTAGCGCCGGCTTTTAGCGCGTTCTTGATATGGCGACGCGTGCCAGGCGCGTACATGTGTGTGTAGGAGGCGTCGAAGGCAATGCTGAGAAGCTCAATGTCTTTCGGCGTCAATAGACCGGCCGCGTAAACCCCTGCGCCCGTGGCCATGAATTCATCAGTCCAAGTCGGATCAAGCTCCAAGAAGGGATCCCACGCAAAATTCCACTGGCCCATTTCCCGAATCTTGTCGCAAGCCGGGGTTGGCACTTTCGGCTTGGCTTGCGGCTTGGCGCCAGCTTCTTTGGCTTCCTCAAGCAGGATAGGTGCGCCGAGACTGCATGAATGGATAGACATCACCGATGCCATCTTGAGAATCAAAAGAATTTCGTCGCGGGTAGCGCCCGCTCGAAGGGCGGCACGAATATGCCGTCGGGTACCGTCAGGATTCAGGTTCGTGCAAGCGGCATTCAGTGCAACGCCAATCAGCTCGACGATCTTGCGAGACAGAACCTGCGAGGTCCATGGGTTCGTGACCATTTTTGTGCAGGTCACGGCCCAAACCGGGTCCCATTCGCGCAGTTGATCCACTCCTGAATCCCAAGGGCCGGTGACCTGGTTTGGATTGTCCTCGTTCATGGAAGTTGCCTTTGCTCTCTGAAAAGTCCCGCCCTCTTCAAGGGCGGGACTCTTAAATGCCGTCGCCAGTTACTTCTTCGCTGCCATCAACGCGGCTTGCGCGGCCCGGACCGGCTCTGGTGCAATCATGCACGCGGCAATCGGATGCGAGTCGCCTCCGATGACAGCGGGTTTGATCTTCCCGTCGGTCGGCCAGGTGAGGAAGCCCGGATTGAAGTCGGTGGGGCTGGGCGGCATGCCGTTTTTCTGCAAGGTCTCTTCGACGCTGCCATACCAGACGCCGACTTTGCAGAGCTTATGCGCTTCCTCGGCGGTCGCTACTTTGCGGCCGAACTCTTTGCAGAGTCGCACCACACCCTGAATTTGCTCCACCGAGGTCTTGCGCTTGCGGTCCGCGCCCCAGAGGTTGTCCTCGTTGCCGACTCGCACATGCTGACCGAGCACAAGGGACATCGCGGAGATGGAAATCAGCCCTCTCATGCTGGACCAGAATGTGGTGACCGATCCTTGCGGCAGGCGTTCCAGGAAATGCATCCAGTCGAACGGATTTCGGCCGAGCGTCCCGCCGCCGTAGCCGCAGATCGCCAGGTTCAACGGCCCCATGTAAACTCCAGCACGGATACAGCGTTCGATGAGCTCCCATTGGTGAATATGACCCGGAACGAAGTAGGGCAGGATGCGATTCTTCCGAAGACGCTTGAGGTGCTCGACATAGAAGGCGGGCGTAGAATCCACCACCATGCCTGACCACGCCGCCTGCACCTTCGGGTCGTCCATGTGTGTTCCTTTTACGTCCTCGCGACTGAAGGCAGCGGAAATATCCCAAAGGGTCGTCCCCGTCGTGACGGTCACAAAATCCGGCTTGGGGTCCAGTTCCGTGAGCATGTGGCGGGTGTCGTAGTCGAGCCACTTCGCCTTGGCCTCGTCCGTGTGCGGCGCGAACGAAATCGAGCCGCCGACCTGAATGATCATCTCCGGCACCGCTTCCCTCACCCGCTTCAACAGGTAATTGTATTGGTCGAAGTTCGTCGAACCCATGCCGGTGGCAGGGTTGCGAACGTGGAAGTGCAGCATGGTGGCGCCAGCCTTGTAGCAGTCCACCGCAATCTGAACCTGCTCATCCCAGGACAGGGCGATATCGCTCGCGTCACCGGGCAGCCACGCCGGTCCGTACGGCGCCGCCGTGATAACGAGTGGCGCCATGTTTTCCGGCAGGATTGAGTTCTCTGTGTAGTACATGTTGATTCTCTTCGGTTTGGTGTTGGTGGTTCGTTGTTGATCCAATTGGACGTGATTGGATTAGTCCGGCTCCGGCCGGAATTCCCGATCTGCTGCAGGCGACGTGGTCTGGTTCTCCAGGCGCCGCGGTTCTGTGGGCTGACCGCGCAGGCGGGACGCTGTCGCAATCATCCTTTGCGCGATTTGGTGCCAGTTGAAGCGATGCGACCGGTTAGGCCCTTGCCAATGGAGACACAAGTTCGGATCCGGGTCACCGCCAAAGCAACCGCGATATCTGATCACAGCCCAGATGATCGGATTGCAATTCCGCCAGACGTTTTCAGCCTTTTGAACAAGCACGCCGCCAATAATATTTGGCGGATCACCGAAGAATTCCGGCATGACGTTGGACATTTCCATATCCTGCAAGACTTTGAATTTGGAAAAGCCCCCCATGAGGGGAGATCGAATGGCGAACACCACCCGTGAAATCCTCGTCTCGCGAATCGGAAATGAGCACATTGGGCATGGCTCTACGCTCGAATAGAGCGTGCAGCCCGTCAGATCAGGACGGTGCAGCACCCTCTGAGCCTCCGACAATGCTATCAGCTCGGCGTGCCGGGTCACGTCTGTGTCCCGCGCTACTCGGTTGATTGCCTCTGACACGATGCCCTGTTCGTCGCATACGATTGCGGCGAATGGAAATTCTCCATATGTCCTGGCGGCCTTGGAAAGCTCAATGCAGCGTTCCATCATTATCAAGTCGGTTTCAGTGATAGTGCCCTGTGTCATGACGCGGCCCATGATTACAAATTGGTGCCAGGCAGAGACGCCTTGGCATTTCATCCGAGGCTGTTTTCGGGGAGCCGTTACCCCTGATGTCGCTGCCGGCGGTCGATCAATTGGCGCAGCGAAATTGTCTAATTATCCCTGGATCCAAACCTCACATCTTTCCCACGCCAACGCGCGACCATGGGTAGTCCGTTTCGTGGACGCAGTGTGATGCGGTGCACCGGCCATACCTCATGGCCAGGCGCAACCGAGAGATCGAACTCACGAGCGATCGCCGCTACCGCCAATGTCGCCTCCTGAATAGCGAATAGAGAGCCAATACAACCGCGCGGGCCGGCGCCGAAGGGGATGTAGGCATAACGATCAACAGCTTCGCGTGCGCGTCGCGAGAATCTTTTGGGATCAAAAAGGTCGGGCTCTTTCCACCACAGCCGGTGGCGATGCAGAACGTAAGGGGCGACGACGATGATTGCGCCACGTCGGATCGGCTGCCCGGCAAGCTCGTCAGACTCGATCGCGATCCGGCTCATCGCGGCGAGCGGTGGATAGAGCCGCAATGACTCCTCGACAACCGCGCGTGTATCGACCAAACGGTCGAGGAGCGTCTCATTCGGATCGTCGAGCTCGCGCGCCGCCTCTGCAACTACTCGCTCGTACCAAATCGACGATCTTGACAGCAAAAAGAGGGCCCAAGTGATGGCATTGGCTGTCGACTCATGGCCAGCCGCCATGAAGGTGATGACATTGCCTTTGATCTCGGCTCGGTCCAGGGCGCGCCCAGATTCCGGATCACGCGCTTGCAACATCAACGTCAGCAAATCATGCGGCCGCAAAGCCGAACGTCCGTCCAGTGTCCGCTGGCGCATGACGATCATTTCATCCACTGTGCGGTGAAACAACTTGAGCGCCGGGCGGGCGCGCAGCCGAGCAAGTCGCGGAACGAAATCGGGTAGGTTGAGCACGTCGAACGGATCAATGCGTCCGAGTGAGTCGAAATATATTCTCATCGCGCCCTTCAGCGCGGGCACTTTTTCGGCCATACCATCGGAGAAGATCGTTCTTTCCAGCACCGCTAAAGCGAGTTCGGTCAGCTCGTAAGCGACGTCGATCACTTCACCGTCACGCGAGCGCCATCGTTCAATGAGGCCCCGGATTGTTTCCAACATCATCGGAACGAAGCTTCGCACGATCCTTGCTGTGAAAAGTGGAGTGAGCGCGCGGCGTTGGGACAGCCATTGATCGCCTTCCGCAGTGAGCAAGCCGTTTCTCAATACCGTGAGCATCCGTTTTTGGAATGGATCTTTGTGGTAGTTATCGCGATTGCCGACGAGCACCCGGCGAATCGCTACGGGGTCACTAACAACGACCACCTCGGCGAAGGGCATATGACTAATTACGATTGCTCGTTCGAAATGTTCACGCGTCCACGCCTCGATCGGATTGCTCCAGAGCGTCCGAAGAAGCGCCAGCGGCCTCAAATGTTCGATCCGTGGAACAGGAGCCGGGGGACAGAACGGCCCGGCTTCGAGCACTGGGCAAACCTCGTAGCGCATAATGGCAGCAGTCGCTAAATCCACTCCAATGCGGAGATGGTTGCTGATAAGGCGGCCGGCGCGGTGCCGCCGGGCAGTATGCTGCGGGGATTAAATGTGCTGGGTTTTTGGTTCGACCTTCCTTCGTTGTCGTCCTCGGACATTTCTCACTCCCTACTCTAATGACAAATCGAAATTGCCTCTTTCTGAGTGTGACGCTCGCCGTTGTCACGCGCCATCGGGGTTTTCCCTGAATAGGGACTTCGGGATTCCCTGAGGCAATTTATTAAATTCTGACGGCCGGTCGCTGCGCTCCCACGACGATCTTGAGATTGCAGTTCTGCGTCCGGATTTTGCGAACTTCCGGGCAGGCCGGCATCGCTTCAGATATTTTCCGGGCGCGCGATGAGGTGTTTGGGTTTCCTGCGCACTCATCATCCAAGACCTCAACAACATCAAATATGAATGATGGATGAGCCTGCAAATGCTTGGCGCATGGCGTTTGCGCCTGTTGCTCGACGTGGCGCCTCAGGGAAAGCCGCGCGCTTAAATCAGGAAAAACCCCGATTGTTTTGACGATCGCGGAGCGCAAATGCAGGCATGGGAGCTGAGACTCTGTCATCAGGAGGTTCCAATGAAACTCAACTTGGTTGCTTCGGCTCTCTGCCTCATCGCTGCCGGGGCGTTGCTTCAGCCGAGCGGCGCGCAGGCGCGCTTCGTAGCCCGCGGCGGTGCCATTCATGCAGGTGGGTTCCGTGGTGGAATGGCGCGGCCCGGCTGGCATGGCTCCGGAACCCGATGGGCTGGCGGCTATCGCGGCGGTTACTATCGCGGCGGACGCTACTACGGCTGGGGTGCAGGTGCGGCGGCGGCTGGAGTCGCCGCGGGAGCGGCTGCTGGCGCACTCTACAATAGTTCAACTTGCTACCAGCAACAGTCGGTATGGAACGGCTCGGCTTACGTGGTGCGCTCGGTCCGTGTGTGTTAGCAGATAAAGTCCTGCATTGCGGCAACCGACGGACGGCTTTGCCAGGTGCGGCCAACGCCTTCACCGTAAGCTAATGCCGACTCTGAAGTAGGCGATGTGCCGTCGTCGCTGTTGGCGTTCAAGCGACGATGTCCGAAGGCGTGCTTATAGCCGGCTTTTCAGCAGAGCGGGCATGTAAGGATCAAAACTCTGCGCCTCAGCAATGACTCGCTGACGGCCAAGCTCAGCCCGGAGGCGCAGATTTGGTCACCATCGGCGATGAACTCGAGGCGACAGGAGCGGCCGGCGAGATTGAGAACGTGAGCCACACGTTCCAGCCGTCGGGGCGGTCTTCGTTGTCGAACTCCCTATAGCCCTTCAGGTTCAGATAGCCCTGCATGTTGCCCACCGGGAACAAATAGCCGATTTGTGGTCCAACGCCGAGCACCTGCGACTCGAAGGGGCACAATATCGCGGCGCAGCCGCTGTCCGGCGTGAGCTGCTTGTAGACGTAGCCGACAAGACCGATCTGCAACTGCTTGGTCAGGAACTGCGACGCGCCCCAATCGAGATGGGAATCGATGCCGTTGGTGTATCCCGTGGAGGTATTCTTGAAATTTCCAGTCAAACCGAACACGGCCGAAAACTCATGGCCGGCCTTCTGATCGAAATAAGTGTAGCCGACCCCGCCGTCGATCGCGCCGTGGCCGATGCCGAGATTGGCGAGATTGCTCGAGCTATAGACTCCAGCCGGTATGTCGCCCGTCAGATAGGTCATGTAATTGTTGACGCCGGCATTCCAGCGCACTGCAAATTGAGGCACCAGATCGCCGATCCCGACCGTGGTCTGACTGAGGTCGATGGTCCTGGAGAAGGGGATCGGCCCGACCGTGCCGGCCAGCGTCGCATTTAGCGCAGTGTCGTTGCTACCGAATGCTGTAAGAAGACTGGCGGAAGCCTGTCCACCGAGGAACGGCGTGGCGAACACATAGGTCGGCGCGAAAAATTGGAAGTCCGCCTTTGCGGCGATATTGGCATTGATACTGACGTTGAGCGCAGGATTGAACTGTCCAATCGTGATCTCCCTGGACAGGGCAGCGTTGCCGCTCGCCGACACGTCGGTGAAATAGTTGATCGCCGCGAACGACCATCCCGGCTGTTGCGGTGTTGCGGCCAAGCTGCCGAAGAAGCCCGGTACCCAAAAACTCACGCCGTCTTCGTCGGCCCGCGAGATGCCCGATGTTAGGGTAAAGGCGGCGACTGCAATCAGGACCGTCGCTCCTGCGCGCAATCGCCGCCCTGTCAGATCCGTCGAGCATTCGCTTACTCGCACCGTCAGGGAGAAAAGCGCAGGTTCCGTGCGCCCCATAATCGCCCCCTTTTTTGCAAACTCCCGTCATGATGTGAGTCGTCGACGGCATCGATCTTGGCTGATTGCCGACACCGCACCATCGGGTAAAACCCTGAAAATACGGTCCGCAGAGCAAAATTGCCCGGCGCGTGGCTCGGCTGTCACAGTGATGGATGAAACGGCGATGTGTTGCGCGAGACCTGCGATAACACTGTCGTGAACGAATGAAACTTGAACGAAACGGCTTGCAATCAGACCGCATTCGACGTGTATTTCGCAACCTCACTGAAAATATACCTTGAGCCAGATTATTGCCTGCCTAGAACACCCGGTTTGCTCGTGGGTCAGTGTTTGCTAGCGGGTTAGTGCATGTCGCTCGCGGGAAAATCGACGGCCGTCGACCCACTTTTGCCGTGGTTGCGCCACGCGTACGCATCTCTGCAAGGCCCGCTTCTCGTCGCCCTGGCATATTACCTTGGCGCTGAAGCGGCGTTCTATATCGGGACTCTGTCCGACAAAATCTTTGCACTGTTCTGGCCGCCGAATGTCATCCTGTTTTGCGCGCTCGTGATCGTACCGCACCGGCGATGGTGGCTTTATATCGCCGCCGCACTGCCGGCTCACGTGATCGTTGAGCACGGTGTCGGCATGCCGGCGCTGCAGATGACAGTGGCATTCATCACCAACTGCATTGTGGCGCTGTTGAACGCTTATGCAGTACGCCGATTTGTCGGCGATCCGCCGTGGTTCGGTACGTTTCAAAAAGCGGCGCTCTATATTGTCATTACTGCCGTTCCCTGTCCGGCGATGTCGGCATTCGGCGGCGCGCTTGTGCCGATCCTCGGGGGCGGCCCGATCGCCGATTATTGGCTGTTCTGGTCGCACTGGTATTTTGCCAATGCGTTGCCGAACCTCACGCTCGGCCCGGTTTTCCTGATCTGGTTCTCAGACGGCGCCAAGTGGTCGAGATGGGCGCTGTCGCGGCGGCAAATCGAGCCAGCGGTTCTCGCTCTGGGGCTCATCGCGGCCTGTGTTCTTATAGCCACGACAGCCGGAAAGCTCGTCGAGACCCGCTATGTTCCCGTGCTGCTTCTCGGACCGCTGCCGCTCGTGCTGTGGGCGGCCGTCCGTTTTGGGGAGAAAGGCGCAAGCGGAGCGATCTTGATCGTTACGGTTATTTTTACATGGTACACGTTGCACGATCCCGCCTTGTCCACGGGTCAGGACGCCGAGCGGAGTGTGCTCGCGCTGCAATTGTTCCTGATGGCTCTCGCGATCCCTGTTTTGCTGTTGGGCGCACTGATCGACGAATTGCACCGAACCGAACAGCTCACGCGGCGGCTTGCCGCATCTTTGCTGACCGCACAAGACGACGAGCGGCGGCGGATATCTCGTGACCTGCACGACAGCACCGGTCAGAACCTGATCGCCGCCACGTTGATCGCCGGGCAAATCCAAAAACTGCTTCCAGCCTCGGCTGACCGCACTTTGCAACAACTGGACGGCGTATTGCAGCAAGCCATTCGGGAAATCCGCACCGTCTCCTATCTTCTGCATCCGCCGCTGCTGGACGAGGCCGGTCTCGACCTCGCGCTTCGGGATTATGTGAATGGCTATGTCGAGCGTAGCGGGATCAAGGTTGATCTTAATATCGCGGCGGATATCGATCGGCTACCGCCCGACAGGGAACTGGTCCTGTTTCGGATCGTGCAAGAGGCCCTGACCAATGTTGCGCGACATTCACAAAGCGCGACGGCCAGCATCGCGCTCAAGCGGCAAAAAGCAGGCGCCCGCCACAGCATCGAGCTGACGATCGAAGATTCAGGCAGGGGCATGCCGCACGCCGGCCGTTTGCGCAGCGCCATTGGTCGCAAAGGGAATGGCAGTGCCACCCGCGGCATCGGCCTGGTCAGCATGCGCGAGCGCCTGTATCAAGTCGGCGGGCGCCTCAACATCGACTCCAGAGCCGGACGCACGGTAATCCGCGCCGTCATTCCTGTGGTGCCCGCCGACGCGAGTTGACCGCACCGAGCAACTCGTACGGCGTTGTCCCCAACATCAAGGCTCGATGAGCTTGTTGCGGATGGCGTAACGCACCAACTCGGCCGCCGAATTGACATTGAGCTTGCGCATCGCCGCGGCACGATGCGTTTCGATCGTCTTGACGCTAAGGCTGAGGAGATTGCTCATCTCCTTGTTGCTGTTGCCTTCGGCGATCAATTGCACGATGACCCGCTCGCGCGGCGAAAGTGCCGCGTCTTGCGTGCTCTGATGGCTGGCAAGAAATGTATTACGCAGCTTTTCGGAAACCGCTCCGGTAAAGAAAGACCTGTGACCGGCCAGCGATTCAACGGCCGCAATAACGTGTTCTTTGATGTCGGACTTGAGCAGATAGGCTCGCGCTCCCGCGGCGAGAAGCTCGCCGATTAATACATCGCTGTTGTGCATCGTGAACACCAGCACCTCCGCGCCCGGCACGCGCGCGCGAATCTGGCGTGTGGCTTCCAGTCCGTTCATCACGGGAAGCGAATAGTCGATGATGGCGATGTCCGGCTTGGTTACAATGGCCTTGTCGATTGCTTCCTTGCCGTCGGCGGCTTCGGCGACGATTTCCCATCCGGCGTGCGCTTCGAGGATTGCCCGCAGGCCGGAACGCACCACTTCATGATCGTCGGCGATGAGAATGCGAGTCACGGGCGCTCCCGGGCTCTGCCGGTCGGTTTGCGCAATAACGCGCAGCCGGCACGTACTGCATCATGACACAATAAGAACGGGGCGATCCATGCCGTATCCAGAAAAACCCTGAAAACTGGCGGATGATAACCCCGAAAAAATTGTCTCCACGCGAATGTGATCGTCCTAGCAGTCGGTCAGCAATGCTTCCCGACAAGATCATGTGCGCCGCTGAAAGACAACTGCAAAATCTCGAATACGATTGTAGTTGCCGGGATTGTCACAAAGCAAGTTTGCATTTTTTCGCAGTTCTTACGTGATTGGGCGCAAAAATTTCAATGCAGTGCTTCGGTAAACGCCGCAATTACATTTCAGGTAAAACCCCAATGGTCTGTGACGACGGCGGCGGACAAAATTCGGGCTGTTGGAAAGCCCATGATCAAGTCCGAGTTGGTAACAGTACCGCGATTTGGGGCCACAGCACAGGAGGACGCGCCGGCGCGTCCGAACATGATCTTTATTCCAGGCGGCACGTTCCGCATGGGATCAGACAAGCATTATCCGGAAGAAGCGCCTGCTCATCGCGTTACCGTCGACAGTTTCTGGATTGACCGCACACCGGTGACAAATCGTCAGTTCAAGGAATTCGTGCGCGCTACCGGATACGTTACATTCGCCGAAAATCCGCCCGACCCCGAGAACTACCCAGGCGCGCTGCCGCACATGCTGTTTGCCGGCTCGCTGGTATTCACGCCGCCGGGTCGCCCGGTTGATCTGAAAAACTGGGGAGAATGGTGGATATTCCTGAAGGGTGCGGATTGGCGCCATCCCTACGGTCGGAAGAGCAACATCAACGCGCTCGACAATCACCCGGTCGTGCACGTCGCTTATGCCGATGCGCTCGCCTACGCCAAATGGGCCGGCAAGGAGCTGCCGACCGAGGCCGAATGGGAATTTGCCGCGCGCGGCGGGCTCGATGGCGCCGAGTTTGCCTGGGGCGATGAGTTCAAGCCCGGTGGCCAGCATCGCGCCAATACTTGGCAGGGAAATTTTCCAAACGAGAACCTCTGCGAGGATGGCTTCGAGCGTACCTCGCCGGTGATGGCATTCCCGGCCAACGGCTACGGCGTCTACGACATGATCGGCAACGTCTGGGAGTGGACGGCCGACTGGTGGTCGGCCAAGCACGAAGCCGATGCGCCGAAGGCGTGCTGCATTCCGGAAAATCCGCGAGGCGGGCCTGAAGCTGCAAGCTACGACCCCTGCCAGCCAAAGATCAAAATTCCTCGCAAGGTGATCAAAGGCGGCTCGCATCTTTGCGCGCCGAATTATTGCCGCCGCTACCGTCCGGCCGCGCGCCACGCGGAAGCGGTGGATACCTCGACAAGCCACGTCGGATTCCGATGTGTCGTAAGAGCGGGCGGCGCGTCATGAGGGGAGGGAAGATTGATCGGTCCGCCGGACGTCACCGCGTTCAGCCGGTCAAGGAGCGGACACCGACAAACCACGCCGGAGCCCAAAGCATCATTTGAGAGAGGTACATGTCATGAGTCCTCAAGATGAAGGCGAAAATAAAACTGCGCTGAGCCGCCGCAACGTACTGCTTGCGAGCACGACCCTGGCGGCTGCATCGGCCTTGGGTTCGGCCGTGTCCGTCGCAACGGCGCAGGCGCAATCCGCGTCGTCCGGCGGCAAACCAAATATCCTCGTCATCATGGGCGACGATATCGGCTGGTTCAACATCGGTGCCTATCATCGGGGCATCATGTCCGGCAAAACGCCGAACCTCGACAAGCTCGCTGCCGACGGCATGATCTTCACCGACTATTACGCGGAGGCGAGCTGCACCGCCGGCCGCGCCAACTTCATCACCGGCGAAATTCCGCTGCGCACCGGGCTGACAACCGTCGGGCAGGCCGGCGCCGATGTCGGCCTTCCGGACCAAGCGTGCACGATCGCCACGGCGCTCAAGGCGCAAGGCTATGCGACCGGGCAGTTCGGCAAGAACCACCTCGGCGACAAGAACAAATATCTGCCGACCTTGCACGGCTTCGATGAGTTCTTCGGCTACCTGTACCATCTCGACGCGATGTCCGATCCGTACTGGTTCGACTACCCGCAGGATTGGATCAATAAATACGGGCCGCGCAATCTCGTGCACAGCTACGCGACCGAAACCGACGATCCCACGGATATG
>JASHQI010000056.1 GCA_030037645.1 Xanthobacteraceae bacterium
CTGGTTTGCCACTACGAAGCCGTAATGGAAATCTTGCATGGGAGAAAAGGAAATATGATTGATCCATCCGAGCTGAACGGTCTCATGGCGATGATGCCGGCCTTCGCCACGGACGACGCATCTGACATTTCTGCCACCGCAACCGTTGCGCTCGATAGATTGGAGCATGGCCTTGATCGCATGATTCGGGACGGCGCGAACGTAATTGCGACGACCGGAAGCTTCGGCGAATTTCACACGTTATTGCCGGAGGAACTCGAAACGCTGGCGGGGGCCGCGGCCGAGGTGAACAACGGACGTGTGCCGCTATTTATTGGCGCGACCGGCCTCAATACCCGCGAAGTAGTTCGTAAAATGCGCGAAATTGAAAAAACGACAGCGGATGGGGTGCTTGTCGGCGTTCCATTCTATTTTCCGTCATCGCCCGCAAACGTCATACGCTTCTATCAAACGATCAGCGAACTCTTTCCGAAACTTGCAATCATGATCTATCACAATCCGCCTCTGCACAACGTTCGACTCACGATTCCGATCGTGGAGCAGCTGGCGAAACTGGGCAACGTCGTCGCGATGAAGGATAGCCACCGCGGCACCGGAGAATTCCTGCGCATGATGGACCGAACGCGCGGCAAGGTGCGCATTTTCGTTCATCAGCTTCAGTATTCCTCCTTCCAGCAACTCGGGGCGTCCGGGTTCTGGTCTATTGACGCGTGGATGGGCCCCTGGCCACAGCTCGCCTTGCGAGACGCGGTCGGAAAAAAAGATTTCGGACTTGCAAATGATATAACGCTCGATATGTCCCCCGCCGGCGATTCCGAAAAGGACCCGGCTTGGCGCGAAACGGCCGCGAAAGTCGCAATTCGGTATGCCGGCTATGTCGATCCCGGTCCACTTCGCCCCCCATTCGTACAAGTACCCGCCGAGGTTGACGAAGCGCAGCGCAAGCGCGCAGAGCGATGGCGGAAGCTGTGCGAAAAATATCGAGCTCACGCGCTTGCGTAGCATGCGTCGACGGCACTTGCGTTTGACGTGACCTTGGCGCGCGGCATGAGCGCTATCAATCCAGGTAGCCGCGCGCGCGCCAGAAGCGCTCCGCCGCCGGATGAAAAGGAATGTCGATCGGCGTGTCTGGCGCATCGCGCGCCATGCGTTCAACCGGGAGCGGGCCGTCGCCTTGCCACGGAATGAGGTGCTTGCGCGCATCGAGCGCGAAGCAAATCTGCTCCACGCGCAAATCCGCAAGCTCTGCATGCACGAAGATAGGCCAACCGCTGAAATCGACGGTTAGAACGTCCGCGGGAAGGCGCGAAAAGACGCTCTTTCGCAGCAGCGTGCGCCGATAGCCCATCGCCTCGAGCTTGCGCATTGTCGTTTCGGCGAGCGGCAGAAACCTCATGCCGCACTCATGCGCCTTGTCGCCCCAGACGTCCGAGGCTTCGTCGAAAATCGCATCGATTTCGTTGCGCTGGAGAGCCTTGAATTTCGGGCCGTCAGGCCAGGGCATGGCGCCCTCCTCACGCAACTCACCGCCCCAGGCGCGCAAATCCGCGAGACTGAACCCGGAGGCCGCGGCAACATCGTTGAGCATAAGATTGACCCCGTGATCGGGCATGCCACGCACCGATATCCGCAACGGATACTTCTTTCCTGCGATATCCTCGAACATTTCGAGGCCGGTCTTCTCATGGACCGCAAAGACGAACTGATCGACCGACGGAATGACGGCAATGAGACGAACAGGCTGCGGAGTCGAGTACGGGCCGAGGCCTCGATAGGCCAGAGTCAGCAAGGTCGATGGGTTGACGATTGCCAAGTCCGACTGGCGTTGCACGACTGCATCGATGCCCTCGAGAGTTCCTGAACCGAAAAGACTAAGCGCCCAATTCGACTGCCTGCCCTGAGATTTGAGAAGAACCTTGGCCTGCATGACGCTCCGGTCATGCTGGACAAGCTCGGACGCGATTTCCAGGACGACCTTGGAGCGCGTCGTAATCGGATTTGCCCAGGCTTCGGGCTGCGGCATTGTTGGATCTCCTCTGCAATCCAGGTGGCGCTCAAGCTCATCGAAAACCCACGCCGACCGTCTGAGCGAACTCCGGAGTTATCATGACTCGCGGGCAGCCTCGATCACGCCCGCGTCGAAATCCAGTGCATCCGGTGCTCGGCAAAATCCCTGCTCCGCCTCACCAAAGCCCGGGCACGAGCCGCCATCGGACACGCCGGGCATAGTCGCGGTATCCCGCAAGCTCGGCCATCAGCACGCGGTCCTCGGTGATGGCACGGCGCAGCAGGAACGGCAGGGACGCGACGGTTATAAGCGCGGCGGCCAGCCATGAGCCGAGCGCGACGCCGCTGGCGAGCATGATGAGCACGCCGGCGGTGTAGCCCGGGTGCCGAACGACGGCATATGGGCCTGTGGTCACGACGTACTGGCCGCGATCCGACTGAATGCGCACCACCGACGAGAAGAAGCGATTGATGGCCATGGCCCAGAAGCACAACGCGTAACCGGCGGCGAACGTGACCAGTCCGGTGGCTTGCAGCCACGGCGGAACATTGTCGCTCCAATGGAAGCGGCCACGGTCGAGCCCGGCGACGATCCAATGCAGGAATGTGATCAGGGTGAAGGCGTGGAGTCCCAGCGGAGGCGGTTTGCCGCCCGGACGCATGCGTTCGCGCAGCATGCCCGGATCGAGCCAGAGGAATGCCGCTGCGATAATGGCGGCCAAAATCGCAAGATAAATCCAGAAAGTGACGATCGTGACGGTACCGGCCGAAGCGAACAACGCCACGGCTGCTAGAACGAAGAATCCGATCGCTTTGAGATAGGCCGAAACGGGCACGCGCGGGCCTTACGTTGCATGGTGGATGGAACAAAGGTTGTCGCGTCAACGTTGATTGGCAAGCCCGCCCGGGCTCGGCCTGGGCGTTCGCGTTTGCTTGTCAGCCCCCCTCACATCGCGCAAGGTGATGTCATGAACAAAGTCCGAGCCCTCGATACGCGCCGCAAGGTGGCCTCCTCTCTCGACACTCCAACCGATCTTTCGGAAGCAGCGGTTCGCGAGCTGTCGGCGAAGCTCAACGAAATCCTGGCCGACACTTTCGCACTCTACCTGAAGACCAAGAATTTTCATTGGCACATCAGCGGCCCGCATTTCCGCGATTATCATTTGCTGCTCGACGAGCAGTCCGAGCAAATCTTTGGCACGACCGACGACATCGCCGAGCGGGTCCGTAAAATCGGCGGCACAACGCTGCGTTCGATCGGTCATATCTCAAAGCTGCAAAACATCAAGGACAACGATGAGGAATTCGTCCCGGCGCAGGAGATGCTGCGCGAACTGATGAACGACAACAAGATGGTGGCCGCATCGATGCGTGAATGTCATGAGCTTGCGGACAAGCACGAAGATGTGGCGACCGCCAGTATCCTGGAGAACTTCATCGACGCCGCCGAGAGGCGTACCTGGTTCCTGTTCGAAGCCACCCGCACCGCGCATATAGGTTAATCGTACCGTCTTCCGGCTTGCCGCGAAGCGGGCGAGCATCGGACCCCATAGCCTCCGGCGGTGCAGAATGCCGTAACGGTGGCTGTGGATCCCTGCTCCTCGTTGTGCTCGGCTTCGCAATGACGATCAATAACGCGAAGACTGTATGATAGGGTCGACGCCGCCCTGCGAGACCCTGTCATGAACCCTGCCCCGAGTCCTTCCCGCGATATCGTTCGCCTGATTGAAATCATGGCGGCCCTGCGCACGCCCAAGACCGGATGCCCGTGGGATCTGGCGCAGGATTTTTCGACCATCGCGCCATACACGCTCGAGGAGGCTTATGAGGTCGCCGATGCCATTGCGCGCGGCGACCTTGTCGATCTCAAGGAGGAACTCGGCGACCTCCTGCTGCAAGTGATTTTCCACGCGCGCATGGCCGAGGAACGGGGCGCGTTCGATTTCGGCGACGTGGTGGCGGCGATCACTGCAAAACTGATTCGACGGCACCCGCATGTTTTTGGCGACGAGAAATCGCGCACGCCGCAAGCCGTGGAGGGTTTGTGGGAGCGGATCAAGTCGCAGGAGAAGGCGGAAAAGGCCGCGCATAAGGGCGCCGCGAGTCAAGGCGCCCTCGCCGGCATCCCGATCGCTTTGCCCGCTCTCACCCGGGCGCTAAAACTTCAGGCCAAAGCTGGCAAAGTCGGCTTCGATTGGAACGATCCGCGCGCGGTGTTGCGCAAGATTCGCGAGGAGGCCGACGAGATCGAGGTGGCGCTTGATGGCGTCAATCCTGCGTTGCCGGCAGAGTCGGGTTGGACGGAGGCGGCGGCGGAAGTCGGCGATCTGTTGTTCGCCGCGGTCAACTTGGCGCGCCATTTGAATGCCGATCCGGAAGCGCTGCTGCGGCAGACGAATCGGAAATTCGAACGCCGGTTCACAGCAATCGAGCGCGCGCTCGCGGCCAACGGCAAGGCGCCGCAGGACGCAACGCTCGCCGAAATGGATGCGCTGTGGGACGAGGCCAAGGCGCAGGAGTAACTCCCTCGACCTGCGCGCAGGGAAAGCTGGTCACTGCGCGCCGGCGGCGCGGAGATACTGAAGGTCGACGAATTGCTCCGGAGCGGGCAGCGGCGTCTTGATGGTGCCGGCCTGCCCCATGAACGCGATCACCTGGGCGAGACCTTTTAGATCGATCTCGGCATGGCGCGGCAGCACGCCGCGATCAGGATCGAAATAGAGGGCCAGCGTTTGGCGTGCGATGTCATCCGATGAGCCGGTGAGCGCGACGATCGCTTTGGCCACGGCATCGCGACGAGCCGGATCGCGAATGTAGCGGAAGGCATCGGCCAGCGCGCGCACGAAGCGGGTCATGGCATCGGCGTGCTGATGGGCAAAATCGCGCCGCGCCGCGATGACCTCGAACTGGAAGGCCGAGACCGCTTCCGTGGAAACGCCGAGTCGCCGGTAACCATTCTTGACCGCGATGAGATCGTCGGGCTGACCGAGGGGCACGGCGTCGCATTGCCCGCTCGTCAGGCAGGCGGCGCGCACCGGCGTGCCTACCAGCTCCTTGACGCGATAATCGTCCGGGTTGAGTCCCTTGAGCGCGAGCAGCTTCCGCGTCGAGATCGAAATGGTGTCGATCGGCAGCGATAGCCCGATCAGCTTGCCCTTGAGATCGGCGAAATTCTCGATCTGTGGCTTGGCGATCAGGCTATAGACCGGATTGGCGACTTCGCCGGCGATGGCGACGGCCGGCGAGCCGTTGAGCACCGCCTCGATCAGATAAGGCGTCGCGGTCTGCGTCACATCGACCTCGCCGCGGTCGAGCGCGGCGACCATGTTGCCGGTGCCGCCCGGAATCTGCTTGACGTCGAGCGCGATGTTTTCGCGGGCGAAAAAGCCCTGCTTTTCCGCGATGAACCGGTAAAGCGACGTCACACCGTGCACGGTCGACGGAATTTGGCCGAAACGCAACGTGGTGGGCTGGGCCCGGGCGCAATCAATGATGACAAGCAGTGCCGCAAACGCGATCAAGATTCGTGATGCCATATCTGCTCCTGCATGCTCCGTGCCTTATTGTCGTCATTGTCCGGCCTGGACCGCCAATCCACAATGCGATGTCGCGCTGCATGGAGCTCGGGTCAAACCGGGGCATGACGATCTGGATTTTCGATGACCTTGGAATCAACAAACCTTTTCCGCACGGCGTTTGCCTTGTCCGCATCGACCCGCACCGCCATGGCGATGCGGCCGCTGTCTTCGTCGGTCACTTTATGAATGACCTCGGTGTGGCGATGCAGCCAACTCACGCCGGCGCCGTCCGCGGGATCGAGTATCAGTTCGATGAAAACACGCTCTTCGCCAAGCCGCTCTTCTATTGCGACCGTGAGACCATCAATCCCCTCCCCGGTCGCCGCCGACATCAGGACGGGATGTTGCGATACCGGCCGGCGTTCGGCCAGATTGGCAAGGCGTGCCCGCGCCTCGGCGTCGAGCCGGTCGATCTTGTTCCACACCTCTATCAGTCGGCGTTGGTCGTTGTCGTTATGCGGATCGATACCGAGTTCACGAAGAATTTTCTCAACGTCAAGCAATTGCGCTTCGGCGTCTTCGTGCGAAATGTCACGCACGTGCAGGATGACATCGGCCTCGATGACCTCTTCGAGTGTTGCGCGAAAAGCAGCGATCAGCATGGTGGGTAGAGCCGAGATGAAGCCGACAGTGTCGGAGAGAATGACGCGCGCGCCATGCGGCAGGTCGACGGCCCGCAGCGTCGGATCGAGGGTTGAGAACAGCATGTCCGCGGACAGCACGCTCGCCCGCGTCATGCGGTTGAACACCGTGCTTTTCCCGGCATTAGTGTAGCCGACGAGAGCGACGATCGGATACGGCACGCGGCGGCGGCTGTCGCGATGCAGTTGGCGCCTGCGTTTGACCTTGGCAAGTTCGGTTTCGATTTTGGCGAGTCGTTCCTCGATCATCCGGCGGTCGGCTTCGAGCTGGGTTTCGCCGGGCCCGCCAAGAAAGCCGAAGCCGCCGCGCTGACGCTCCAGATGGGTCCAGGAGCGAACCAGTCTGCCCTTCTGGTAGGTCAGGTGCGCGTGCTCGACTTGCAGCGCGCCTTCGCGCGTGCGCGCCCGTCGCCCGAAAATTTCAAGAATCAGGCCGGTGCGGTCGATGACCTTGGCGTTCCAAGCCTGCTCCAGATTGCGTTGTTGCACCGGCGCCAATGCGCAATCCATCACCACGATGCCGGCGTCGAATGATTTGACCAGCCCCGCAATCTCCTCGACCTTGCCTTTGCCCAGATAGGTCGCAGGCCGCAGCGCATTGAGCGGGACAATGCCGGATCGCTCGACCTCGAGATCGATCGCGCGCGCCAATCCCACCGCCTCGTCGAGCCTAGCCGTGGGAGTACGTTCGGCGGCCGCTCCTGCTCGCCGCAGCACCGGCTCGATGACGAGCGCGCGGCCAAGCGCCAAGCCTGTCCCTGCCCTATCCTGTCCCGCATGCGGGGGACGGTCAGGGAGCGGAAAGCGCGTGTCGCGACGGCGCGGCTCCAATCAGACCTTTTCCCCGGCTGGCGCATCCTCGGCGCCTTCGAAGAGCTGAACCGGATGACCAGGCATGATGGTCGATATGGCGTGCTTGTAGACGAGTTGCGAGTGCCCGTCGCGACGCAAAAGCACGCAGAAATTATCAAACCAGGTTACGACGCCCTGCAGCTTTACCCCATTCACGAGAAAGATCGTGAGCGGGATTTTGCTTTTTCGGACGTGATTGAGGAAGGTATCTTGTAAGTTTTGTGCGCGGTCGGCTGCCATGGCCGTTGTTTCCGTTTTTGTACCGCGGGCCCCTGGGCCGCGGGTCTTTTCTTGCACGTCTATAAGTAAGGTGGATCGAGCGCAGCGAAACCCACTGTCGGTCGCAGTCACGCACGGTGCGTTTCACCGCAGTCCTGCCGCTTAGGGCAGGACCCAAAGTCGCCACCATTAGAGGGCGAGGGCAGGCTCGATGCAAGCCCAAGTTGGGCATCAGTTGCACTTGGTAACCATTGTCCCTGCACCCGCTAGCCGACCTCGGCGTGGCGGAAAAACTCGCGTCGCAGTGCGGTCGCCACCGGACCCGGCTTGCCGTCGCCGATGGCGCGGCCATCGATGCGTACCACTGGCAGCACGATCGTCGTCGCGGAGGTCACAAAGGCTTCGCGCGCCGCATAGGCTTCGGCCAAGCTGAAGGCGCGTTCCTCGATCCTCAGTCCCTGAGCCTTGATGGCGTCGAGTACCACCATGCGCGTGATGCCGCGCAGGATGGCCTGGTCGGCGTGCCGCGTCACCAGGGCGCCCGCTTGTGTGACAATCCAAGCATTGGCTGATGCGGCCTCGGTGATAGCGCCCTCCTTGTCGATGAACCAGGCATCGCGGGCGCCTTGCTCGATTGCGGCTTGACGCGCCAGCACGTTGGGCAGAAGGCCGACGGTTTTGATATCGACACGCCCCCAGCGGTTGTCCGGCACGCTGACGACGGCGATGCCATTCGCAGCGAGCATCTCGTTGCGCGCCGGATCGAGCCGGCGCGCCATGACGACGACGCTCGGCGGCACGTCGGGGCGCGGGAATGCGTGATCGCGTCGCGCCACGCCGCGGCCGATCTGCACATAAACGATGCCGTAGCCGATACGGTTGCGCGCGATCACTTCGCGTATAATGACGCCCAGTGCGGTAGCCGACATCGGCATGCGGATGCGCAGCGCGTCGAGCGAACGCTTGAGCCGTTCAAGGTGGCGCCGCGAGTCGAGGAGGCGACCTGACCTTACTTCACAAACCTCGTAGACGCCGTCGGCAAACTGATAGCCGCGATCTTCTATATGGACCTTTGCCTCTCGAAACTGGAGATAGCGGCCGTTCACATAAGCAATGCGAGACATTGCGTTCCTTTGCTCCGCCTGCAAGGCGAGGTGACCGGCGAAACGAGCCGGCGGGATCAGCGCAGAGCGGGCGCCAACACCCCTCCCGGATCACCGCGGGCGATCCGACCCTCCCCTTCCCGGGGACAAAAAATAGCGTTCAATCAATTCCCAGCGCCTTCAATTTTCGGTGCAGTGCCGAGCGCTCCATGCCGACGAACTCGGCAGTGCGCGAAATGTTGCCGCCGAAGCGATTGATCTGCGCCAACAGGTATTCCCGCTCGAACACTTCGCGGGCATCGCGCAAGGCCAGACTCATCAGATGTTCGCCGCCGTTGCCGTTGGGCATCGAGGGGATCATCGAGCCGACATCCTGCGGCAGCATCGAAGCAGTTATCACCGCGTCGGGATCGCCGCCGGCGAGGATCATGAGTCGTTCGACGTTGTTGCGCAGTTGCCGCACGTTGCCCGGCCAATCGTGCGATTGCAGGACGGCGAGCGCGTCGACGCCGACGTTGCGCTTGGGCAGTCCGGTGGTTTGCGAGATCTGGGTCATGAAATATTCGACGAGGTCGGGAATATCCTCGCGACGCTCGGCGAGCGCCGGCACCCGCAAGGGCACTACGGACAGGCGATGATAGAGATCCTCGCGAAATTTTCCGGCGGCAATATCGGCTTCGATGTTACGACTTGTCGAGGATACGATGCGCACGTCGACAGTAACCTTGGTGCTGCCGCCGACCCGCTGAAACGTCTGGTCGACAAGGACGCGAAGAATCTTGTTCTGTGTCTCGCGCGGCATATCGGCGATCTCGTCGATGAACAAGGTGCCGCCATGCGCTTCCTCGAGTGCGCCGACTTTGCGGCTATGCGAGCCGTTGCCTCCTTCGACGCCGAATAATTCGGTTTCCATATATTCCGGGGTGATTGCGGCCGCGTTGATCACCACAAACGGCGCGTTGGCGCGCGCCGAATGACCGTGAACGGTGCGGGCGGCGAGTTCCTTGCCGCTGCCCGGCGGTCCCACGATGAGGATGCGGCTGTTGGTCGGCGCGATCTTGTCGATGGTTTGGCGCAGTTGATTGGCAACCGGCGAGTGGCCGACCAGCGCGGTGGCAAGCGGGGTAAGCTGCTTGAGCTCTCGGACCTCGCGCTTCAAACGCGAATTCTCGAGTGCGCGTTCGGCGACGAGCAGAAGTCGATCCGCCTTGAACGGCTTCTCGATGAAATCGTAAGCGCCACGTTTGATCGCCGAAACGGCGGTTTCGATGTTGCCGTGTCCCGAGATCATGACGATGGGCAGTTCGGGATGCTCCTGCTTGAGTGCGTCGAGCAACTGCAAGCCGTCGAGCCGGCTGCCCTGGAGCCAGATGTCGAGAAACACCAGATTGGGTCGCCGCGCGACGACCGCAGCCAGCGCATCATCGCTGTCGCGTGCCGTGCGGGTGCCGTAGCCTTCGTCTTGCAGGATGCCCGCGACCAGCTCACGGATATCCACTTCATCGTCCACAATGAGGATATCAGATGGCATGATCAGCCCACCGCCTCCTGCGTTCCCACCGGTTTGGCGGCCGTTTTGAGCACCTCCGCGGTGAAGCGCAACTGCATCCAGGCGCCGCGAGCGCCCGGAACTTTTTCAGACGCGTCGCGAAGCTCGATGCGTCCCCCATGCTCCTCCAGGATGCGCCCGACAATGGCGAGGCCGAGCCCCGTACCCTTTTCCCGCGTCGTCACGTAGGGCTCGAGCAGGCGCGCCCGATTTTCCCTGGGTAGCCCGATGCCGTTGTCGATCACGTCAATGACGGCCTCGCTGCCTTCGCGTCTGGCGCTAACGACGATGCGACCTCGCCCAAGTTCCGCCTGCGGCAGAGCACCGATCGCTTCCGTGGCGTTCTTGATGATGTTGGTCAGGGCCTGCGCGATCAGCCGACGGTCGAAACGGGCTGGCATTGTTTCGTCAGACAGCTCGACCTCGAAGTCGATGTCGGGATGGGCGACGCGCAACAGGAAGACCGCCTGCCGTACGGTATCGGCCACGTCTTCGTCGGCAATCACGGGCTTGGGCATGCGCGCGAACCGCGAGAATTCATCCACCATGCGCTTGATATCATCGACCTGACGCACAATGGTCTCGGTGCACTGTTCAAATACCGCGGGATCTTCAGCGATAACCTTGCCGTATTTACGGCGCAGCCGTTCGGCCGACAATTGGATCGGGGTCAGCGGGTTCTTGATCTCGTGGGCGATGCGGCGCGCGATGTCGGCCCAGGCCGAGGATCGTTGCGCGATCACGAGTTCGGTGATGTCATCGATGGTGATGACGTAGCCATGTTCCGATTCCGTTGCCTGCTCGCTGGTGACGCGCACGGAAAAGTTACGCTCCTGGCCGTCCCGGGTGATGGCGATCTGTCGTTGGACCAGACGCTGATTACCGCTTCGCGCGGCCTGAAAAATTTCGGCAAGCTCCGGTGCATTCTCGGCGAGTGGGCGGCCGAGGGCTTCGTTCTCGGTGCGCCCGATCAGCCGCTCGGCGGAACGATTGAGGATGGTGATGCGACCGTCGGCATTGACGCCGATGACGCCGGCGCTGGCGCCGGAGAGCACGGCTTCGGTAAAACGCCGTCGACTGTCGATGAGGTCGCGCGCGCGCACGATATCCTCATGCTGTGTGCGCAATTCCTGCGTCATCTTATTGAAGGTTTCGCCGAGCTGGGCGAGATCGCCCTCGGACCCCTGCACTGGAACCCGGACGAGAAGATTGCCGGTAGAAACCACGTTGGCAGCGCCGATCAAGCGGCGGATGGGGGCGACAAGCCGATTGGCGAAATCAAGCCCAATCCAGGCCGCCGACAGCAGTACGATGAGCGCGATCACGGCAAACATCAAGGCAAACGCGATCTGGATACCGAGCCGGCGGGTTTGCAACGTGGCGTATTCGATGACGCTCTCCCGGGTATTGCGCAATTGCTGCACGACACGTGGATCGAGCAACTGGGCAATGTAGAGATACATGTTGTCGTAGCCGTGCAGTTTGATGACGGCGGCAACGTGATCGCCCTGCGGGATCAGCGCGGTCTGCGGCTCGGTATCGCTCACCCGAGCGAGTAGCTCTTGGGACGGCAGCACGATCGGTTCGTTCATGGTGACTGCGGCGCGTTCCACTGTCTTGCCGTCCGGCGTGATGACAATTGCGGCGGAAAGGCCGCGTCCCGTCGCCTCATTGGTGAGAAAGGTACGGAATTGCTCGCGGTTTTCATCGAATATCGGCTTGGCACGGCTCAAATCAAAGGCCATGGCCAAGCTTTCACCGCGGATGATCGCGAAGTGTTCGTTGACGTAGGCGTCGGCCACGATCATCGACTGCTCGATCATGCCTCGAACGCGCGTTGAGAAAAAACGATCAAGGCCGCGGTCGAGGGTTGTTGAGGCGACCACGGCGACCAGGATGGTCGGCACCGCAGCGATGACGGCAAACAGCCCGACGATCTGCACGTACAGCCGCGAGCCGGCATGGCCGCGCCGGCGCGCCTGCACCACGACCCAAACTTCACGTCCGATGATGGTGATTAGGAGGAGCCCGGTCGCCGCATTGAACGCCAGTAACGTAATCACCACTCTATGCACCGGCGCGATCGGGGTCAGCCCGCCAAGCACCAGAAAGGTCGCCGTCGCTGAGAGCAGTGCGATCCCGACTGCAACCGCCCCGATAAGCCGGGAAGCAACCGGCATCGGTGTCGCTGCAGCCGTGTCGATCGGCACGACCTGGTCGACTGTCGTCATGGACACTTCTTGGACGCGTCGCGAAGCGGAACAGTTGCAGAAAGGACGCAGGTCGCCAGTCCGGCCACTCGCCCCCCGGTGATGCTTTTATACAACAATGTTGCCCAATTGGGACAATTCCTGGGCAGGTTATCGCCGGGGTCGGCAAGGGCCAAGCTGGCTGTTGCCGATCTCAATGTTACAGAGGCCGACGACGGCATAGCCGAGATCGGGCGGCGGCGTCCTTAAATTGCGATCGTCAGCCTCCGCCGGAGCGGTAGACCTGGATTTCCAAGTCCCGGATTTTCTTACGCAGCGTGTTCCGGTTGAGGCCGAGGAGATCGGCGGCGCGAATCTGGTTGCCGCGGGTGGCCGCCAGCGCCGCGGATAATAGCGGACCTTCGATCTCGCGAAGGATGCGATGGTAGAGGCCGGGTGGCGGCAAGCCGTCGTCGAATCCGGAAAAGTACTGCGTGAGGTAACGCTCGATCGCGCCCGAGAGACTGTCATCGGCGCGGATGTTTTCGCCGGGGCCGGTCAGCGCTGGCTGTAACAATTCAGCGTCGACCACGGCGGCGGTGATCGTTTCCTGCGGGTACAACGCGGCAAGGCGCCGGGCTAGATTTTCCAGTTCCCGCACGTTGCCGGGCCAGCGATGGTGCTTGAGCCGATCGAGGGCGACTTGGTCGATGTGTTTGGGTGGCAGTCCTTCGCGCTCAACCTGCGCGAAGAAGTGCCGGATGAGATCTGGAATGTCTTCGGTGCGCTCGCGCAGAGGCGGCAGACGCAGCGGCACCACGTTGAGCCGGAAGAACAAGTCCTCCCGGAACAGACCCTGCTGGATGAGCTGCCGGAGGTCCTTGTTGGTGGCGGCAATGATGCGCACGTCGGCCTTGATCGGTGTGCGGCCGCCGACCGTGGTGTATTCGCCCTGCTGCAGCACCCGCAACAGGCGGGTCTGCGCTTCCATTGGCATGTCGCCGATCTCGTCGAGGAAGAGCGTGCCGCCTTCGGCCTGCTCGAAGCGCCCGGAGCTGCGTGCATTGGCGCCCGTGAACGCGCCCTTCTCGTGGCCGAACAGCTCCGACTCGATGAGCTCGCGTGGAATGGCGGCCATGTTGATCGCAACGAACGGTCCGGTGCGGCGCTTGCCGTAATCATGCAGTGCCCGCGCCACCAATTCCTTGCCGGTCCCGGATTCGCCCGAGATCATCACGGTCAGATCGGTCTGCATCAGCCGCGCCAGTACGCGGTAGATTTCCTGCATGGCCGGCGAGCGGCCGACCAACGGGATGGATTCCAAATCCTCGACCTTGGCAGGCTGACGCGGCCGCTCCTTTGGCTCCGACAACGCCCGCCCGACGATCGCGATCAATTCCTTGAGGTCGAACGGCTTCGGAAGGTATTCGTAGGCCCCGCGTTCCGAGGCGCGGATCGCGGTCATAAACGTATTCTGCGCGCTCATGATGA
Source organism: Xanthobacteraceae bacterium (assembly GCA_030037645.1). Classification (GTDB taxonomy): domain Bacteria; phylum Pseudomonadota; class Alphaproteobacteria; order Rhizobiales; family Xanthobacteraceae; genus BOG-931. The sequence goes on from JASHQI010000056.1 coordinate 13,630, forward strand.
TGACCGGCAGGTCTGGCCGCGCCTTTTTGATGCGCGGCAGGAGGTCGAAAGCGCTCTCGTCCGGCAGCAGCACGTCGGTGATGACGAGATCGCCGTCGCCCTGACCGATCCAGCGCCAGATCGTGGCCGCATTGCCGGTCGAGCGGACCTCATAGCCGGCGCGCGACAGCGCCTGGTTGAGCACCGTCCGGATGGCGGCATCGTCGTCTGCGACAAGAATGCTTCCCGCAGGCATCAATGATCCCCTTGTGACGGAATGGCGCCGGCCGGCTCGACACCTTCGGCCGTGTAAACCGGCATGAGAATGCGAAAGATCGTTCGTCGCGGCTGCGATTCGCATTCGATGATGCCGCCGTGATCGCCGATAATTTTGGCGACAAGCGCAAGACCCAGACCCGATCCTGTCAGCTTGGTGGTGACGAACGGATCGAAAAGATGCGGCATCAATTCGTCGGGGACGCCGGGTCCGTTGTCCCTGACGCAGATTTCCAGCGGCAACGATATGCGGGCCTTGGTGCCCGGCAGCGACAACCGCACGCCGGGCCGAAATGCGGTTGAGAGCGCGATCTCGCCTCCGGCGGCATTTTCGCCGATCGCTTCGGCGGCGTTTTTCACGAGATTCAGCAACACCTGAATGAATTGGTCGCGATTGACCAACACCGGCGGCAACGACGGGTCGTAGTCCTCGACGAATTTGATGTGGCGGCCGACCCCCGATTGTGCCAGCCGCTTCACGTGATCGAGCACGACGTGGATATTGATGGGCTCCCGTTCGACCGGCCGCTCGTCACCGAACACCTCCATACGGTCGACCAGTTTCACGATGCGATCAGCCTCGTCGCAGATCAGCCGGGTCAAGGAGCGGTCGTCATCGTCAACCGATTGTTCGAGCAGTTGCGCGGCGCCGCGGATGCCGGAGAGCGGATTTTTGATCTCATGCGCGAGCATGGCGGCGAGCGCGATCACAGAGCGCGCGGCGCCGCGATGCGTGAGCTGGCGATCCATCTTGTCGGCGATGGTGCGCTCTTGGAGCATCACCACGACGTGGTCCAGTTGCTCCGGCAACGGCGCCACGTAAAGGTCGACCAACCGGTCCCCCGGATTGCGCGGCGTGCCAAGATCGACCTTGTATTCATTGACCGCAGCACCCCGCGCGCGCACCTGTTCGATGAGCGTGAGCAAAGGACTGCCGAACGGCACCAGGTCGCGCAGCAGGTGCCGCCGCATCAGCGACAGCGAGATTTCGAAAAAGGCCTCCGCCGCTGCATTGGCCTCGGCAATCTTGCCGTCCGGCGACACCACAACGACCGGATGCGGCAAGGCATTCAGCACCGCATCTGCACCCGACGGCGCGGCCATAGGTGCGGCGATGGTCATGGTGCGAGTTCCGACCTAGTGGCCGCGCGGCAAACCCAAAGCCTCGGGCGGATCGCCAAGCGATGGAACGCGTTTTGCGTATAAATCAGAGACGGGGACAGCATTTGCACACGAATTAGGCGGCTCGTTCGGTTGCATATAGTTTAGCCAATTGTCATGTTTTCGCAAGTGCTGCACCGCAATATTGCTAATCCGTGTGGACATCATTGGGTCGGCAGAGCAACCCCTGGAAAGGGGCAGTTCTAGCCCGCTTCGTTCATGCAGGCGGTTCGCAGCTCTCGGGAACTGCGCTAAAGCCATGCAGGTGTGCGAGCAGGAGCGTTAAATGGCCGAAAAAGTCGCGGCTGTGGTCGTTGCGGCTGGCCGGGGTCTGCGTGCCGGCGGCAATGTGCCGAAGCAATACCGGGAGATTGCTGGCGAACCGGTGATCCGACCTGCCCTGGCGGCGTTTCTCGCCCACCCCGGCGTTGGCTCAGTGCAGCCGGTTATCCATTCAAACGATGAGGACGCTTTCCGCAACGCGACTTCAGGTCTGGAAAAGCTTTTGCCGCCGGTTTGGGGTGGTGCAACGCGGCAGGCCTCGGTGCGTGCCGGGCTGGAGGCTGTCGCGGCGAGCGGCCCTAGCGTTGTGCTCATTCACGACGCCGCGCGGCCATTTCTGTCCGACGCTCTCATCGACCGGGCCATCGCCGCAGGTGCGAAGTACGGAGCGGCGGTGCCGGCGATCGTTATTCCCGACACGGTCAAAAAGATCGACGCCGCCGCGATCGTCACCGAAACGCTCGATCGTGGCAGTTTGCGTCTGGTGCAGACGCCCCAGGTTTTCGCTTTCGATCTCATCATGGCCGCCCACAGGCATGCGGCAGCGGCCGGCCGCGAGGACTTTTCCGACGATGCCGCGCTCGCCGAATGGGCGGGCCACCGCGTCGCGGTGTTCGAAGGCGAGGCAGGGAACGTGAAGCTCACGACCAATGATGATTTTTTGCGCGCCGAGGCCTTGCGTGTTGCAGCGCTCGCCGATGTGCGCACCGGCAATGGCTTCGATGTGCACGCCTTCGCCGACGGCGATCATGTCATGCTCGGCGGCGTCCGCATTCCGCATTCGCGCGGCGTCACCGGGCACTCGGATGCCGACGTCGCGCTGCATGCGCTGGTCGACGCCATCCTCGGCGCACTCGCCGAGGGCGACATCGGCGCGCACTTTCCGCCGAGCGATCCGCGCTGGAAGGGCGCGTCCTCCGACCGATTTCTCGCCTTCGCTTGTGAGCGCGTGCGCGCACGATCCGGCATGATCGCGCATCTCGACGTGACGATTGTGTGCGAAGCCCCGCGTATTGCACCGCACCGCGATGCCATGCGCGCGCGCATCGCGGCGATTGCCGGGATTTCCGCCGCGCGCGTTGCGGTCAAGGCGACGACCAGTGAGAAGCTGGGCTTCACCGGCCGCGGCGAAGGCATTTTTGCGATGGCGACCGCGACGATACGGCTGCCCTGGAGTGCCGTATGATCGATGGCGCGTTGCGCAAGGCGGCAAAGCGGGTGCTCGATCTTTGCCGCGCGCGGGGCCTGCGGATCGCAACGGCGGAATCCTGCACCGGCGGGCTCGTCGCTGCGGCGCTGACTGAAATCGCCGGTTCGTCCGACGTCGTCGAATCCGGCTTCGTCACCTATTCGAACGAAGCCAAGCAGAAGATGCTCGGCGTGCCGGCCGCAATCCTCAAACGGCATGGCGCGGTCAGCGGCGAAACCGCGGCGGCGATGGCCAAGGGCGCGTTGAAGAATTCACCGGCAGACCTTGCGGTGGCGATCACCGGCATTGCCGGTCCAGGCGGCGGTTCCAAACAGAAGCCGGTCGGTCTCGTGCACTTCGCCGCGGCAAGCCGCGACGGCCGAAGCCTCAAGCGTCGCTGCCTTTTCGGCAAGATTGGGCGCCGCCGCGTGCGATTGCGGTCTGTCGGTGAAGCCCTCGAGCTACTCGAGTTGCTCGCGCAGCGGTAGCCCGGACGGAGCGAAGCGTCATCGGGGTACGATTGTCCGATCCCGAATGCTGCTCCCGGGTTTCACTTCGTTCCACGCGGGCTACGAAGATCGTCCGCTGCAAGCTTAAGCCGGCTGCGCGCCATAGACTTTGTCAGCGCGACGTTCGAATGCCGAGGCGAAGCGGCGGAAAGCGGCGTCGAATACGGTGCCCATCAACAGGCCGAGCGTCCGGCTGCGAAATTCGTAGGCGATGAAGAACTCCACTTCGCAAGTGGAATCGTCGATTGGGCGAAAGCTCCAGCGATTGCTCATGCGCTGAAATGGTCCTTCCAGATATTCGACCAGGATTTGCAATTTCTTTCGATCAAGCGTGACGCGGCTGGTGAAAGTTTCGCGAATGAGCTTATAGGCCACCGTCATGTCGGCGACGATAACCTCCCTACCCTCGCTATCGCGCGTGCGATTGCGCACCTCAAGCGATCGGCACAGCGGCACGAATTCCGGATAATGCTCGACATCGGCGACCAGGTCGAACATGTCGGCCGCCGAGTGCTGCACGCGCCGTGTGGTGGAAAACTGCGGCATTACGGCACCCCTAGCGCGGCGAGAAATCCTTCGACCTCAGCATCGCGGCCGAGACGGGTGACGCGCAGGTGGCCGCCGAATTGATCGATAGCGGTCACAATGCGCGGCCGTTGCTTGCGCGGGAACTCCCACACGTAGCGCAAAAATTCGAGGTCGAATCGCTCCGGACAATTTTCCGGCAGGTCCGGCCGTGTCCGCCCATAGCCCTTGACCGTTCGCAGGAGCACCCGGCGCATCGGCGTGTCATGGGCGCAGGTATTTGCCATCGCGTGCCGCCTTCAGCCGCGCAAAATCCTCGCCGGCATGATGCGAGGAACGGGTGAGCGGGCTCGCCGAGACCATGGAGAATCCCTTGGCGTAGGCGATGGTGGCAAGCGCCGTGAATTCCTCGGGCGGCACGAAACGCACCACCGCATGATGCTTGCGCGACGGCTGCAAATATTGGCCGATAGTGAGGAAATCGACATCGGCGGCGCGCAAGTCGTCCATCACTTGCAGGACTTCGTTACGTTCCTCGCCAAGCCCGACCATGATGCCGGACTTGGTGAACATTTTCGGGTCGATCTCCTTCACCCGCTGCAGCAGCCGGACCGAGGCGAAATAACGGGCGCCGGGCCGCACGTTGAGATATTTCGACGGAACAGTTTCGAGATTGTGGTTGAAGACGTCGGGTCGCGCGGCGACCACGGTTTCCGCCGCGCCGCTTTTTCGCAAAAAGTCCGGCGTCAAAACCTCGATTGTCGTGCCGGGGCAGCGCGCACGGATGGCGCGGATCACGGCGGCGAAGTGCCCGGCTCCGCCGTCATCGAGATCGTCGCGATCGACTGAGGTGATAACGATGTGGGCAAGGCCGAGCTTCGCAGTCGCCTCCGCAATGTGCGACGGCTCGGCGGGATCGAGCGCGCCCGGCAGACCGGTCTTGACGTTGCAGAAGGCGCAGGCGCGCGTGCAGGTGTCGCCCATGATCATGAACGTCGCGTGCTTCTTCTCCCAACACTCACCGATATTGGGGCAGCCGGCCTCCTCGCACACGGTGTGCAGCCCGTTCTCATGGACGATCTGCCGGGTTTCGACATAGCCCGCGGATACCGGCGCCTTGACCCGGATCCAGTCGGGCTTGGGCAAGGCGGGTTGATCCGGCCGATGAGCCTTCTCCGGGTGGCGCAGCCGCCCGGTGTTGCCCAGTGCAGTGTCGATTACAACGGCCATCATGTCTCCGGGCGCGCTTGTTGCCTGCACCAGATACTTACGAGCCCGATTGCTGCGCCGCAAGCGCCGGGTTCGCCGCGGCGCGCAGCGACGGTCCTGAACAATTTGTTAGAATTCAAATGACCTTTTGCCGGTTCGAGATGTAACTTTCGCCACAATAAATCTATTTATTGATTCCCGGCGACTGCCTCATTGCGGAGGAATTCGTGACCGCTCAGGGAAAAGAAGCCGCAGCGCTCGCCTTACATCGGTTTGGCTTTGGACCGGCTCCTGATTCGATTGCCGATATTGCCGGCGATGCTCGCGGCG
>JASHQI010000057.1 GCA_030037645.1 Xanthobacteraceae bacterium
GGCTGGCGGACTTCGAGGCGCTTGGTCTTCGAGGCGCCTTCGAGATCAAATAGGTTCGGTCGCGGCCCGATGATCGACACCAGGCTCATCACCAGTTCCTCGCGGATCGGATCGATGGGCGGGTTGGTCACCTGCGCGAAGTTTTGCTTGAAGTAGGTGAAAAGCAGCTTGGGCCGGTCTGACAGCGCCGAAATCGGTGTGTCGTTCCCCATGGAGCCGACCGCCTCTTCCCCGGTCATCGCCATCGGCGTCATCAGGATCTTGAGGTCCTCCTGGGTGTAGCCGAAGGCCTGTTGGCGATCGAGCAACGACAGGTTCGAAATCGGGGCGCCGTCGGTGGCGGCCGGCAGCTCCTCGAGCACAATCTGCGTACGCTCGAGCCATTCGCGATAGGGGTGGCTCTTTGCCAGCGTCGATTTGAGCTCCTCGTCGGGAATGAGCCGGCCTTGTTCAAGGTCGACCAGCAACATTTTGCCCGGCTGCAGGCGCCACTTGGTGACGATGTCCTGCTCCGGGATCGGCAGCACACCCACTTCCGATGCCATGATGACACGGTCGTCGCGAGTGACGATGTAGCGCGCCGGCCGCAAGCCGTTGCGATCAAGCGTGGCGCCGATTTGCTTGCCGTTGGTGAATGCGATCGCCGCCGGGCCGTCCCACGGCTCCATCAGCGCGGCGTTGTATTCATAAAAGGCGCGACGTTCCTCATTCATGAGCTGATTGCCGGCCCAGGCTTCCGGAATCATCATCATCATTGCGTGGGCGAGCGAATATCCGCCCATGGTCAGGAATTCGAGCGCATTGTCGAAACAGGCGGTGTCGGATTGGCCTTCGTAGGAAATTGGCCACAGCTTGTTGATGTCGGCGCCGAATTTGGGCGATGAGACGGAGGCCTGACGTGCAGCCATCCAGTTGTTGTTGCCGCGCAGCGTATTGATCTCGCCGTTGTGCGCAATCATCCGATAAGGATGCGCCAGCGACCAGGTCGGGAAGGTGTTGGTGGAGAAGCGCTGGTGAACGAGCGCCAGCGCGCTCTCGAAATCGGGATCGTGCAGGTCGGGATAATAGGTGCACAATTGATCGGCAAGAAACATCCCCTTGTAGATCACGGTACGGCACGAGACCGAGACCGGATAATAGTTTGAGATGCGCCGTTCGCGCTTGCCGTACAGCGTGCTCGAAATAGTCTTGCGCAAGATATACAGGCGGCGCTCAAACTCGTCCTCCGAAGTCACCTTCGGGTTACGCGCAATGAACACCTGCTTATGCACTGGCTCCGTCGGTTTGACGGATTCGCCGAGTGTCGCGTTGTCGGTCGGCACGTCGCGCCAACCCAGGACCTTCATGCCGTCCTGCGCGGCCACGGCCGCATAGGTGTCCATGATTTCATTCCGCCACGCCGCCTCGTGCGGCAGGAACAACACGCCGACGGCGTAGTGTCCGGCGGCCGGCAACGTGAAGCCGATCTCGGCCGCCGTCCTGGCAAAAAATTTGTGCGGCGTTTGCACCAGAATGCCGGCGCCATCGCCGGCGCGCGGATCGGCGCCGACCGCGCCGCGGTGCTCGAGGTTGAGCAGGATCGTCAGCGCGTCCTGGACGATCTTGTGCGACTTGCGCCCCTTGATGTCGGCAATAAATCCAACGCCGCAGGAATCCTTTTCCAGCGTCGGGTCAAACAAGCCGAAACCAGCCGCACCCATCGTCGTCCTCGCACTCCGTGTCGGGCCGCACGCACTCGTTGTCGAGGCCCGGCGCAAATCCACCCCGCGGCTTTCTTCCTTCCATCCACCGCCGATGGAGGAGGGAAGGAGACAGGGGTGCGCTCAAGGGCGAACCATTCAATCCTGGAAGCAACCTTCGCGCCGCCTAACGGCCGGTGGCTGCTTTCTCGCTGCCGTCCGACGTGCCCTTGCTCACAGACGGCCCGATCCCGCGCCTGCGCGCCGCGGATCGCCAAATTGGGACAGCAATGCTGTCCTATGCCGAAGATGGCAAATTCCCGGCATGGACACAAGGGCGCCACCGCGCGATCGGGAAAAAAGGCGCTGGCTTGCCTCGATCCGGGTTCGGTTCCTGCCGCCAAGTCCAAACGCGAAGTGGATCACGGCGACAGCAAGAGTGCAATGGCCCGCCGGCGCTCGTTTCGCGAGCTAGCACGGAACTCAGGAGATTGCCGGAATCGAGCCAACGGCTCCGAGCCGAAGCGGGCGTGTGGACAGCCCCGGCAAAATCCGGAGGCGACGCCGTGGGCAGAGGCGATCCCGGATTGCGTGTTGCGCAATCCGGGCTACGTTGCTCAAGTGAATTTTGCCAGCGACAACACGGCTCCGGTGGCGCCCCCCATTCTCGAGGCGATCGCGCAGGCTAACCACGGCTATGCGCGCGGCTACGGCAATGACGATTCGACTCAAGCGCTCGAACGGCGGCTGTCGGACGTGTTCGAACGCGACGTCGCGGTGTTTCTGGTGCCGACCGGAACGGCTGCGAACGCGCTCGCGCTCGCGCAGATCACGCCGCCGTGGGGCGTCGTGTTCTGTCACGCCGAGTCCCACATCGCTGTCGATGAATGCGGCGCGCCGGAGTTTTTCGGCGGCGGTTTGAAATTGTCGGGCCTTCCCGGCGCTGCCGGCAAAATCGCGCCGCAGACGTTGCTGGCCGCGCTTGCCGGTTATGGCGCGCACAGCCCGCATCAGATGGTTGCCGCCGCGCTCTCGATGACCCAAGCCAGCGAGGCCGGCACTCTCTATCGAACCGATGAGATCGCGGCGCTCACCGCAATTGCCCACGCGCGTGCGTTGGCCGTGCACATGGATGGCGCGCGCTTTGCTAACGCGCTGGTCCGTCTCAACACGACGGCGGCACAGATGACGTGGCAATCCGGCATTGACGTGCTGTCTTTCGGCGCCACCAAAGGCGGCGCGCTTGCGGCGGAAGCGGTGGTGGTATTCGATCCGGATCGGGCCGCATTCATGGCCGAGCGGCGCAAGCGCGCCGGTCATCTGGTCTCGAAGCACCGTTTCCTTGCGGTGCAGTTTTTGGCGTATCTCGCCGGCGATTTGTGGCTCAGTCTCGCGCGTCACGCCAACGCCATGGCCGATAAGTTGGCGGAGCGTCTCCGCGCGGTCGGGTTGCCGCCGGTGTGGCCGGTCGAGGCCAACCTGGTCTTTGTCGTGCTGCCGCGCGCGCTCGACGCAAAGCTCAAGGCCGCCGGCGCGAGCTATTATGATTGGTCCAGTGCGAGCATGAGCGTCGGTAAAGACCAAGTCCTGGTGCGACTGGTCACATCGTTCGCAACGCGCGACGACGACATCGAACGCTTCGTGAACCTGTGCGAAAAAAAATCATGAGCGCCCAAGCGCCGCCCCAATTTCGATTATCGTTGTGCGCAGTGCGGCCATGCTGAGCGGTTGGGAAGGGCGTCATCGTGACGGCGAGCGTTTTTAGGGCTGGGGTCTTGGCCTTGGGCCTCCTGCTGTTGGCTGCTGCCCGGGTCTACGCCCAACCTTCGCCGCCGCCGGCACCGCCGCCGCCGGCGATGTCGCCGGCGACACGACCCGTCACCGGCTTTGTGCCGTCATACGAGATCATGAAAACCGTGCTGTCGGCCGGATTCCACCC
>JASHQI010000058.1 GCA_030037645.1 Xanthobacteraceae bacterium
CGACTTCGGCGAGCGGCTTGAAGACCTGGAAATGGTGGCGGCCGGCTGTGGTCCAGAACACGACGTGAGTCTCGATCGGCGGGCAGCCCGGCACCGCGCAGGCGATCTCCGACACCATCACGGTGTCGTCCTCGCCAAGCGCAAACCGCGCCCGCGTCCGTCTGCGCACGCGCTCGATCGCGGCGCTCTGATCCGCGCTTCGCCGCAACGGCCGCATCATCGGGAACGAGCCTGCCATCGCCTTCAAGTTAGGCTGCCGACGGCAAAAATGCACGTGTTAGGCGGCCTTGACGCGGCTTTGCTGCATTCTAGATTGCGCGCGCTTATTTAAGGACGACAAGACCAGGCTGGAGCGATTTTCAGTGGCAGAACAAGTACTGGCAGCGGTGCGCACCGGGCCGAGCAAGACCGAAATCCGCGAATATCCGATGCCCGATATCCCGGAGGATGCCGCGCTGATGAAGATGGAGGTCGGGGGCATCTGCGGCACCGACGTCAAGCTCTACAAGCATCCGCCGAGCAACGCGCCGACCATCATGGGCCACGAGAACATCGGCACCATCGCCAAGGCCGGCCGCGAATTCACCCGCCGCAAGGGATTTAAGGAAGGCGACCTCGTGTTCGTCGAGCACTACGTGATGTGCGGCAAGTGCGAGTGGTGCCATGCCGGTCAGTACCGGCATTGCGAGAACACCAACTGGCGCACCAATCCGGACGCGATCCGCTACGGCTACACCTCGGCCGAGAAGGCGCCGCACCTGTGGGGCGGCTTCGCCCAATATGTCTATCTGCCGTGGAACGCGGTGGTGCACCACGTGCCCAAGGGCGTGACGGCGGAGCTGGCGGGCCTGGTGACGCCGATGGCGAACGGCGTCGAGTGGTCGCTGTTCGACGGCGGTGTCGGCTACAATTCCACGGTGCTGATCCAGGGCCCGGGCCAGCAGGGCCTGTCACAGACCGTGATCTGCAAGCAGGCCGGCGCGTCGTTGATCATCGTCACCGGCACGTCAAAGGACAGAGCGCGCATCGAGGTCGCGAAAAAACTCGGTGCCGACCATGTCATCGATGTGCAGAAGGAGGACCCGCTGGCGCGCGTCATGGAAATCACCGGCGGTAAGGGCGTCGACGTGGCGCTCGACTGCACTGCGGGGGCCGGAACCATTCCGATCCTGCTTGGCATCGAAGCGCTCAAGCGCAAGGGCGGCACCATCGTGGTGCAGGGCGAACTCGCGCAATTTCCAAACTTCCCGCTGGAAAAATTCACGGTGAAGTTCATCACCATGAAGAGTGCGCGCGGCCACAGTTACAAGGCCTGCGAGCTGGCGCTGGCGCAGCTCGCATCAAAGCGCTTTCCGCTCGAACTGATCACCACGCACCGCTTCGGACTAAAGGACGTCGACCTTGCCATCCGCTCGGTCGGCGGTGAGGGCGTCCCAGACGTGATCCACGCGTCGCTGATGCCGTGGTCGTAAGGGGAGGGGCGGTCTGCAGTATGCCGCTGACCATGGCTTCACCTGCGTGTTATAAAAATCGACCTGCATGGACGTTGCGCCGTGCCGGCATGACGAGGCTCAATGATGCAAAAAATTCATCGATGGCTGGTTCTCGGTCTAGGTGTCGCTTTTGCCGTTTCTGGCGGCCTCAGCAGTCGCGTTCGTGCCCAGGAGCTGACGATCGGCACCATCGGCGCGGCGAGCGACGCGCCATTCTTTATCGCGGACGCCAAGGGCTATTTCGCCGAACAGGGCCTCAAGGTCAGATTTGTGCGTTTCGATTCGGCGGCGAAATCGATTCCATCGCTTGGTTCGGGCGAGGTCGATGTCGGCTCCGGCGCCACCTCGGCGGGACTCTACAACGCCGTCGAGCGCGGCATCGGCATCAAGATTGTCGCCGATAAGGCGCGCAACGCTCCAGGCTATGGCTTTCAGGCCATCATGGTGCGCAGCGACCTGATCGACAGCGGCAAAGTCAGGAGCCTCAAGGATTTCAAGGGCCTGAAAGTCGCAATGTCCGCCAACGGCAACAGCGAGAATGCGTTGATGAACTACGCGTTGGTCAAGAACGGATTGACCTACAACGATATCGACCCGGTTTTTCTCGGCTTTCCCCAGCACATCCCCGCCTACGCCAACAAGGCCATCGATGCCAGCCTGACAGTCGAGCCGACAGTCACCAAACTCCTTCAGCTCGGTCTTGCCAAAAAGCTCGTCACCGCCGACCAGGTTTTTCCCAATTATCAAACCGCAGTGGTTTTCTACAGCCCGAAATTCATCCATGAACAGCCGGAGAATGCCAGGAAGTTCATGGTGGCACTGGTCAAGGCCATCCGTTTCTATGACGACGCGCTCAAGGGCGGCCATATTGCCGGGCCGAACGCCGACGAGGTAATAAAAATCCTGGTCAAATACTCGTTCATCAAGGACCCGGCGGTGCACCGGGCCATCGTTTCGCAGGCGGTCGATCCGGACGGCGACATCAATTTACCGTCTCTGGAAATGGCGTGGCAGTTCTTCAAGGACACCAAACAGATTGACGGCTCCGTGAAGGTTCCGGACGTGGTCGATCTCAGCTATGTGCACGCGGCTGCCAAGGCGCTCGGTCCGTACGTGAGGAAGAATACGCCTTGAATATTCCCAAAAAGACAGGGTTGGTTCGGTAATTTCCTTTGCAATGGCCGACGAGGTGCCGGGACCGATCATGCCTGCTGACGAACGTTGCGCTTTGAAGGCACATCGCCGCACGGCCCTGGGGACGCCGGAACCTTGCCCATTATCGGCGATTAAAATGTCAATGTCGGCGTCTTTGAGCATTCATGATCTGATTGCGAATGTCGGCATTATTCGAAAAAGATTCTGATGGACAAATCTGCGACGAACGCGAGGGCTGTCATAAATTTGAGTTTGTTGCGTTGCCTTGGCCGCGCCGCCCTTTGCTTTTCTTCCGCTCTGGCACTCACCGGCTGCGCCGGGGGCGTGCTTCAGCCGCAGGGTCCGATCGGCGCCGCGGATTCGAAGATCCTGCTCGACGCAGTGGGTATCATGTCGGTGATCGTTGTGCCGACGATCGCCGCGGTACTGGTCTTCGCGTGGTGGTTTCGGGCCGCCAACACCAGGGCGCGCTACCTTCCCGGCTTTGTATATTCCGGACGCCTGGAGATCATTGTCTGGGCGATTCCGCTCCTGGTCATCATGTTTCTTGGCGGCGTGATCTGGCTCGGCGCGCACGAACTCGATCCGTTCAAACCCATTAGCGCGCAGAGCAAGCCGACTGAGGTCCAAGTCGTCTCGCTCGATTGGAAGTGGCTGTTCATCTACCCCGATCAGGGCATCGCAAGCGTCAACGAGCTCGTCGTTCCCGCCGGCGCGCCGGTGCACTTCTCGCTCACGTCGGCGACCGTGATGAATTCGTTTTTCGTGCCACAGCTCGGCAGCATGATCGCCACAATGAACGGAATGATCACTCAGCTTTATCTTGAGGCCGACCATACCGGGAACTTCTATGGCGAATCCACTCAATACAGTGGAGATGGATTTTCCGGCATGCATTTCATCCTGCATGCCGTGTCTGCGGACGTCTTCGCGCAATGGCTTGACACCGTGCGGCGCACCGGGCCGGCCTTGAATCGCGCGAGCTACCTCGCGCTATCGAAGGAAAGCCAAAACGTCGCGCCCTATACCTACCGTGCCGTCGAACCAAATTTGTTCGAGGCCATTGTTACCCGACAACTCCCACCCGGTCCCGGCCCAAGCACAGGCCGCGGCGGGTCGACGATCAGTCCCGTAGGGGGTCGTTGAGATGCTGGGCAAACTCACTTGGCAGGCGATTCCCTTTGACCAGCCGATCCCGCTCATCGCCGGCTCGGTGGTGATACTCGTCGTCTTGGCCGTGATCGCTTGGATCATCGTGAAGGGCCATCTGCCGTATCTCTGGCATGAGTGGATCACCAGCGTGGATCACAAGCGGATCGGCGTCATGTACATCCTGCTCGGGCTGGTGATGCTGCTGCGCGGCTTCATCGACGCCATCATGATGCGTTCGCAACAGGCCTTGGCGTTCCACGCGGCCGGTTATTTACCGCCGGAACATTATGACCAGGTCTTTTCGGCTCACGGCACCATCATGATCTTTTTTGCCGCGATGCCGTTGATGATCGGGTTGATGAATTTTGCGGTGCCGTTGCAGCTCGGCGTGCGCGACGTGGCCTTCCCGACTTTGAACTCGACGAGCTTCTGGCTGACAGCCACTGGCGCGCTTCTGATCAATATCTCGCTGGTGGTCGGCGAGTTCGCGCGAACCGGCTGGCTGCCTTACCCGCCGCTGTCCGAGCTGCGATACTCTCCCGGCGTCGGCGTCGATTATTACTTGTGGGCGCTGCAGATTTCCGGCGTCGGCACGTTGCTGACCGGCATCAATTTCGTAACGACGATCCTTAAAATACGTGCGCCGGGCATGAGCTATTTGCGCATGCCGATGTTCTGTTGGACGGCACTTGCCGCGAACCTATTGATCATTGCGGCGTTCCCGGTCCTCACCGCCACGCTCGCGATGCTGATCCTCGACCGCTATGCCGGGTTTCATTTTTTCACGAACTCCGCCGGTGGCAACATGATGATGTTCATCAACTTGATCTGGGCGTGGGGACATCCTGAAGTCTACATTCTGGTGCTGCCAGCGTTCGGCGTTTTCTCCGAGGTGATCTCGACGTTCTCCGGCAAACCCCTGTTCGGCTATCGCTCGATGGTGGTTGCGACATTGTTTATCTGCTTGGTCTCTTTCACGGTCTGGCTGCACCACTTCTTTACGATGGGTGCAGGTGGCAACGTCAATGCGGTCTTCGGCATCGCCACCAGCATCATCGCGGTCGGCACCGGGGTCAAAATCTACAACTGGTTGTTCACGATGTACGGTGGCCGTATCCGATTCACCACGCCGATGCTGTGGTCGGTGGGATTCCTCGTGACGTTCGTGATCGGCGGCATGACCGGCGTGCTCCTCGCCGTGCCGCCAGCCGACTTCCAACTGCATAACAGCCTTTTTCTGGTCGCCCATTTCCATAACGTCATCATTGGCGGCGTCCTGTTTGCCGCCTTTGCCGGCATCACTTATTGGTTCCCCAAGGCGTTTGGCTTCAGGCTGCACGAAGGCTGGGGCAAGGCCGCATTTTGGTTCACGATCGCCGGTTTCTACATCACATTCGTGCCGCTCTATGCCGCGGGGCTGCTCGGCATGACGCGGCGCTTGCAGCATTACGATGTTGCGGCTTGGCGGCCATGGGTCCTGATGGCCGGGATCGGCATTGTCGTCTTCATCTGCGCTACGGGCTGTCAGGTGATGCAGTTTGTCGTCAGCATCCGACGTCGCGAGAGACTTCGGGATTTGACTGGCGATCCCTGGGACGGCCGCTCGCTCGAATGGGCGACGCCGTCGCCGCCGCCGGCGTTCAACTTTGCGGTGCTGCCCAACGTGCAAGGAGAGGAGCCCTACTGGCAGATCAAGCGGCGTGCGATCGAATCCCAGCAATTATCGGCGGAGCCCGAATACCAGCCTATCGAGATCCCGAGGAACAGTCCGATCGGCTTCATCACCGCCTTCTTTGCCACAGTCACCGGATTCGCGCTGATCTGGCACATCTGGTGGCTGGTGGGGGTCGGTATCGCTGCGGCCTATGCGGTGTTTGTTTGGTTTGCGTGGCGCGACATCGAGGAATACGAAATTCCGGCAGAGGAGGTTGCCCGCGTCGACCGCGCTCGACGCCGCGCGCGTGAAAATTGGCTCGCAGCACACGCGCAAGACGGTGAAGCGGCATGAGCGCGACCGAAGTCGTCGGGCAAAGGGCCCAGCGGAACGCCGATCCCTACAAGCTGGGTCGCGGTGCCGAATATGACTATGCGACCGGGTACGGCGAAGGCGGACCCGTTTCCAAGCGCGTAATCGTCGGTTACGGCTTTTGGCTATTCCTGCTCAGTGACATCGTGCTGTTCTCGTGCCTATTCGCGGCGCATGCCGTGCTGCAGACGGCGATTGCCGGGGGACCCGCCGGGCGCCAACTGTTCAATCCTTTCAGCATTGCGCTCGAGACCGCGTGCCTGCTCGCCTCAAGCTTCACCTGCGGCATGTC
>JASHQI010000059.1 GCA_030037645.1 Xanthobacteraceae bacterium
CCGCCGCCAGCTCCCGGATACGGCGGAAGATCAGGTGCGACTGTACCGGCGATCCGCCCGGCGAGTTGATGGCGAGCGCGACCGCCGGTGCATTGCGCACGGCGAAGCCGCGCTCGAGCGTGCGCGCGATTCCGGCAAGAGTGAGGCCCGGCCGAAGCGGGGTCGAGAAGCCGATGATGCCCGTGAGTCGTACCACCGGTACCACGGGAATATCGCTGCGGAAGCGTCGCGGAACGAGCGGCCGGACTGCCGCAAGAGCTGGGCTGCAAAGATCGCGAAGGCGCTGCGGCATCGAAAGATCGGTCATAAAGTGCACATAAGATGTACGCACAAAAGCCTCAAGTAACTGCTTGATAAGGTTTGCGATGCGATTTGCTTCCAAATCGCGCACCGAATCAACAGGCCGCGGTGGATGCAATGAAGATATACCTGCTGTTATTGCTGATCGGCACCATTGTTGGTCTTTCGCATTTCCCCGTGCGTCGTCGAGCTGAACAGACCGCCCCGGTACGCCGGACTCGCGGTCAAGCTGATGCCTAACGCCACCTGATACCTAACGGTTGAGCATCGCAGGCGTTTCAAGTCCCCATCAAAGACAATGCGGCGGCATCGCGAAGCACGGCCTCTGCTTGCGGCGTCGGCTTGCCGTCAGCATCAGCAAGAAGAAAGCCGGGCAGCAACGAGAGCGGCGCACGGCTGTCCTTGACCGCGCGCACGACGACCCTGATCGCCGATGCATTCGGCTTTGGGTGGATCGGCAAAATCGAGATTGCGCCAAAATCGTCTGCGAGCGCGCTGAGCACCTGTTGCAGACCGTCGGCGCGCCAGATCAGCGTGATGACGCCTTCGGGCTGCAATAGCCGCGAAGCCGTGCGCAGCCACCGGTTCGGCGTCTCAGGCGCAGCGGTATGCGCCAAGCGGCGGCCGCGATCCGGCGAGGCGTTTTGTGACGCGTTGAACGGCGGGTTCATCAGTACGGCCGCCGCCGACCCCGCCGCCAACCCGGCCGCGGTGAATTCGGCGGTGGATGCTTCGACATCAAGACAAATTGAGCGCACACATTGTGCGAGCCCATTGCGGTCGGCATTCGCGCGTCCGAGCGCCGCCAGCTCGGGATCGATCTCAACCAAGGTCACGGCAACGCCCTCGATGCGGCGCGCAAGCGCCAGCCCCGCTCCGCCCACGCCGGCGCCGAGATCGACCGCATGCTCGCCTGCGTGCGTGCATGTTGCGGCCGCGAGCAGGATGGCATCATGTCCGACGCGGTGGCCATGCAACGGTTGGCGCAGGAGGAGTCGGCCGCCGAGAACCGCATCCTCGCTGAAGCCAACCTCGTTAGCGGGCATCGGGGCGGAGCTCATGGGCGAAGCCGGCTTCCGCAAGCAACTTTCGCGCCGCCGTGAACTCGTCCTCGCCGACCAGAATCCGACGCGGAAAAATGCCAATGGAGCCTTCCATCACGCTCATGTTCTGATCGACGACCATATGCGCAATATGGGCGCCTTTGAGCAGCGCCTCGACCGCCGATATCAACACCGGATCGTTGGTGCGAACCAATTCGCGCAAGGCTCAGCTCCGCCGTCGTTCCTCGCCCGGCGCGCGCAGCGCCAGATAGGCAATCAGTTTTGCCTCGCGCCGGCCGCGTGTCACCGTATCGAGAATCAGGCCGCAGGCGATCGACAGGAAGGCCACCAGCATCAACCCGGTGGAAAGCAGTGCGGTAGGCAGCCGCGGCACCAGTCCTTCCTGCAAATACGTAATGATAATGGGGATGGCGAGGCCGATCGAGACAATGGCGAGCGCGAGACCAAAGGAGCCGAACAGAGCCTGCGGCCGCTCGGCCCGGTAAAGTTTCAGCACCGTCCACAGAATGCGAAATCCATCGGACCAGGTACTGAGCTTCGACGCCGATCCCTCGGGCCGCGTAAAGTACGGCGTCGCGACCTCGCCGACCGGCAATTCCAATTCGAGCGCGTGGACGGTCAATTCCGTCTCGATCTCGAAGCCGCCCGACAGGATCGGGTATGACTTCACGAAACGCCGCGAGAACACCCGATAGCCCGACAAAATATCGGTGAAGGCTCGCCCAAAGATATGAGCGACAAAGCCCGTGAGCATCCGGTTGCCGACGCGGTGACCCGGACGATAGGCCGCCGCCTCGCGATCGACGCGCGTGGCGACGACCATGTCGAGCCGATCGTCGATGAGCTTGCCGATCATCTTTGGCGCGCTCGGCGCGTCGTATGTGGCGTCGCCATCAACCAGCACGTAGACATCCGCCTCGACGTCATTGAACATCCGTCGTACCACGTAACCCTTGCCCTGGTGATGTTCGCGGCGGACCACGGCGCCGGCCTGCCTTGCAGCCTCGGACGTGTTGTCGGTGGAATTATTGTCATAGACGTACACGGTTGCCTTGGGCAGCGCCGCGCGGAAATCGGCAACCACCTTGGCGATCGTACGGCCCTCGTTATAGCAGGGCACCAGAACCGCTATCTGATACCCGACCGCCGTCATGCTTTCGGCATGAGGCTCAGAGCTTGACATGACCCCTCCGGTCCGATCGATCGCTATTGGGCTCGAAAGCCGTCGGATCATACCCGCGATGGCTTCCAAGGACATCAACAAAGCAAAGTCGCCCCGGATTTAAGGCTCTTGGCGGGGGCCAGCAATCATTCGTTCAACCATTGCCAAGGACCGGTGCATTGCCCACATTGCTGTCGACTGCTAGCAAGGGCCAATCGTTCGAACACCGCTGGTGCTGAGACTGCAGATTTGCGTGGTCGGCAGCGGCGCGGGCGGCCAAGTCCTTGCCGCATTACCATAGCGTTTCTATGCTCCCGCCCGTTGCGGAGAAAGTTTTCCAGTGGCCGTCGTTCTTCCTTTCGAAAACCCGGACGAGCACTCAATTGACGCGCTTGTCGACCTCGTCGCCCCCGACATGGAGCGCGTCAACGGCGCCATCCTCGCCCGCACTGGTTCCGAAGTGACAATGATCCCGGAGGTCGCCAACCATCTCATCAATTCCGGCGGCAAGAGACTGCGACCAATCCTCACTCTGGCACTCGCCCGACTCAGCAATTATGCGGGCGACGGCCACATCAAGCTCGCGGCAGCCGTCGAGTTCATGCATACGGCGACGCTGTTGCACGACGATGTGGTCGACGAGAGCGAAATGCGGCGCGGACGGCTGGCGGCGCGGATGCTGTGGGGTAACGAGGCGAGCGTGCTGGTCGGCGATTTCCTGCTCGGCCAAGCATTCAAAATGATGGTGGAGGTGGGCAACCTCAAAGCGCTGGAAATCCTCTCCTCGGCCGCCGCAGTGATCGCCGAGGGCGAAGTCATGCAGCTTGCCGCGGCCAAGAACACGGCGACCACGGAGGACGAATATATCGCGGTCATCCGCGCCAAGACCGCCGAGTTGTTCGCAGCGGCCTGCGAAGTCGGACCCGTGCTGTCCGGGCGGCAGCGCGATGAGCAGGCCGCGTGCCGGTCGTTCGGGATGAATCTCGGCATCACGTTCCAACTCGTCGACGACGTGCTCGACTATGGCGGCGCAGCGGCCAAGCTCGGCAAGAACATCGGCGACGATTTTCGTGAGGGTAAAATCACGCTACCCGTCGTGCTTGCGTTTCGCCGCGGCTCGGACGTCGAGCGTGAATTCTGGCGGCGCACCCTCGAACGCGGCGAGGCCGACGACGCCGATCTGGAACATGCCATTGGGCTGATGGCCAAGCATCGCGCGCTTGAGGACACGATCGGCCGCGCCCACCATTACGGTGCGATCGCCCGTGACGCATTGGCGCTGTTTCCCGACTCGAAGATGAAGTCCGCGCTGGCCGAGACAGTCGATTTCTGCATCGCGCGCACGCATTAGAGCCGATATCCTCCGGACGGACGTGCCGCGACCAACGGTGCCCTATTCGATGACCTCGTCGGCGACGGCGAGCAAGTCCGGCGGCACGGTAAGGCCAAGGGATTTTGCGATCTTGAGATTGATGACCAATTCGAATTTCGTCGGCTGCTCGACCGGGATATCACCGGGCTTGGTCCCGCGCAGCACCTTGTCGACCAAGTCGGCGGAATGCCGAAGCTGATCCGCGAGATTGGGACCGTAGGACATGAGACCACCGGCTTCGACAAAACTTCGAATGTTGGAGATGGTCGGCAGCCGCGCGTCGAGTGCAAGCTTGGTGACGCGCGTGCGCTCGGCGGTAAGCAGAGCATCGCCCACTACGTAAAGCGCATCAGCCGGGACTTTGAGCGCCTGGAAGGCAGGGGCAATGTCCTCGGCACGCCGGATTTCCAACGGCACGACTTCGAGGCCGAGCGAACGCGCCGCGGCTTTGACTTCGTTATTCTCCAGCGCGGCTTGGGGAAAACCGACATCGACCAAGATCGCCAATCGGTGAAGATGGCCGGTAACCTCGCGCAACAGCTCAAGTCGCTTGCTGCCAAGGTCGGTCGCCTCGTTCGATAGTCCGGTGACGTTGCCGCCCGGCCGCGCCAGGCTTGCGACTAGCCCACTGCCAACCGGATCATTCGACGCGGTAAAAATGATTGGAATGTCCGAGGTCGCGCGTTTCATTGCGGCTGCGGCGATCCCCGAGGTGACGATGACGTCGACCTTCTGGCGGACAAATTCGCTCGCAAACTCGGCGGCGCGCTCGGGGTGGCCATCCAGCCAGCGATATTCGATTGTGACGGTCCTGCCCTCGACCCAGCCGAGTTCGGCCAATCGTTGTGCAAATCCGGCGGCCCAAGGCGCATTAAGGACTCTGTCGGCGCCGACGAAGCCGATTGTCGGCACCTTACCTGTTTGCTGGGCGCGCGCGACGACCGGCCAACCGGCCGCAACGCCGCCGAGAACTGTGATGAATTGCCGCCGTCTCATGATGCTCTCAAGGCCGGGGGACCGCACCCTAGCATAATGAACGTTACTCAGTGCGCGTTGCCCAGTGCGCTCGCACGCACCCACCAGCCGGGCTGCGTACGGTGGAGGGCCTCACCGGCGGCAAGTGCTTCCGCCGCCGAGCCGAACAGCGCAAAACAGCTCGCGCCGGAACCCGACATGCGGGCGAGCTTGCAGCCCGGCTGCGTGCGCAAGGCGGCAAGCGCTTCGGCAACTGCCGGCGCAAGCGCGATGGCGGAAAGTTCGAGATCATTGGTTTGCTCCGCGACAAGCGGCAGTAATTCGCTCAGGCTGGTTGCCTTCGCCAGCGCCTCGAGCGCGAGCGGCGGTGGACTCGCTGCCGGGGGCGTCCAGCCGGCGAAGACGGCTTTGGTCGCGAGCGCCACGCCGGGATTGACCAGCACGGCCCGCAGCGGCGGAAGGCCAAGCGGCGCGGACAGCACCTCGCCGATACCGCGCATCAGGCGCACGCACGGGTCGAGGCATACCGGCACGTCCGCGCCGACGGTGCGCGCCGCCTCGTAAAGTCGTGGGTCGTCGGGCACAAGCCCGTTGGCGCGCGCCAACAGCCTGAGCGCCGCCGCCGCGTCGCTCGATCCTCCGCCGATCCCTGCGGCGACCGGAAGCTGCTTGTCGAGATGGAAACTCCCGAGTCCGAGGCCGGGTACCCGCTCGGCCAGTGCGCGGGCGGCCTTGAGCACGAGATTGTCGGCACTTTCCCCGGCATCGGCGGCGCTTGGACCGCTGAGCGTCACCGCAAGGTCACCGCCGGGAGAAAAGCTCAGGAAGTCGCCAAAATCGGCGAACACGACCAAGCTTTCAATGTCATGATAGCCGTCGCTGCGGCGGCGGAGCACGCGAAGCGTCAGATTGATTTTGGCCGGCGCGTTCTCAACCAGCGGTTCGGGCAAAGCCACCCCTCACCCGCCGCTCCCGGCCTTCTTCGTCTTGGCGGCCTCGGCCGCGGAAGACGTGTCATTGGGCAGCCCATTCTTGAGCTTTTCGTCGAGCTTGGTGAGCTCGTCCGGGTCCGGCTTGAAATCCTTTGCCTGCGACCATTGGAAGTGCGCCTCAAGCGTCCGACCAACCCGCCAATATGCGTCGCCAAGATGATCGTTGATCGTCGGATCGTCGGGCTTGAGCTCGACCGCACGCTCGAGATTCTTGACCGCCTCATCATAATTACCGAGGCGGAAATACGCCCAGCCTAGCGAGTCGACGATGTAGCCGTCGTCAGGCCGCTGCTCGACCGCCTTGCGGATCATGTCCATACCTTCGTCGAGATGGACGCCCTTATCGACCCACGAATAGCCGAGATAATTGAGCACGAGCGGCTGGTCGGGGAACAGATCGAGCGCCTTCTTCATGTCGGCTTCGGCCTTTGGCCATTGATCGGAGCGCTCGTAGCAAATGCCGCGAAAGTAGAACATCACCCAATTCGACTTGTCTGGATTGGGCACCGTGTCGATCGCCTTACTGTAGGTATCACCACATTCCTTGAACAGTTTGCGTCCGCGCTGAATGTTGCCGAGCGCCAAGAGAGCGTCGGTATCCTTCGGATGATCAGCGATGACCTGATCGAGGCGCTTCGTCGCTTCGTCGGCGCGGTCGAGCTGGTCGAGATCCTCGGCCATCTGGATTTCTGCATTGCGATACAACGGCGAGTTTGCCGAAACCCGGTCGTAGATGCCGATGGCGAGATCTGGTTTTTTGAGCGACTCGTAGAGATCGGCGAGTGACAGGAGCGCCATGTCATGGGACGGTTCCAGATACAGCGCAAGCTGTAGATAGATCAGCGCAAGGTCTTCACCGCCGCGGCGCCCGATCGAGGCGCCCAAGCTATAGAGAGCTTCGGCCGCACCGGCCTGCGGCGAATCCACCAGAGGGGGCAGTTTCTCGCCATTCTGGACGGCTTTCATTTCCTGCATGATGAGCGGGTGGTCCGGCAATTGCTTGTTGAAGTCCTGATAGACCTTCAAGGCATCGCTCTTGTTGCCGTAACGTGACAGGTAACGGCCATAGGCCTCCACGGTACGCACCGCGCCCGGATCGGCCTTGTAGGCGCTCTGGTAGCGCTTGCCCGCTGCCTTTCTGTCGTTTGCGAGATCGAGAATGAGTCCAGCGTGCAGGTCCTTGAAAATTCCGTACCAATCCGGACCGGCGAGTTTATCCATGGTATCGACCGCCGCGTGCGGATCGCCGGAACCATAGAGCGACCATCCGGTCAGCAATGCCGCCGCCAAATCCGTGACCGGGCCGCGAACGGATTGGGCAAAATCCTGTCGGGCGGTCGAATAGTTCTTTTCCTTGAGTGCCTTCACGCCGACGACGAGGCGCGCAATGCGATCCGTGTGATCGGCCTGGAGTACTTTCTCGGCCAGTTTGCCGGCTTCATCGATGTTGCCGGCGGTGAGGAACGACAAAAACGTGCGATCAAGCAGATCGGCGTTATGTGGATCGGTTTTCAGCACCTTGAGGTACAAGGCTGCCGCCGTGGCGTCGTCGCGTTCGGCCCCGGCTTGTCGCGCGGCAAGATAGCTGCCGGCTATGGTGAAATGCGAGAACTCCTGCGGCATGGGCGGCTGGACGGCAAGAGCTGCGGAAACGCTCAAGGCGAGGGCAGCGCCAACGACGGCGGCTTGCCAGGACAGCGAATGTGTCACGAAAGCTCCATTGGCAAAGTGAATGGGCAAACAGGAATCAAGCGCCGGATACCGATGCGCGTGCGACAATGACCCTTTTGCCACGGCCCCGCAAGGACACAAGGCCTTTAGGCCCCAAGGGAGGCGAAATAGCGGCAACAGGGATGCGACGGATTCAACTCCCGCCGAGAGGGTTCACATATTCGGATAGTTGGGCCCGCCGCCGCCTTCGGGCGGTACCCAAGTGATGTTCTGGTTCGGGTCCTTGATATCGCACGTCTTGCAGTGAACGCAGTTCTGGGCATTGATGACAAAGCGGGAAGCGCCTGCCTCCTCGACCCACTCGTAGACGCCGGCCGGGCAATAGCGCGCCGAGGGTCCGGCATAGACATCGTGCTCGGATGTTTTTTGCAAAACGGCATCGCGCAGCAAAAGATGTACCGGCTGGTCTTCTTCGTGATTGGTGTTCGAAAGATAGACCGAGGACAGACGATCGAAAGTGAGCTTGCCATCGGGTTTCTGATAGGCAATAGGCCGGCATTGCGCCGCCGGCTTAAGCGTCGCGAAATCCGGTTTGCCGTGTTTGAGCGTGCCGAACAACGGGAAACCGAGCGTGTTGGCCCACATGTCGAGACCGCCGAGCGCGACGCCGACGAGTGTGCCGAATTTCGACCACAGCGGCTTGCCATTGCGCACCCGCCACAGATCGCGCCCGATCGGAGAAGAGCGCCACTGCTGGTCGTAACTTGACAGTTCGTCGTTCGCGCGGCCCTGCGCCAGCGCTGCGGCGACGTGCTCCGCCGCAAGCATGCCGGACAGCATGGCGTTGTGCGTGCCCTTGATGCGCGGCACGTTGACAAAGCCCGCCGCGCAACCAATTAGGGCTCCTCCGGGAAAGACGAGCCGTGGCACCGACTGCCAGCCGCCCTCGGTAATGGCTCGGGCGCCGTAACAGATTCTTTTGCCGCCGGAAAACGTGTCGCGCACCAGGGGATGAGTCTTGAAACGCTGGAACTCTTCGAACGGCGACAGATACGGATTTTGATAATTCAGATGAACGACGAAGCCGACCGCAACGAGATTGTCGCCGAAGTGATAAAGGAACGAACCACCGCCGGTGCTATCGTCGAGTGGCCAACCCATTGTATGCTGCACGAGACCGGGGTGGTGTTTTTCGGGCGCGACCTGCCAGAGTTCCTTCAAGCCGATGCCGAATTTCTGCGGTTCGCGGTCCCGCGTCAGATCAAATCGCTCGATCAGAACCTTGGAAAGGCTGCCGCGTGCGCCCTCGGCGAGCAACGTATATTTACCGCGCAGCTCCATGCCGCGGGTGAAGCTTGACTTTGGCGTCCCGTCCTTGGCCAAGCCCATGTCTCCGGTGGCGATGCCGGTGACCGTATTGTTTTCGAGTAACAATTCGGCGGCGGCAAAACCCGGATAGATCTCGACACCGAGCGCCTCGGCCTTGCGCGCCAAGTAGCGACAAACTTCACCGAGCGAGACGATGAAGTTGCCATGATTGCTCATGAGCGGCGGCATGAGAATGTTGGGCAGTCGCAGCGCGCCCGAGGCTCCGAGCAGATAGAAGCGATCCGCGCTGACCGCGGTCTTGATCGGCGTCTCCTCGGTACGCCATTCCGGGATGAGCCGATCGAGCCCGATCGGGTCGATGACCGCGCCGGACAAGATATGGGCGCCGACTTCGGACCCCTTCTCGACGACGACCACGGATTTTTCCGGCGCCAGTTGCTTGAGCCGGATCGCGGCGGCAAGACCGGCCGGCCCCGCGCCGACAATGACGACGTCGAACTCCATCGCTTCGCGGGCCGCAAGCGCCGGTGTATTCATGCCCTGCTCCGTTTTCCAGCCGAATGTTTCATGCTTTCATCCGCCGGCATAGACTTGCGATCCTGCCCAGGCATAAGCCAGCCGTGCAATGAATTACGGACCTAAGGATGCGCGCGAGTTGATCGCCTTCTACCTCGAGGCCGGGGCCGACGCAGTCATCGGCGAGGAACCGGTCGACCGCATGGCGGATGACGCAAAACCGTCCCCCGCAAGGCTCGGGCCGGACGGCAAACCCCTCCGCGCAGGCGCTTTTGCGAAGGCTGCGAGGACTGACCCCGCCTCCGATCGCGGACGACAATCCGCCTCTCCTCTTTCAAGGCCGGGAGAATCGGCCACCGCGTTGATTTCGCCCGATACGGCCATTATGGCGGCGCGCGAGGCCGCGAAGAATGCCACGAGTCTCGACGAGTTGCGCGTACTGCTCGAACGTTTCGAAGGCTGCACGTTGCGCGGAACCGCTACCCAACTCGTGTTTGCCGACGGCAATCCTGAAGCCCGCATCATGTTTGTCGGCGAGGCGCCCGGCTACGAAGAGGACATCACCGGACGCCCGTTCGTCGGCCGGTCCGGCAAGCTGCTCGATCGGATGATGGAGGCGATTGGGCTGGATCGCACACGCGCCTACATCGCCAATGTCGTGCCCTGGCGACCGCCAGGCAATCGGACGCCGACGCCGCAGGAAGCAGCCATCTGCTTGCCGTTCATCCGGCGCCAGATCGAGCTCGCCGATCCGGACATCCTCGTCTGCCTCGGACAGCCGGCGACACAAACGCTATTGACCACCAAGGAAGGCATCACCCGAACACGCGGACGCTGGTTCAAATACGATACCGGAACGCGTCAAATTCGGGCGCTGCCGACTTTCCATCCCGCCTTTCTGCTGCGCAGCCCGCTTCAGAAGCGATTTGCCTGGCGGGATTTCTTGGCGATCAAAAAGGCGCTCGTGTCCTAATTCCGAAATTCGCATGATTATGCGGCGTACTCGATTGCGAACTTCGGAATCAAAAGGACGCGGTTCGCCGTCATGAAATCTCCCAGCTTCAATGCGGCGTCGCCGTTGCCGGCGTGGCCGCCGCAGCGGCGACACTGCCTGGCCTGATCACGCCCCATCCGATGCGCAAATCCGGCAACCTGCCCTGCACCGGCCGATCGAAGGTGCGCGGCACTTCGGGAACGAGATCGGGAAAGCGCGCCTTGATGTCCGGCGGCGGACCCGGGGTCGTGTCGCTGGTTGGCCAGACGACAACCGCGCCCTTCTGACGGATATCGTCGGGCGTCACCCACGGTGAGCGCCGTGGGTCGCGGTCGAAATAGACGCTTGGGCGACTTGGAGCGGCGAGCGCAACCAGGGCCGCGGTGCGGTCGTCGCCGGTGACAATAGCGAGCGGCCGGCCCGTCCTGCGCTCGAAATTGTCGGCGAAGAAACGGCCCATCGCGGTCGCTGGCTGCTCGACCGCCAGATCGGTGCCGATCGTCCACGGCAGCAGGACCATGGCGACCGGAACGAACAAAGCCGGCACGGCCAAAAGGCCGAACCAGGCGTAGCCGAGGATGCGCTGATGAAATAGCACGATGCTGTCGCCGATGACGACGATGACGGCAAGGCCCGACAGCACGACAAGCGGCGCCGCGCCTCCTATCGGCAACCGGCGACCGACAATGACCGCGACAATCGTCGCCGCCAACGCCGGCACCAGCGCGAATACCTTCACGAACGTCACTGCTGCCGTATCGACCGGTATTCGCGAAATGGCGGGCACTGGATTTTCGGTGGCATGCGGCCACCCGCTCGCCAACACCAGGAGGATGGCGAGACCGGCATGGGCAGCAACGAGCAGGAGGAGGAGCTGCAGCCACGTCGAGGTGTTGTCAGCGGCAATATTGGCGTCACGCAGCCGCTTCAATATCGGCGTAAGGCTATCACCGAGACCCTCGAGCCAGAGCAGATGCATGAACAGGAAGATCACCACAATAACTGCGGCGATCCACGGCTCGATGGTGCCAAGCGCCGCGCGTCCACGCTCGCTCGCGGCCATGAACACCGCGAGCGCGCCGAGCAAGATCAAAGCCGCGTCGCTGGTCAGCAGAAGCAGGGCCGCCGCAGCGCCGAGCGCGTACCATGAACCACGTTGTCCTTGCGCGACGGCGCGCCAGTAATGCAGCAGGACGATCGCCCACAGCGCCATCGCCAGAACGGGGGGCCCGAAATCCGGGGTCGGGACCGTGAACAGCGAAATCCCGACCATAAGCAGCACCGCCATGACGGCGTGTGTCGGGCCTACGATCGCGCTGCCGAGCGCAAACACGCACCAATAGGTCACGATCACGCAAATCTGCGAGAGGACGTAGACGCCGAACAGCCCGGCGAGGCGAAACGCGGCTTCCGCAAGCCAGTAGGCGAGAGGTGGCCCGACATCGCCATGCAGCCGGAATTCATTGCCGATGGCGAGCAATTGTGCCAGGTCGCCGGGTGGTGCCGCGTAGAACACCGTCGGCACCACAACCCAAATCGCAGCCTGGGCCAGCACCGCCAGCCAAAACACCAGCGCCGGGCGAGAGCGCAGCGCTTCAACGTATAGGGGGACGTAAAGCATTGGCCGGCATGCCCTATACGGCCCGGCCGCTACAGAGGCAATATGCCGACGATCGGCTCGTCCGGATCGCGATCCAGAAGTCCAAGCGCACCCGCCACGGGCGAGAACGAGCGGCGGTGATGGATGGTGGGGCCGAGCCGGCCGAGCGCCACGAAATGTTCCGGCACGCTATAGCCCATGTGGCGCTCGAAGCCATAGCCGGGATGCGCGGCGCCGAGGCAGGCCATAAGGCGGTCGCGCGTGACCTTGGCGACGATCGAGGCTGCGGCAATCGAGGCGACCAGCGCGTCGCCGCTGATGACGGCCTCACAATCGCAGCCTGCATCAATGCGATCACGACCATCGACGAAGACAAGACGCGGCTTCACCGGCAGCGCGCGAACCGCACGCGCGAGCGCCCACAGCGAGGCACGTAAAATATTGTCGCGGTCGATACGGGACGGCGGCGCCATCGCCACCGCAACCTGCGCCCGCGCGCAGATGCGCGCATAAAGCACCTCGCGCCGCTCCGGCGTGAGCTTTTTGGAATCGTCGAGCCCGCGCGGAACGTCATCGGGATCGAGAATGACCGCGGCGGCGACCACCGGTCCGGCGAGCGGCCCTCTGCCCGCCTCATCGCATCCGGCGACCGGCCAGACCCCGCGCTTGAGCGCCGCGCGCTCGCGCCGGAACGTAGGCCGGACGATCTCTTCGTCGAGCGGCAGGCGTTCGGACCTGCCGTTGGCTCCGTTACGACTCATGCCATCATGATGGCCAGTCGCGGGATGCTGCGCAACACGCTCGGTTGGTCGGGAGAAAATTATGGTGAGAAGCAGCAGCGGCCGCGGTCAGCGACTCACTCTTTCTGCCACCAGGCGCAGCTTTCGTCGAGCAATTGAATATTCGCCCGCAGTCCCCGTTGATCGAGAAAATCGTGCACCGCCTTGGCGCAGTCGCGAAGCCCACCGTAATCGTCGATGACGGCAAAGCCCGACGGCGAAAGGCGATCGTAGAGATTAGCGAGCGCACACATCGTCGAGCCATACATATCGCCGTCGAGACGGATGATTGCGAATTTTTCGTCTGTCAGCCGCGGCAACGTGTCCTCAAAAAAGCCTTTGAGGAACACCACTCGGTCATCCAAGAGATCGTACTTGGCAAAGTTCTGCCTCACGGTCTCCAGGGAGACGGCGAGCTCTCGAAAGAAGTGCAAATGGTCGCGCCAATCGCTCGG
>JASHQI010000060.1 GCA_030037645.1 Xanthobacteraceae bacterium
TCCTTCTTTGGAGCTGCGACGGCTTTGGATTTTTGATTGTCGCTATCCATCGTCTTTACCTGTCGCTATGCGCATTCGCTCCTAGGACCGCCAAGTCAGGTCAGGCGGTAGTGAGGATCGGGATCGTCACGATGCCTTGACGGGTCCTTCGACCAGCATGTTCGAGTTGTCGACGCTGTCGTACACGGACACCTGAACGATCGGATAGGCGGTCTTGATGACGAGTGCCGCCGTTTGCGCGGCTTCCGCCGTAGTGTAGGAGCCCTTGGTCTGCCCGTCGACTTTCAGCAAATATCGGCCGCGCTCCGGTCGCTTGCTTTGCGAAAACACCTCTTCCATCTCCGACGCGGAGGCGTCTTTCACTGGCATTTTGATTTGGCGAGTGGCCATGCAGTGCTCCTTTGAGGGGGAAGTTCGTTGTGTAGGATATTCGCGAAGCAATCGCCAGGGCGTTTTTAATTTTGTTATCGCCGGGCCGGCGCTTTTGACCGCTTTCTCGGCCGCCCCCGCGCCGCGAACTTCTTCCTCTCCGCCGCCGCGAACGCGCGGCGCGCCCATTCGGCAAGCTCATCAGGATCGTCGTAGAGCCGCTCGGGAATGCGCCAATAGGGCAGGGCGTGCTCACTCCGGCGGCCGGAACTTTTGCCGCGCGTATAGGTGAACGGCGCGCAGCCTTCGCGCTCGAAATCGGCGCGAGTGGCGTTATCGACCTTCAGATAGATCACGTCGCGCACAACCAGGCTGAACATGAGGCCGTCGGCGAAAATGCCGGCGCCCGAAAACATGCGCCGCACCGTCACTGGGCCGAATAGCGCGAATAGATCTCGGATAAATTCGTGGTCCACGCTGACATATCCCGGTGTTTCGGAAACATAACGCGGATGGGGTGGATGGAGCACCGGAAAAATCCGGACTACGTTACCCTATCGACCACGGTGCAGAGCGATCAGCCCTTACCTCTCCCCGACGGCGGAAGGTGAAGACTGCGGATCGACATTGATTCCATAATTTTGGAGCGCGGTTGCAAGCCGCCATTCCGACGGAGGCCCCGGCATGACCATCGGCATCGGCTTTATGAACCTGACCGTCAACCCGTTGATCGCCGCCGCGGTGTTCGGCGCCACGATTGTTACCGATGCGGTCTATGTGTTTTTCACCGCGGCCGTGGCCTCACGCCATCGCTTTCGCGCCGCGAACTGGAGCGCGGTGTGGTATCTGCTGGCCGCCTTCGCGGTGATCAATTACACCGGCAATCCGGTCTATGTTGTGTTCGCCGCGCTCGGCTCGTGGGTCGGTGCGTTTTTGTCGGTGACGTGGCTCAATCGCGAACAGCCGGAAATCGCGCCGGTGCGTCCCGGGCCGCCGTGAGGCCACCCAATGTGGGCGATGTGCGTCTCAGTGCTTCGCCGCGATCGGGCTGCCCGAATACATCTTGCCCATATACGGCGCCGCCGTCTCGTAGCGCAGCGCCGCAACGTCGTCGGCCCTTGAACGCCGAGGCTCGCGCCCACCCACCGCGCTTGGAACGGAGAGCCGCCGCTTGTTCCACAAGCTCGGATGAGCCTCTGCTCCGCTCTCGCAGGGCCGGAGGCGACACCGTATAGTATCGGACCATTGAATAAGCCAAGCGGCCAATCATGACCATTCGCACGATCCTCTTCGGTACCGGTATCGTCATCGTCTCCTTCGTCGGCGCGCTCCTTCTCATGAACGTGCTATGGCCGGCGGCGCCGACCCAGACCGCGTTGCCGCAAGCGCCGGCGGTCGCGGCGGTGCCGCCGTTGCAGCCGCTCACCGGCACTTCGACGGTGCTTGCGCCGGTGGCCATCGCCATGTCGGCGATCGGCGCCGCGCTCGAAGCGAAAGCGCCCAAAAATCTCGCCGGCAAGGCGAAAAATCCGGTTTCGCAATTGCTGTCCAACACCACCCTGAACATCACGATGACGCGTGGACCGCTCACTGTGTCCGGCCAATCCAATACGTTGGTGATCACCACGCCGCTGTCCGGCACATTGGAGGCGCTCGGCACGATCGGCGCCGGCGCCAACGCGCTGGGCGGCGCGATCGGCAGCATCCTCGGCAACATCAACAGCGGCATCGGTCAGCAGGTGCAGAATCTCGCCGGCAAGGCGTTCGACCAGAAAGCTCAAATACAGGGCAATGCGACCGCGACGGCGCGCCCGACTATTTCGTCGAACTGGCGGCTGACGCCGAATCTGTCGGCACAGGCCAACATCGTCGATGTCGCCTTGCCGATCGCCGGCATCAAGCTCAGCGTTGCCAACGAGGTGAAGCCGTTCGTCGACAGCGCGGTCAGTCAACAGACCGGCGCGTTGGAAGCGCGGCTGAGCAACGATCCGTTCATCGAAAATGCAGCGCGCAAGGAATGGACCCAACTCTGTCGCTCCATTCCGCTCGGCGCCGCCGCGCAAGGGATGCCCAATCTGTGGCTCGAAATCCAGCCGACCAATGCCATCGCGGCGCAGCCGCAGATCGAAGCCAATGCGGTGACGTTGCTCGTCGGCGTACAGGCGCAGACGCGCATCGTGCCGAACCAGACAACGCCCAATTGCCCGTTCCCGCAGCAACTCAACATCGTGCCGCAGGCGAACGACGGCACACTCAGCATTGCCGTTCCGATCGATATTCCATTCACCGAAGTGAACAAGCTGTTGGAAGCGCAGATCGCCGGCAAGACCTATCCGGAGGATGGCAGTGGCGAGTTTGCGACGACTATCAAGCAGGCCACCGTCACGCCCTCGGGCGATCGGCTGTTGATTTCTCTTCTGGTCAACGTGAAAAAACGTGGCCTGTTCAGCTTCGGCGCCAACGCGACGGTGTATGTGTGGGGGCAGCCCGTGCTCGATCAACAGAATCAGATCTTGCGCCTGACCAACGTCACGCTCGACGTGCAGTCCACCGGGCTGCTCGGAGCTGCCGCCAAGGCGGCCACGCCGCTTTTGCAAAAAGCGCTCGCCGACAAGGCCGTCATCGACCTGAAACCTTTCGCTGGAGACGCGGAGAAGCGCATTGCCACGGCAGTCAGCGGGCTGACGGCGCAAGGCGGCGGTGTCACCGCCAATGTCGCCATCAATGATCTTCGTCTCACCGGCATCGCCTATGATGCCAAGGCGTTGCGCATCATCGCCAACGCGGACGGCACCGTGAACGTGGCGGTCTCATCGCTGACGATGCAGTAGCACAACGCATGCGTCCCGGATGCGATGCAGTGTGAAACGGTGCATTGCCGGCGCAGCGCCCCGAAACAAAGATCAGAAAAACGCCTGGATGCCGGTCTGCGCGCGGCCGAGCACCAACGCGTGGATATCGTGGGTGCCTTCGTAGGTGTTGATTGTTTCCATGTTGCAGAGCACGCGCATGACATGGAACTCTTCGGCAATGCCGTTGCCGCCGTGCATGTCGCGGGCGAGGCGGGCGACTTCGAGCGCCTTGCCGCAATTGTTGCGCTTGAGCAGCGAGATGGCGGGCGGCGACGCCTTGCCCTGATCGATGAGGCGGGAGAGCCGCAATGCCGCATGCAGGCCGAGCGCGATCTCGGTCTGCATGTCGGCGAGTTTTTTCTGGATGAGCTGATTGGCGGCGAGCGGCCGTCCGAATTGCTTGCGGTTGAGCACATAGTCGCGGGCGCGGTGCCAGCAGAATTCCGCGGCCCCCATGGCGCCCCAGGCGATACCGGTGCGGGCCACGTTGAGGCAGCCGAACGGACCGGCAAGGCCCGC
>JASHQI010000061.1 GCA_030037645.1 Xanthobacteraceae bacterium
GGAGTAAACCGCCCGCCGACCGAGATCGAAACGGAGTGCGTCGCGCTCATCCGCGAAAAAATCGGCCCGATCGCCTCGTTCAAACTTGCCATCACGGTGGCGCGCCTGCCGAAAACCCGCTCCGGCAAGATCTTGCGCGGCACCATCAAAAAAATTGCCGACGGGGAAGACTGGCAGATGCCGGCGACGATCGACGATCCGGCGATTTTGGATGAGATCGGCACGGCGCTGAAGGGGAAGGGCGTCGGAGGATAACTTACGCGGCGCGGCTAGCTCACTTTCCCTCTCCCCTTGCGGGAGAGGGTGGCGAGTTGCGAGCGGGCGAGCAACGAGCCGGGTGAGGGGTAACAGCATTCCGCGCGCGACCCCTCACCCGCCCTCGCAGCTTCGCTGCTCGGGCACCCTCTCCCGCAAGGGGAGAGGGAAAATAAGATCGACGATCCGGCGATCCTCGATGAGATCGGCAGCGCGCTGAAGGGGAAGGGCGTCGCAACCTCATAGCTCGGCTTGAGCGAAGGCCCAATAGCCGCAGTGAGAGAAACAAGACGGTTTGGCGGCACCGAATTCGACATCATATGTTGAGCCCCATGATGGGTCTTGCCCGACATCTGGCCATTTTCGCCGTGGCGGCGTGGAGCGCGAATGCCAGTGCACAATCGCCAACACCAAAAGCGGCGGCGGTGCCCGCCGTCACGTCAAGCCAAGCCGCGCCGGCCAGTCAATCGGCTCGGAAGCCGGCCACGTCGCAGCCGTCAAAATCGCCAACCGCCGACGATATATGTCATGCGGTGGAACAAGACGCGGCGGAGAATCAGCTACCGGTCGAGTTCTTCGCCCGCGTGATCTGGCAGGAGAGCCGGTTCAACGCGCTTGCGGTCAGTCCCAAGGGCGCCGAAGGGATCGCTCAATTCATGCCGCAAACGGCGGATTGGCGCGGGCTTGTCGATCCATTCGATCCGATCGAGGCGCTTAAGAATTCGGCGGGTTATCTGCACGAGCTTCAGGAAAAGTTCGGCAATCTCGGCCTTGCCGCGGCTGGCTACAATGCCGGCCCGGGGCGCGTCAGCGAATGGCTCGCCGGTCGTCGCCCGTTGCCGGATGAAACGCGCAATTACGTGGCCATCATCACCGGCTGGCCGGCCGACGATTGGGCCTCGGCCACGCCGCCCAAAACGTCGGAAACGACCATTCCACAGGGCGTGCCCTGCACCAGGCTTGCCAATTTGATCCTGGCGCCTAAGGAAGAGCAACGCCGCATCGCGGCGTACGTGCCGCGTTGGGGCGCGCAATTCACCGCCAATTGGTCGGAGAGCCGCGCTTGGGCGACTTACCGGCGAATACAGCAGAAATATGCTTCGATCATTGGTGATCGCGAGCCCATCGTGCTGCGTGGCCGCTTGCCCGGATTGGGCGCCGCCACGCGCTACATCATCCGCATCGCCGACGACAACCGCGCTTATCTGGTGAAATTGTGCAACAAGGTCATCGCCGCCGGCGGCGCCTGCGTGGTGCTGCGCAACAATCGGGGGTGATCGTCTCGCCTCGCGCGGGGCGAGGGAAACGGCTACTCGCTCTTGCCGCCGAGCTGCTTGAGCTTGGCGAACACGGCTTCGACGTTGAGTTCGTCGCCCGGCGTTTTACCGGCGGCGGGTTCCGTCTCCTGTTTGGGCGCCGTGGTGACGGATGCAGGCAATAGTGTCGCGCCCTGCTCTTCGACGGGGACGGGCTTCTCCTTGGCCGCCTTCTGCACTTCCAAGTCGAGGTCGATCTGCGAGCACAGGCCGAGCGTGACCGGATCGAGCGGCGTCAGATTGGCCGAGTTCCAATGCGTGCGCTCGCGGATCGCCAAGATGGTCGACTTGGTGGTGCCGACGAGCCGCATGATCTGGCTGTCCTTGAGCTCGGGATGGTTGCGCACCAGCCACAGGATTGCGTTGGGCCGATCCTGGCGGCGCGACACCGGTGTGTAGCGCGGGCCTTTCTTCGGCTTGGCCTCGGGCAGGCGGACCTTCGGCTCGGCGATGTGCAGCCGATGGTTTGGATCGGCTTCGGCGGCGGCGATTTCCTCGCGCGTCAGTTGTCCGGTGAGGATCGGATCAAGCCCCTTGATCCCCTGGGCGGAGTCGCCATCGGCGATCGCCTTCACTTCCAGCGGATGCAGATTGCATAAATGCGCGATCTGATCGAACGACAGCGAGGTGTTCTCGACCAGCCACACGGCTGTCGCCTTCGGCATCAGGGGTGAGACCGTCATGGGTAAATCTCCTCTGCGCTCCGCCCGCCCATCCGGGCGAAGCCACTCGCGTCATCAAAGATGACTGGAAAAGCTGCCAAAATATAGGCGGCTGACCGCCCCTGCGCAACCGACCGGCGACCCCCGCCGGGGCATGGCCGCCGGCCAGGCGAAACGCTATTGGTACAACATGAGATTTTCGGATGGGCGCCGGTATCCGAAAGTCAGGGAGGAGCGGATGGTCGCTGCCAGGTTGCGCTCTGCTGTAGTTGCGCTCGTTTTCGCGCTGATGGTCGGGCACGCCGGCGCCCAGGCTGCGCCGCCGGATTTTCCATCGCGGACCGTGCGCTTGATCGTGCCATTTGCTCCCGGCGGCGGCGTCGATATCGTGGCGCGCCTGGTCGCGCCCAAGCTCGGCGAAATGTGGAACGTCCCCGTCATTGTCGAGAACAAGGCCGGTGCGCTCGGTGCCGTCGCCAGCGAATATGTCGCGCATCAGCCGGCAGACGGTTACACCGTGCTGATTGGCGTCGTGGGCAGCCATGCCATCGCACAGTACCTCAATCCGCATCTGGCCTACGATCCGGTGCGCGATTTCGCCGGCGTCACTGTATTGACCTATTCGCCGCTGATCTGCCTGGTCGCGCCGACGAGCCCGTTCCACACGATGAAGGAGCTGGTCGATTACGCCAAGACCAAGCCGGTGCCGTTCGGCAGCCCCGGCACCGGTTCGCAGCAGCATTTGATCGGCGAGATGTTCAATCTGCTCTATGGCACTCATTTCCAGCACGTGGCCTATCGCGGCGTGGCGCCCGCCATGCAGGATCTGCTCGGCGGCCACATTCCGATGGTCATCGGCGAAATGGGTTCGTCGAAACCGCTCGTGACATCAGGGCAATTGCGCGCGCTCGCCGTGACCGGCACCGCGCGTAACCCCAGCGTTCCCGACGTGCCGACATTCACCGAAGCGGGTTATCCGAGCTTCGAAGTCAATAGCTGGTTCGGCTTGTTCGTGCCCATCGCTACGCCGAAGCCGATCATCGACACGATCGCAGCCGACGTCACCAAGATCGTGCGCAGCCCGCAAATGAGCGCGCGGCTTGCGCAGGACGGCTGGCAGGCCGGCGGCGGCACCCCTGAGGAATTCACGAAGCTTTGGCGGCAAACAGCAAAGCAGATGAGCCGCGTCATCGAGGAACGCCACATCACCATTCAATAGGGAATTCCATGACCGAAAAGCTGGACGGAAAGGTTGCGATCGTCACCGGGGCCGGGCGCGGCCTTGGCCGCGTCATGACACTTGGATTGCTCGCAGCCGGCGCGCGTGTCGCGGCAGTGGAGATCGACGGTTCGGCACTCGATGAAACCGGTGCCGCCGCCGAGCAAAGCGGCGCCGGCGACCGTATCCTCGATGTGGTTGCCGACGTCACGCGCGACGACAATGGCCCGAAAATCGTCCGCGCGGCCACGCAGCGCTTCGGCCACCTCGACATTCTCGTCAATAACGCGGGCGTCAACATCGGCCTCTTGCGCGCCGAAGGTCAACCGCCCGGAAAATTCTGGGAGGTGACGCCGACGGAGTTTCGCCGCATCATCGACGTCAATGTGGTCGCCGCTTTCCTGATGATGCGCGCCGCGGTCCCGCCGATGATCAAGCAGGGCTGGGGTCGCATCATCAACGTGACAACGAGCCTCGATACGATGTGGCGCGGCGGGATGCAGCCTTATGGCGGCTCGAAAGCGGCCAACGAGGCGCATTTGCTCGCCGTGGCGCAGGAGTTGAGCGGTACCGGCGTCACCGCCAACGTGCTGGTGCCGGGCGGCGCGGCCAACACGCGCATGGTGTCGCGGGTTGCGCCGCCGGACCGGGCCAAGCTGATCGCGCCGGAGGTGATGGTGGCGCCGCTCATCTGGCTTTGCTCGAACGACTCCGACGGCGTCAGCGGTCAGCGCTTCATCGGCATGCGTTGGGACAGTTCGCTGCCGCCGGCGGAAGCCGCGAAGAAGGCCGGTGCGCCGGCGGCATGGCAGCAGCTCGGCCGCCAGGCGATCAGGCCAGAGCGCGCCAGTTGAATTGAGCCGAGTCCGGCCGCCATTGTCCACTCGTCCCAGCCCCGATCAGGTCGGGGATATACTCCAGCGGGGATCGGGTGCCGTTTGTGTGTTGCCGCGTCGCGAGCGCGTTGGATCTCGATCGCGGGAATGAGCCGAAGGAAACGGGCAACTTGCGCGCGCTTGCACTCGCGTTCAGGCGGAGGCGGCCACGCCGCCTTCCTGGTTGTCGTTGGGCGCAGGTTGCATGCGCGTCATGTTCTCCATCAGTCGCGCGATGATGAGCTGAAGCACCGCGAGCCCGAACGTCCGATCCTGGAAATAGAGCTGCTTCGCCTTGCTCTCGCTCATTTCGTAAAGCTCGCAATCGCTGATGCATACAACCGTCGCTGTCCGCCGCTGATCGCGCGCAAATATGCCGATCTCGCCGAGCACGGCGCCGGGTTCGAGCACCTTGCCAAGGTCGCGAATCTCCATCTTGCCGTTGACGAGGTAATACATGCGATCGGCTTTCTCGCCCTTGTGCATCAGGACCTGTCCGGCTTTCACCGAGCGGTGCGACATGAACGGCAGCAGGTTCCGGACCGATAGCTCATCGGTCTGCGCCGCCTTGACGCCGTGGATCAGCCGCAGGAGCTGCGTGAGACGCGTAATATTCACCGGCAGCAGAATGATGTGGAGGATGAGAACCGGGTAAATGTGATCCAGCGCGCCGAATGAAATGAATAAGACATTGCTGCCGATCGCGATGAGGCGAAGCGGCACCATCGTGCTCATGCAGAACGTGGCGAGAACGCTGGCGGACGCCGCGTACCCGAGAACATTGATCCAGCTCATGGTGTGAAGGCCTCCGGCGACGGTGAGCATCGTCACAAGGTCGTAACAGCGTGGCGCGGAAAGCGAACGGGACTTTCCGGACAACCATGCTCCATCAAAGGCCAGAGCGTCGCTTCGTGCACGCCGAAAGGATTGCGCTCCGGCTCGGCGATAATGATTTTAATTCCACCCCGTGACGTTAGTACCACAAAGGTTGTCTCGGCCGCTACCGCAGATTGAAGGAGCGAA
The DNA here is from genome assembly GCA_030037645.1 of Xanthobacteraceae bacterium. Taxonomy (GTDB): domain Bacteria; phylum Pseudomonadota; class Alphaproteobacteria; order Rhizobiales; family Xanthobacteraceae; genus BOG-931. The sequence goes on from JASHQI010000061.1 coordinate 5,351, forward strand.
CGGTGATTAATGGAAATCAGAAACAAATAATCCTGCTTCGGCTCATCGTGAAACTTTGCCTTTCACCGCATTGGCGAACGCCTCATAGGCGATTTTGCCGTCGGGCTGGGCCGGCAATTGCTCGCGCAGCCGCGCTTTGAGCTGGCCCATCTCGCCTGGCGACATTTTGCGGATCGCCGCGCCGCTCGGCCCCTCCGGCACGCTGTAGGATTGCCAGACCTCGTCGAAGCCGGAATAGGCGACCGGGATGCGGATGACCCGCGTCTCGATCGATTGCAGTCCGGCCTGCTCCCACACCGTGCGCATGTTGTCGCGCCGCGAAATCTCGCTGCCGGGCCGCGCCACGGCAACCCCGAGCGATTTCAGCGCCCGGTAAATCGGCTCGGACGGAAGACCGCCGCCGGGAATGTCCCACATGTAGGTGCCAACCCAGCCGCCGGGCCGCACCACGCGCCTCATCTCGGCGGCGGCCTTGACCGGGTCGGAAACGAAGCTGATGGCGAGCGCCATGGCGGCGGCGTCGAAGCTGCGGTCCGGATACGGCAAGGCTTGTGCGTCGCCGAGATCGAATCGAGCGATTTGCGCGCCGGGTCGGCTGCGCGCGTAGCTGATCTGGCCTTCCGACGGGTCTATTCCCGTCACCGCCGCCGGCGCGCAGCGCGCGATCAGCACCTCGGTGAACGCGCCGTTGCCGCAGCCGACATCGATCCAGGAGAGGCCCTTCGGCGCTTCCAGCCAATCGAGAAACGTCTCGCCGACGATGCGGCTCCAGCGCCCCATCCGCTTTTCGTAGGCCGCGCCGTCGGTGAACAGCCTGGCCGCTTCGCTCATGCCCAATCCTCGCCTCGCCGCGATTGCGGTTGCCTCGATCGCGGGATTGTATTTTGCTGCGCGCCTTCCTGTCATTGAGGCGAAACGCCATGGATTTCAGCTTCACCGAGGAACAACGATTGTTGCGCGACAGTGTGCGCAAGCTCTTGCAAAAGCACGCGCCGCCCGAATATGTGCGAAAGCACGACCGGGAGCGCACCTATCCGGAGGAGCTGTTTGCAGCCTGCGCCGAGGCAGGGCTGTTGGCGCTGCCGTTTCCGGAAGAATATGGCGGCGCCGGCGGCAGCCTCCTCGATATGACCATCGTTGCCGAAGAGATCGCCCGCGTCTCCGCCGACCTGGTGATGGCCTATACCGGCAATATCTTTTGCGGCCTCAATCTGGTGCGTATGGCGACCGAGGAGCAGAAGCGTTATTGGCTGCCCAAGCTCATCAAGGGCGAGATCAAATTCTCGATCTCGATGTCGGAACCCGACGCCGGCTCGGACATCGGCGCCATGCGCACCACGGCGGTGCGCGACGGCAACGAATGGGTGATCGAGGGCCGCAAAATCTGGGCCTCGATGGCCGGCGCCAAGGATAATGTCATCAATCTCTATGTGAAAACCGATCCGAAGGCGCATTACCGGCAGGGTTTGTCGCTGTTCCTGGTCGACAACGACACACCGGGCTTGAGCTTGCGCAAGCTCGACATGCTCGGCCGGCGCTCGACCGGCACTTACGAGCTCACCTTCGACAAGGTGCGCGTGGCGCCCGACCGTCTTGTCGGTGGCGAAAACAAGGGCTGGGACGTCGTCATGTCCGGCCTGCAGGTGGAGCGCGCCAGCTCGGCCGCCGGCAATGTCGGCGCCGCGCAAGGCGTCGTCGATCTCGCCGTGCGATACGCCAAGGAACGAAAGCAGTTTGGCCGGCCGATCGGCGCCAATCAGGCGATCGCGCACATGCTGGCCGACATGGCGACCGAGGTCGAGGCCGCGCGCACGCTGATGTGGCGCGCCGCCTGGATGGTCTCGACCGGCCAGGACGCGCTGCGCGAGATCACCATGGCGAAATTGTTCACGTCGGAGACCTACGTGAAGATCGCGAGCCAGGGCATGCAGGTGCTCGGCGGCTTCGGCTATTCCGCCGAGTTCGATATGGAGCGCCATTTCCGCGACTCGCGCGCCGCCACGATTGCCGCCGGCACATCGCAGATCCAGCGCAACCTCATCGCCAATCTGATGGGTCTTAAGGTGCAGTGAGGTTTTCCGCCCGCGCGAGCGGGCGAGGGTAACCGCCCGCCCGACGGTGGAGTGGTCGCGGGCTGCCGCACAAATCGTTTCATTCATTTTTCCCTCATCCTGAGGTGCGAGCGCAGCGAGCCTCGAAGGATGCGGCCAAAACGCCAATCGAAATCGGCTTCCGCGGCGCACCTTTCCTTC
>JASHQI010000062.1 GCA_030037645.1 Xanthobacteraceae bacterium
GACGAGAGTCTCCCTGGCGAGAGCCGTGGTGGAACGCCGACAGGCGAGCGCGCTGCGCTTGAGCGCGCGGCCGGGCCCGCTGGCCCGGCCTCATGAGACAGTGCGTTTGTCGGCGTTCCGCTTCCTTTCGTTCTTGCCATCCGTCATTGCGAGCGCTGCGAAATCGTCCATGGCGCTGACGAGTTCTGGACCGTTTCGTGCCTTGCCTCGCACTGTCGGACATGCCTCGGGCGCGCAGGCGTCGCGAGAACGACGCATGCTGCCGTGGGCACCGTGATCATCCCTCTCCGCTCGCGGGCAAGTGAGGACAATGCACATCGAGACGGACGAGGATAACGATGCTGCGCGTGCCACACCTATCGGCTCCTTGCGCCGTTCCCCCTCCCCCACTGTCATGGGGAAGGATAAAAGAATGCCGCCGAATTACGAAAACCGCTGCGATGAATCCCTCGACAAGCCCGCTGCTCACCGATCTTTATCAGCTCAACATGATCCAGGCCTATCTGGACCATGGCGATACCCAAACGGCCGTGTTCGAGTTCTTCGTGCGCACGCTGCCGGCCCGACGCGGCTTCCTGATCGCGGCCGGTTTGCAGCAGGCCCTCGATTATCTGGAAAATCTTCGCTTCTCGGCCGCGGACATCGCCTGGCTCGAAAGCACCGGTCGGTTCAAGAAGAATTGTCTCGATTACCTGGCCGCGTTCCGCTTCAGCGGCGACGCGCATGCCATGCCGGAAGGCACGGTGTTCTTCGCCAACGAGCCGATCCTGCGCATCACCGCGCCGCTGCCGCAGGCGCAATTCGTCGAAACGCGCCTGATCAATATTTTGCATTTCCAGTCGCTCGTTGCGGCGAAGGCGGCGCGCTGCGTCCTTGCGGCGCCCGACAAGGTTCTGGTCGACTTCGGCTTGCGGCGGGCGCACGGCGCCGAGGCCGGATTGATGGCGGCGCGAGCCAGCTATCTGGCGGGCTTTGCCGGAACCGCGACCGTGTTGGCCGACGAGATGTTCGGCATCCCGCTCTACGGCACGATGGCGCATTCCTTCATCGCGGCGTACGACGACGAAGCGGCGGCGTTCGAGGCGTTCGCCCGCGCCCGGCCCGACAATCTGGTGTTCCTGCTCGATACCTACGATACCGAAGCGGCGGCGCGGAAACTGGTCGCACTGGCGCCACGGCTGAAAGCCGCCGGTATTGCGATCCGCGCGGTCCGCCTCGACAGCGGCGATCTCGTGACGCTGTCGAAAAGCGTGCGCGCGATCCTCGACCAGGGCGGCCTTGCCGAGGTGACGATCTTTGCCAGCGGCGGCCTCGACGAGGATTCGCTTGCCGCCTTTGCCAAGGCGAACGCGCCGATCGACGGCATCGGCATCGGCACCAGCCTGACGACGAGCGCCGACGTGGCGTCGGTCGATTGCGTTTACAAATTGCAGGAATATGCCGGCCGGCCGCGGCGCAAGCAGTCGGACAAGAAGGCCACCTGGCCGGGCCGCAAGCAGGTGTGGCGACGCTACGGCGCCGACGGCCGCATGACCGGCGATCTCGTCGCGCTCGAAGGCAACGACCAAGTTGGCGAGCCGCTCATCGCGCCGGTGATGCAGGGCGGCCGGCGATTGCGGCCGCATCCATCGCTCGATGAGATCAGGTTCCGCGTCAGGCGCGAGCTGGAACTTCTACCGGAGCCCTTGCGCCGGCTTGAGGTGGCTACGACCTATCCAGTCGACGTCGGAGACGACGTGGTCGCGCTGGCCGCCGACGTCGATCGCCGCAACAACGCCAGGGCATGATCCGGAAAAAGCCTGTCCTCGGACTTGATCCGAGGATGGGAACCGGTTTTCCGACGAGGTCATGCTCCAGAAAAAAATGCCAGGCGCCTATCGACCCAACTTGAAGGGTTGGCGTGCCAGCGCGGCAAGATCAACGAATTGACCGAAGGCATCATGGCTGTCACGAAGTTCGGCGACAATGACGTGCTGATCGCCGTGGACTTGCAGAACGACTTTTGTCCGGGCGGAGCGCTGGCGGTGTCGCGTGCCAACGAGATCGTGCCGATCGTCAATCGGCTTGCGGCGCGATTCCGCAACGTGGTGTTGACTCAGGATTGGCATCCGCGCGGCCACCTGTCATTCGCCTCATCGCATCCGGGCAAACGACCGTTCGAGACCGTGGCCGCGTCCTACGGGCCGCAGGTGCTGTGGCCCGATCACTGCGTGCAGGAAACTCCGGGCGCCCAATTTCATCGATCGCTGCAAATCCCGCATGCCGGATTGGTGCTGCGCAAAGGCGCCGACCCCGCGATCGATTCCTACTCGACCTTCTATGAGAACGATCGCAAGACGCCGACCGGCCTGGTCGGCTATTTGCGCGAACGCGGCCTGACGCGCCTGTTCCTCGCCGGCCTCGCCTTGGATTTCTGCGTGCGCTATTCGGCCGAGGACGCGCGCCGCGAGGGCTTTGCCGTCTTTGTCGTCGAAGATGCCTGTCGCGGCATCGACATCGACGGCTCGGTCGCGGCGACCCGGGCCAGCCTCGGCGCCATCGGCGTGCCCTGCCTGTCGACGCGTGATTTTGCCGCGCTACCGACTGCGTAAGCCGCACTGCAACACACCCACAAGCTGCGACTTAGCTTTCCATTTTTTGCCGATTCGCAATGATTCCGAATGGGTTATCCCCAGGAACAGAGTTCCCAACAGGCCTTTGGTGTGCGGTGCACAAAATTTCTTGACAGCGAACGAAAAGTGACGAGAATTTCATGAAACGGTCATGTTGGCTTCGCCATGCGCCATCACGCGTCAAAGTCGAGCCTGCCTTCGCTGATGATGCCCTGCCCGGCCTGCGCCGGACGCATGGTCTATCACGGGCTGCGACCGGTCGCCGCCGATGTCGTCGATACCGTTTATGCGTGCCGGAGTTGCGGCACCGAGCTTGTTCGCACGTCGCTTCGTCAGATGACGGACGGGGACAAGAAGTCGGCGGCCTGAACCTGGCGCCTCTGCGCGCCTTCGTCCGCGTGGCGAACGGCCGGTGCGCGCGACAATCGGTGATAACGTCAAACCAACGGCAATCGCATCTGGCCCAGCACCGCGCGGCCGAGCAAGCCGTACGGGTTGGCAAGCGTTTCCAGCATCTCGAAATGGTTATAGCCCTCGCCGACGAGGAGCTCGACCGGCTTGCCCGCGGCTTTGACTGCGGCGGCAAATTCGCGCGTCTGGCGCTGAAATTCGGGCGTCTCATAAGTGCCGTGGCTCAGCACGAGCGGCGTGTGCAGTCTGTCGAGATGACGAATGGCGCTGAGCTCTTCTTCCATCTCGTCGGTGAACGTCACGTATTTTGAGCGCTTCGACAGCCGCACCGGCTTGAGATCGTACATGCCGCTCGACAGCGTCGCGCCCTTGAGGACATCGAGCGGCAGCCCGTCCCTCGCCCAGTCATGCGTCACCGTGCAGCCGGAGAGATGCGAGCCGGACGAATGCGACACCAGATGCAGCCGATTGCGATCGCCGCCGAACTTGTCGGCGTTGCGATAAATCCAGCCGACGGCGCGGCGCACCTGTTCGACCATCGGAAACAGGCTGCCGCCGGCATTGTCGACATTGCTGAAATCGAGCACGACGAAATGCGCGCCGGCATGCACGAAGGGCTCGGCAAGATAGGTGAACTCCGAAGCCTGACCGTTGCGCCAGGCGCCGCCATGAACGAAGATCGCGACCGGCGCATTCGGCTTCTCCGCGCGGTAGACGTCGAGGCCTTCGATCGCCGTCGGACCATAGGCGAAGCGCAACGGCTGGCCGAGACGCAGGCGCGCCGCCGCGCTGTTGGCAAGCCGGCGCTTGCCGAGTTGCTCGCGGTTGGGCGCATAGGCGGCTTGATCATAGGCGTCGTCAAGTTCCTGCTGATCCATATTGAGCCAAACGATCGGCCCTTTGATTCTTGCGCTCGCAGCCGGCGCGGTCATGGCGCTCATCGGTCGTCCTCTAGTCCTTCATTCAGCCTTCGACCCGGCAGGATAAACCAGCGCGGCGGCACGTATGACGATGCCTTTCGGAGCGGCGTAAGCCTTTACCAGCATTTTTTCAATTGCGTCGCCGGTCATCGGTTCGATTTCCAACTGCAGCTTTTGCGCATCGGTGACGAAGCCGGGATCGGTCAGCGTCTCGTCAAACGCCTGGCGCAACGCGGCGACGCGGTCGGCCGGCGTTCCCGGCGGCGCCGCGAACGGCCGGCCGGCTTCCTGGCGGATCAGAATCAGCTCCATGACTTTCTTGTTCTCGGGATCGCCGACCAGGTCGAGCGCGCTCGGCACGTTGGGCAGATCGGCCAACTTGGTCAGCCCCATCTGCACGATCACATTGAGCAGATTGTCCTTGATCCAGCGCGGCCGCGACGCCTTGATGGTCGACCACGACAGCCCGCAAACGCCTTCCGCCTCGCCGCCTTCCACCGCCATGGTCAGGCCGGATCCGGGATCGTAGCCGGAAATGACCTTGAACTTGGTGCCGATCAGGGCATTGAGCATTTTCGGCACGATGGCGCTGTTCGAGGTGGCGCCCGCCGCGGCAACGACGACTTGGCGATCGCGCGCCTGCGCGATCGTCTTCACCGAACTCGTGTGCCAGGTGGCGCAAACGTTCTCCAGCTTGCCGATGCTGCCGAGCCAATTGAACTGCAAGGCGTCGTAATGCGCGCCCGGATTGCCGAACAGCGGATCCATCGGCGCGCCATTGGTGAAAGCGCCGACCACCGAGCCGTCGCGATCGGAATTGTTATAGAGCGTCGCCGCGGCGGCAAGACCCGCCGCAGCGGGTATGTTCTTCGGAATGATCGGCGGATGGCCGGGAATGTGGTTGCTCCAATATTGCGCGAAGGCGCGCGCGTAAACGTCGTAGCCGCCGCCGGCGCCGCTGCCGATCAGCATGGTGATCGGGTGCGTCTTGTAGAATTCCTCGACCGCGTGCGAGGGCGGCGCCGACGACTGCTGCTGCGTTGCCGCCGCCGCCGCGGTGACGAGCGTTGCGATGGCGAAAAACGCGGAGATCACGCTTGAAATACGCCGACACTTGCCCATCGTTTGGCTCCTTCGCACCCGATCGTGCTCTAAAACTCCCGGAACAGCCGGCCGAAACCGTCGATGCGGTCCTTGATGCCGCAGCGGCGCAAAGCGTCCCAGACAATCGCTTGGTGCGCCGACATGCAGCTCACGCCGAATTCGCGCTCGAGCACATCGAGCGCGCCGGCCGTCGGCCAGTGCGGTGATGGAAACAGGATGGTGTCGGCATCGGGATGCGCCTTCATCATGGCGCGACCCATCTCGATCGCGGCATGGCGCGGAATGCGGCCGATCTGATTGAAGGGCGAGCCCCAGCCGGTCGCGCCCAGCACTTCGCAATCGAAATGCTTGGCGTAGCCGGCGATGCGATCGGTGTCGCCCCTTTCATAAGGGTGACACACCACGACCTTCTTGCAGCCCAGCGCCTTGGCGGCGGCGGTCTGCGCCGATGTCGAGGTCGAGACCTTGACTTTCAGCTCCGCTTCGAGATCGCGGACGATCTGCGCCGCGTTGGCGGCGCCGCGCGACAGATTGATCGGCACGCCGCCGAGCACGACGATGTCGCAGCCGGCCGCGGCCATTTCGCGCGCGGCCCGCATGCTGATGTCGTAGGACTGGTCGACCTCGTCTTTGCTGCGCACCACAATGGCGAGCGAGGTGACGACGAGCGTCACGCCGGCGGGCACGATCTTATAAAATTCGTAAGGGAACACCTCGGTCGTAAGCGGCGGCGACGTGTAGCCGATGCGGGCTCGGCTGCCGTACATATCGGAGCGCGACATTTCTGGCATTGCGGGGGACCATCTGGTGGCTCGAACCGCGAAAGCTATCGGTCCGCCTCCGCCATGTCCATGCGCTGCCCGCGCCGATCGCGCGTGATATGATCGCCCCAAAGCTCACAGGAGGGAACGATGCAGCGCGTCACCATCACCGTCGACGACGAGCTTGCCGGCGAGCTTGACCATTTCATGGCCGGCCGCGGCTATGCCAACCGCTCGGAGGCGATTCGCGATCTCGCCCGCTCCGGCCTGCAACAAGCCGCCGTCGAGGTCGGTGGACCGCGACCGTGCGTTGCGGCGCTGGTTTATCTTTACGATCACGAAGCGCGCGAATTGCCGAAACGTCTCACCCGCGACTTCCACGAGCGCCACGATCTCGCCCAGGCGACCTTGCATGTACATCTCGACCACGAGAGCTGCATGGAAGTGACGGTGCTCAAAGGCCGCGGCGCCGACGTGCAGGAATTCGCCGATCACATCATCGCCGAGCGCGGCGTGCGCCACGGCCATGTCGTTTACCTGCCGGCCGACGGTACACACACACATGGCCGCGGCGAGACGCACAGCCATGGCCATGCTCCGACGCGGCGTCGCCGGGCCGGCTCATCGAGCCGCCATCAATGATTCTGAGTCAATAACCACGCTCCGGCGGCGATGAAGGCGACGCCGGCGAGGCGCGCGACGATGCGGCCAAACGGCAACGCTTTTTCCAGGAGGACGAGGATCGCGAGCGCCGCAATCCAGATCAGATTCATAATGCCGAAAACGAACAGCAGCGCCATCAGCGCCCAGCAACAGCCGATGCAATAAATGCCGTGCCGGGCGCCGAGCGCCAGCGCGCCGGCCGGCTCGCGACGAAAGCCGCCATGGCGCATGATGAATGTCAGCGGCGCCTGACAATACGCCAAGCACGCATCCTTGAGCGGCGTCCACTGATAGAGGCCGGCGACGATCAGTGCGACGCCGCCGAGAATGTTGCTTGCGCTCTCCATCATCGGCGTCAGCAGCGCGGCGCGCTGCAGCGCCCATTGTGCCGCTGTCGCCGCGAGCGAGAATGCCGTCCATGCCAGCAGGTAGCCGGCGGCGAACCAGGCGCTGGCAGCGAACGGCTTGGCCGTTTCCGCCGCCTGCCGTCCGATCCGCGCGTAGAGCAGGATCATCGGCGCAACCGACGGCGTCATCATGCCGATCATCATCACGACCCACATGACAACGACATAGGCAAACTCGATCGGCTGCCACGGCGCGTCGGCGGGCATCATCAGGCCCTGTCCCGCCGGAATCATGCGATAGCCGGTCATGTCCATGCCGCCCATCCGCATGTCGTCGGCCAGCCAATAAAGATCGGCCCAGGCGAGCGCGGCGATGATGGCGAGCGCAGCGATGACGACGGCGCGGTCGCGCCGCAAGACCGCTGCGAGCGCGGCGTCGCTCATGGAGTTATCTTACGACGCCGCTCTGCGACAGATGGATATCGGCGAACTGGGCGTAGGAATCCGCAAGCGTTATCGGAAACGGACGCTGCACCGTCGTCCAGCCGCGGCCGATTTCGGCAAGCGAATATTCGAAGCCGGCGGGCATATCGATCCGCACGCGATGCTCCGCGCCGGTGACCGGATTCTTGATCGGCTCGCCGCGGCCCTCGGTCACGCCGGGCACGACCAGCCGCCCGGTGCGGCCATCGACATCGACTGTGAACTCGATCGGCGCGAAGATCGGCTCGTGAACTTTCACGAGCGTCGTCGAGAACACCTGAAAGATGGTGGCGCCGGGCTCGGTGTCCTGACCCGTAAGGATGCGAAGCAGCGCCTCGCGTTGCGCCTGAGTGGCCCGCTCGTCGATCACGACGGCCGCTTCGCCGTTGCCCTCGTGAATCGCTCCCGGCCAGCGGAATATGCCGACAAATTTCAAGCCGTCGAGCTTGGTCGCGCCGTGCTGTCCGGTCTCGATCTGCATGCCGGCGACGGCTTCGCAATTGCCATAGGTCGGCAACCCATTGAACTGACAAGGGCAGCCATAGGAGCAATTACAGTTGACGAATTCGCGCGCCTTGATGGTCCATTTCACGTCGGTCATGTCGCCCTCCGCAACGCATTTTGCGTCGCGGCCAAATACCGCGCCGCAGGACCAAGCTAGCACAACGCTTGCGGCGGCATGAAGGCCGCTCAAGCTTCGGCGTAGCCTTTGAGCCAGCCGAGGATTTGTGGCCAGCCCTGGTGGCGCGTGCGCGAGGCTTCGCTCGCAAAGCCGGAATGGGTGAGACGGACCATAGTGACGCCATCGCGTTCGTCGAGGTCGAACCGCACCAGCGTCTCGGTCGCTGTCTCATCCCAACTCGGCAGCCAGGTGAATGCGAGCACGCGAGGCCGCTCGATAGTGCGATATACACCATGGATCTCGAAGGGCTTGCCGCCCATGCCAATGCCGCTCATCAACCAGCGGCCGCCCGCGCGCAAATCCGACTCCATGTGATTGGTCTGGAAACGCCCTTTGAAACCCCACCACTTCACGCGCTGCGCCGGATCGGTCAGCGCCTGAAAGATTTGCTCCGCGGAAGCCTTGATCGTGATCTCAGCGACGATAGCGTCGATTGTATTCGTTGAATTCATCGCGCGTCCTCCACATAACGCTTGAGGCCCCGCAGGCTTTCACGCCAAAACCGCCGATAATCGTGCAGCCAGGCGTCCACGGCCCGCAGCGGCTCGGCGTTGAGTCGGCAAATCCGCGCTGTGCCTTCGCGTCTGGTTTCGACGAGGCCGACCGAGCGCAGCAGCCGCAGGTGCTTTGAGATGGCCGGCCGGCTGCTGCGGAAATTGCCGGCGATTTCATTGACCGTATGGGCGCGGCCTCGCAGCAAGCCGAGAATCTGCCGCCGTGTCGGATCGGCAATGGCCCGGAATACCGCTTCGCGGCGTTTGAGGCTTTGTGTAACCATTTGGTTACAAATTAAGTAACCGAAGAGTTACGCAGAGTCAAGCACTCAAGCGTTCTGCCAGCTTCTGGTCCAGGTCGCGCCACACCAGCGGACCGCGGGCGGGGGAGTTTTGTTGCATGAGCTTTATTCCTTCCCCTCTCCCCTTGCGGGAGAGGGTGGCGAGTGTTCGCGTCAGCGAACGCGAGCCGGGTGAGGGGTGAGACTTCAGCGTTCGTACCCCTCACCCACCCTCTCCCGCACCGGGAGAGGGAAGATGCGAGCGGGCGCGTTATCCCAAATTCAAATCCTTGAAGAAATCATTGCCCTTGTCGTCGATGACGATGAAGGCGGGAAAATCGACCACCTCGATACGCCAGATCGCCTCCATGCCGAGCTCGGCATATTCCACCGTCTCGACCTTTTTGATGCAATGCTCGGCGAGGTTCGCCGCCGCGCCGCCGATCGAGGCCAGATAGAAGCCGCCGTGCGTCTTGCAGGCCTCGCGCACCACGGCGGCGCGATTGCCCTTCGCCAGCATGACCATGGAGCCGCCGGCCGACTGGAAATCCTCGACGAAGGAATCCATCCGGCCGGCCGTGGTCGGGCCGAACGCGCCGGAGGCGTAGCCTTCCGGCGTTTTTGCCGGCCCGGCGTAATAGACCGGATGAGCTTTAAAATAATCCGGCAAGCCTTCGCCGCGCTCCAAGCGCTCGCGCAGCTTGGCGTGCGCCAGATCGCGCGCCACGATCATCGGGCCGGTGAGCGACAGCCGCGTCTTGATCGGATGTTTGGTGAGCTGCGCCAAAATCTCTTTCATCGGCTTGTTGAGGTCGATCCTCACCACTTCGCCGCCGAGTTTTTGCGCGTCGACTTCCGGCAGATATTGCGCCGGATTGTGCTCGAGCTGTTCGAGGAAAACGCCGTCGCGCGTGATCTTGCCGAGCGCCTGGCGATCGGCCGAGCACGACACGCCAAGTCCGATGGGCAGCGAGGCGCCGTGGCGCGGCAGCCTAATGACGCGCACGTCGTGGCAGAAATATTTGCCGCCGAACTGCGCGCCGACGCCGAGCGACTGCGTCATCTTGTGGATTTCCTGCTCCATGTCTCGATCGCGAAAGGCGTGGCCGTCTTCGGAGCCATGGTCGGGCAGCGTGTCGTAATATTTGCAACTGGCGAGCTTGACCGTCTTCATG
>JASHQI010000002.1 GCA_030037645.1 Xanthobacteraceae bacterium
GACCAGCAGAATGAGAAACACGACGCCGAGGCGGGCGACGCCGGGATGCCGGAGTAGAAAGTGCCAGATGGGCGACGTTGTCCGCTCATTCCCGCGTAAGCGGGAATCCAGTTCTGAGTCCCCGCTTTCGCGGCGACGAGCGGGTGTTGCAATCTTCGCGTCGCGCTCGTTCATGCCCAACGCCTTCCGCGCGCTTCGAGGTACGACACGAAGGCGTTGAGCACGGCCACCATCACCACCACGAAGGCGATGTAGGCGAACATGCGCGCCATCTCCATGTTCTCCGCCAACTGCACGATGTGGTGGCCGAGGCCGGCGAGGGAGGCGATAGTCTCACTGCCGAGGATGGAGAGCATCGCCACCGTAAAGCCCATGCGCAGTCCGGTGAGGATCACGGGCAGCGCGGCGGGGACGAGCACATAGCGAAGGAGTTGATAGTCCGAAGCGCCCATGGATCGGGCAGCGGTCACCAGCGTGCGGTCGACATTGCTGAAGCCTGCTATGGTCGAAAGTACGATAGGGAAGAAGCTGATCGTGGTGCCGAGCGCGATCTTGGACGCCGGACCGAGGCCGAAGAACAGCACGTAGAGCGGCAGAAACAGAATGATCGGCACCGAATAGATGCCGGCAAACAGCGGCTCGAACACGCGGATGGAATAGCGCGTTCGGCTGACGAAATAGCCGACGATCGTGCCGCTGGTCATCGCCAGCGCAAAGGCGATGACCAGCTCGCTCAAGGTTACGCGCAGATCGGGCAGGTATTCGCCGCTGCGGAGAACGTTGATGAGTTGATGCCAGACATCGATCGGGTTCGGCAGCAGGAGATGATTGACGCCCCAGCGATTAGTGGCGAGATACCAGAGGATGAGCAGAGCAACCAGGAAGCCGAGTTGTACCGCTCGGCTGCCGATTCCTGCCGCTCGCTGGTTCCGGCGCGCCATTAAGAATCCTTGACCGTGGCGTCGTCATTACCGGGGCGGGGCGATTCGTCCATTGTCTTGCGGATCTCCTCGTGCAGCAGCGCATAAAGCTCGTTGCGCAACTCGGTGAATTTCTCGGATGTCACAAAGTTGGACCGACGCGGATGCGGCTCGTCGACATGAATGATTTTTTTGATCGTGCCCGGCCGCGCCGAAAATACGGCGACGCGGTCAGCCAAGAAAACCGCTTCGCCCAAGCTGTGAGTGACGAATACGATGGTCTTCTCGGTGCGCGCCAGCAGCACGGACAAGTCCTCGCCGAGGATCATGCGCGTCTGCTCGTCGAGCGCGCCGAATGGCTCATCCATGAGCAATATGCCAGTCTGCAGGCTCAGCGCCCGCGCCAACGCCGCGCGTTGCCGCATCCCGCCGGACAGTTGGCCGGGATAATGATTGGCGAATTCAGCAAGGCCGACCGTCTCGAGCGATTTTTTGGCGCGCGGCTCATGTTCCGACTTTGGCACGCCCTGAAACAGCATGCCCAGCCGCACGTTCTCTATGACGGTATTCCAGGGGAACAAGGCATTCTCCTGGAAAACGAAAGCGATCTCGTGCGGAGTCGGCCCGTGCACCGCCTTGCCCGCGACTTCGACGGCGCCTCTGGTCGGTGCGAGCAGCCCGCCGATGATATTGAGAAGCGTGCTCTTGCCGCAGCCGCTGGGGCCGATCAGGCACAGCAACTCGCCGCGCGAGATATCGAGCGACGTATCGAGCAACGCGCGGACAAATTGCGTCTCGCCCGCCTCGCCGAATTGGTGCGAGACGTTTTTTATGCGGACTGCGGCATCGCCCGCTGTCATTTCGGCAAAAACGCTTCCGTGAGGAGTTTCGACATATCCGGCTTCGACGGCAGCGCATGGGTCTCAACGAATGAGGTTGCCAGCACGTCCAGCGCCTTCGGGTTGAAACGGCCTGTCCGGTTCATGACAGGCATGGTGTCATCATAGATGGCGCCGGCAACGGCCGCCGAAACGCCGGTGTGCCTTACGGCGATGTCGATCGTGGTCTGCCGGTGGCCGCGCATGAACGTGACGGCTTGAAACCAGCCGGCCAGGAACGCCTTCAGCGCCGCGGGATTGCTTGCGATCAGATTGTCGCTGGCGAAGATGCAGCCGGAATGGAAATCTTTGATGTAATCGCCGAATTTCACCAGAATGCGGCCGCGTCCAGTCTCGACGAAATTCTCGACGGTGACGCTGTCGGTGGTCACGCCGTCGACTTGCCGGGTCATCAGCGCGGCGATCTGTGTTTGTGAGGAGCCGAGCGGCGTGATTTTGATTCCCTCGTCACCCCAGCCCTGCAGGCGCGACAATTGCTGCGTCAGCCAATAGGTCAGCGAGCCGGGGGTGGAGACGCTGACGACGCGGCCTTTGAGATCGCCGACCGTCTTGATCGGGCCGCCCTTGAGTACGACGAGCATGATGATGTTCGGCGCGTCGGCGTCGGCCGCCACGGCCTTCATCGGCGCGCCTTTGGCAATATCCGCGAACGCCGGGCAGCCACCGAGCGCAATGTCGATGCCGCCGGCGGCGAGCGCCTGCATCAGCTTCGCATCGCCGCCAAACACGCTGATGTGAAGGTCGATGTCGTGCTTCTTGAAGATTCCGGTATCGACGCCGACGTCGACCGGCACGAAAGCGAACTGGTTGGCCTGCGGCTTGCCAAGACGGATGGTCGTTTGCGCATACGCCGCATCGGCGGCCGGCACGAGGCCGGCGACGGCCGCGGCGACGACCGTGCCGGCCACTCGCATCGCCCATCGGTGCAAAAATAGCGATCGCATATTTCGTCACTTCGCCGGCAGAAAGGCTTCGGTGTAGAGCTTGCTCATATCGGGCTCGGTCGGCAGCACCTTCAATTGGACGTAGGATTTGGCAAGTGTCGCCAGCGCCTTCGGATTGAATCTGCCGTCGTCGGAAAACTCCGGCATCATCTCATCATAGGTTTTGGCGGTGATGTCCTGATCCTTGCCGATGACGGGCATGGCAATGGTGACCGTTGCGGCCTTGTTATGGCGCATGAAGGCGATCGCCTCAAACCAGCCCTTGAGAAAATTTCGGATCGCATCCGGTTTGCTCGCGATCAGCTTGTTGGTGGCGTAGATCACGTGGACGTGGAAATCCTTCGCGATATGGCCAAAGCGAACGAGGATGCGCGCTTTACCCGTCTTCTGAAGTTCGAGGGCGGTCGAGATATCGGTCACCACCCCGTCGATGTCGCCTCGCTGAAGCGCTGCGAGCTGACCCGCCATGGCCCCCATCGGTTCGATGTCGATGCCGTTCGGGCCCCAACCCTGCTGCCGCGAGGTTTCGCTCACCAGCCAGTAGGTCAGCGAGCCGACGGTGGAAACGCTGATCTTCTTGCCCTTCAGGTCGGCGGCGGTTTTTGGGCCGTTCGGCAGCACGATGATCGTCAAATCCAAAGGCGGCCCCGCCATCGCCGCCACCGCCTTGACGGGTGAGCCTTTGGCAATGAAGGCCATAGCCGGTCCCGAGCCAAGTGCGATGTCGAGACTATCGGCCGCCATCGCCTGCTGCATTTTGGCATCGCCGGCAAATGAAATCTCGTCGATGTCGACCGCGTTCTGTTTGAAAAAGCCCTCGCGGATGCCGACGTCTAACGGCACGAACGAGAACGCTTCGGGCACTGCCTTGCCGACGCGCAGCGTTTCCACCGCATACGCAGTCGCATTCGCGAACGTGAGAGCGAACGCGACTGCGAGCAGCGATAGAGTGCGATTCATCGTCATGGCTTGGTTCTTTTGCTTTCAACTTTTGGGCAGGAACGCCTCGGTGTAAAGTTTGCTCATGTCGGGCTCAGCCGGCAACAGCTTCAGCTCGACGAAGGACTTCGCCAGCGTTTGCAGCGCCTTTGGATTGAATTTACCGTCGTCGGAGAACATCGGCATCAGTTCGTCATAGGTCCGGCTGGTGATGTCGGTATCCTTGTTCATGACCTGCGCGGCGATGGCGACGGTGGCGGCCTTGTTATGCCGCATGAACGCGATGGTTTCGAACCAGCCCTTGAGAAAGCGGCGGATCGCGTCGGGCCGGCTCGCGATCAGCTTGTTGGTCGCGAAGATGACGTGGATGTGAAAATCCTTCACCAGTTGGCCGAACCGCATCAGGATGCGCCCTTTGCCCTGCTTTTCCAGGGCGAGCGCGGTCGATATGTCGATCACCGAGCCGTCGACATCGCCGCGCTCGAGCGCCGCAACCTGGGCCGTCGCGTCACCCATCGGCACGATAGTGATGCCATTTGGTCCCCAACCTTGCTGGCGCGAGGTTTCGCTGACCAGCCAATAGGTCAGCGAGCCGACGGTCGAGACGCTGACCTTCTTGCCCTTCAGCTCGGCGACGGTTTTGGGTCCGTCCGGCCGCACTTCGATCATCAAGAGCAGCGGTGGTCCGGCCATGGCGGCAACGGCCTTGATCGGCGAGCCCTTGACGATGAAGGCCATGGCCGGTCCGGAACCGAGTGCAATATCGATACTGTCGGCCGTCATGGCCTGCTGCAGCTTGGCGTCGCCCGTGAACCTCATCTCGTCGATGTCGATTCCGTTCTGCTTGAAGAAGTCCTCGCGCATGCCGATGTCGAGCGGAGCGAACGAGAATGCCCCGCCGACTGCCTTACCGACGCGCAATGTTTCGGCTGCGTGCGCGGGACCGAGCCCGAGAGTGGCGGCGACTGCTGCGGCAAGCAGCAACGTTGTGCGGTTCACCCTCGTACCCT
Source organism: Xanthobacteraceae bacterium (assembly GCA_030037645.1). Taxonomy (GTDB): domain Bacteria; phylum Pseudomonadota; class Alphaproteobacteria; order Rhizobiales; family Xanthobacteraceae; genus BOG-931. The sequence continues at coordinate 4,713 of JASHQI010000002.1, forward strand.
CCCTAGCTTTGCCAGTTCAGTTTTTGGGCAGAAACGCCTCGGTGTAAAGCTTGCTCATATCGGGCTTGGTGGGAAGTATCTTCATTTCGACGAACGAGCGCTGCAGCACCGCTAGCGCCTTGGGGTCGAAATGGCCGTTGTCAGTGAACATCGGCATCAATTCGTCGTAGATGGCGCCGGTGGTTTGCGCGTTGGTGCCCATTACTTTCTGGGCAATCTCTACGGTTTTGGCCTTGTTGTGCCGCATGAAGGCAATTGTTTCGAACCAACCTTTGACGAAGGCAGAGAGGTCGGCCGGCTTTTGCGCGATGGCGGTGTTGGTGGCAAAGATGACGTGCATGATGAAATCCTTCACCACGCCGCCAAAGCGCATCAGGATACGGCCATCGCCGCGCTGGGCGAAGTTCAGCGCCGAGCCGATGTCGACGACGCAGGCGTCGATCGAGCCCGACTTCAGTGCGGCAAGCCGAGCAGCATTGTCGCCGGCCGGCACCAGGGTGAATCCACCGTAACCCCAGCCCTGTTGGCGCGATACCTCGCTCATGAGCCAGCTCGTCGCCGACCCGACCGTGGAAATGCCGACCTTGCGGCCTTTGAGGTCCGCAATTGTCTTGATCGAGCCGTCTGCCCGCACCACCAGCCCGAAAATGAGCGGCGGTCCGGCAATAGCGGCGATGGCCTTGACCGGCGAGCCCTTGACGATAAAGGCCATCCCTGGCCCGGAGCCGAGCCCAACATCGACGGCATTGGCGGCCATGGCCTGCTGCAGCTTGGCGTCGCCGCCGAAGCCAATGATCTGGATATCGAGGCCGTTCTTGGCGAAGATTCCGACCTCCTTGCCGACGTTGGTCGGCACGAAGGAGAACGCGACGGCGCCGACATTGCCGACGCGAAGCAGGTCAGTCGCGGAAGCCGTGGACGCCAGCAGCCCGCCGATCATGGCCGATAGCACGATCGTCAGTGCCGCCCTCATCTGTAACTCCTGCGTGCTCCGCCTGACGCTAAAAGGCGCCCCTTATGCCCGGCCCGATCTTAGCGCATTTCGCCGGCGTTCGGTGGCGGTCTCGTCAAGCGTCAAATCGTCCCTGAGCACCACGCCGTAATGCCGCTCGGCGGCATCGCGCGACACCAATTCCTCGATCACGTCGGCGCGCACCAGTGCGGCATCACGCTGGAGCGGATCGCCCCAGCCGCCGCCGCCACCGGTGCGCACGATCACCTCGGAATCGACCGGCACCGGATAGTGCGGGGCGTCCATGGAGCGGAAATCGTTCTCACCCGGAAGCCGCAGCAGAAATTCGCCATGCGTTCCCGGCTTGCCGCCCCATAATCCCCAGGGCGGACAATGCTCGCGGCTCGGGTGGTCGAAATTCCAGCGGCCGTCGATCAGGTTGCGCACGCAAGTATCGAGCCCGAGCCCGCCGCGATGTTTGCCGGCGCCGCCGGAATCGGTACGCAACGCCCGGCTCTCCACAACCACGGGGCACTTCAATTCGATGCCTTCGATCGAAGCATTGCGCACATCGCCCTGGCACACCGAGACGGTGCCGGACTCGCCGTCCTCGGTGGGCCGTCCGCCCCAGCCGCCGCCCTCGATGCTTTGCACGACGAAGCGGCGTCCCGTCTTCGGGTGCACGCCGAAGAACACGACCGCGCCGCCAAGAAGCCCGTGATGGCCGGCCGGCACGCGATCCATCATGGCAGGCCCGAGCGCCTTGACGATGGTGTCGACGACGGTCGGCACGATCATGCTCCAGCCCGACATCGGCGCCGGATAGCGCGCCATCATGATGTTGCCTTCCGGGATGATCACCTTGAGCGCACGAAACGAACCCTCGTTGACCGGCTCGAGCGGGCCGGTCAGCGCCTTGTAGGCAACGCGCGCGCCCGCATAGGTGCGGGAATTGACCGCCGCCTTGCGTTCGGGCGAGCAGCCGGAGAGATCGATCGTCATGCTGCCGCGATCGACGGTGACTTTGGCGGCGATGGGAAGGTGCTCGTCGCGCTTGACGCCGTCATCGTCGAGGAAGGCGCTCGCCTCGTAGACCCCGTCTTTCAGCTTTTCCACGACGTTGCGGCACTTGCGCTCGGTCTCGTCGAAGATTTGCGCGATCGCGTCGAGAATCGTGTCCCGGCCGTATTTATTGAACAGCTCGTCCATGCGCCGCACCGCGAGTCGGCAGGCCGCCATCTGCGATTTCATGTCGCCGAGCGAGGATTCGGGAAAGCGAATGTTGTCCTTGAGCACGCGGTAGAGAGTTTCGTTGAGCTTTCCGGCCTCATAGATTTTCAACTGATCGAGCTGCAAGCCCTCGAGCCACGGATCGCCGACGCTCGGACCGGCGCCGAAGCCGGTCGACATGCCGCCGACGTCGATCCAGTGCGCGCGCACCATGGCGAACAGCAATAGCTCGCGCTTGTAGAAATACGGCATGTAGATGACGATGTTGTTGAGGTGCTGGCCGGCGACCGCCTGATGGTTGGTGATGATCACGTCGCCTTCCTTGAAGCCGTCTTTGCCGTAACGCTTCATGGCGTCGGTGATGATGACGCCGAGATCGGCGACGAAATGCGACACGCCGCCGACGTTTTGCGAAATCAGTTCGCCCTTGGTGTTCACCAGCGAAGTGCAAAAATCGCGGACCTCGTAGATCATCATGTTGTAGGACGTGCGCTGCAGGTCGGCGGCCATCTCGTTGGCGATGGCCGGCAGCGCGTTGCGGATGACTTCGAGCGTCACCGCGTCGAGCGGTTTTTTCTTCCCGTCACCCTGAAGTGCTCGGCGCATAGCGCCGAGCCTCGAAGGGCGACGGCCAGAACGTCTCGGCCGTGCAATCTTCGAGGCTCGCCTCGCTCGCACCTCAGGATGACGGGTCCTGGCCATTATGCGCCTCCGACATCGATGATGATCTCGCCTGACGGCGCGACTGTGCAGCGGTCCTGCGCAAACAGCACGGTCGTAGTGCCGTGCTCCTCGATGAGTGCCGGACCCTTGATGCGCGCGCCGGAACCAAGCTCGGCGCGCTGATAGACCGGGCAGGCGATCGGTTGGCGCGCGGCAGCGAGATAGACATCGCGGCGGCGCGATGGCTTCGTCACGCCGCGCCTTGCCAGCCTGGGAAAGCGCAGCTGCGGCCGCTTGCCGATGGCGGCAAGACGGACGTTGACCATTTCGACCGGCTCGTCCGGCGACTGGTGTGCGTAGCGATGTTCGTAGAGCGCATCGAATGCGGCGCGGATTTTCTGCCGCTCGCCCTTTTTGATCGCTTCGCGCGAGACCGGCACCGAGAGCGTGAATTCCTGACCGACATAGCGCAGGTCAAGCTCGATCTTCCACTCAGCATCGGCCGAATGGCGCAAACTTTTCTTGGCCTCGCTCGCCATCTCGTCGTGCACCGCGGCAAGTGCCTTGAAATCGAGGCTCCCGAGATCGCAGTAGAACGTGCGGATAAAATCGTGCCGTTCGTCGGCGAGCAGCATGCCAAGCGCGGAGAAATGCGAAGGAAACAGTGGCACGATGACTTTGGGAATGTGCAGCTCGCGCGCGATGGCGCAGATGTGCAAGGGTCCGGCGCCACCCGAGGCAACGAGCGCGAAATCGCGCGGATCAAAACCCTTCTCGACCGATACCTCGCGGACGGCGAGCGCCATTTTTGAAATTGCGATCTGGAGGATTGCCCGCGCCGCGGTGATCGTATCCATGCCCAGTGGCTTTGCGATTTTTTTCTCTATGCCGGCGCGCGCCCCGTCGGCGTCAAGGACAAGCTCGCCGCCGAGAAAATTGTGCGGATCGAGGGCGCCGAGCACGACATTCGCATCGGTGATGGTCGGCTCGGTGCCGCCGCCGCGATAGCAGATCGGGCCGGGATCGGCGCCGGCGCTCTGCGGCCCGACCTTGAGTGCGCCGACGTCGTCGGTCCAGGCAATCGAGCCGCCGCCGGCGCCGACTTCGACCACGTCGATCATCGGCAGCATCACCGGATGTCCGCTGGCATAGCCGCCGACGTAATAGCCGGGCGCCAGCGTCGGCTCGCCGTCGCGAACGAGACTGGTCTTCGCCGTGGTGCCGCCCATGTCGAATGAAATGACATTGGCGAAACCAAGTTTTTCACCGATTCGCGCCGAGGCGATGATGCCGCCCACGGGCCCTGATTCCATCATCGCCACCGGCCGCTCGGTCGCCACTTCCGGCGTCATCACGCCGCCATTGGAGCGCATGATCGACAGATCGCCGGAAAAGCCGACCGCGCCGAGCCTCGATTTCAAGCTTCTCACGTAACCGCCGACCTTTGGTCCGATATAGGCGTTGACCACGGTCGTCGACATCCGTTCGAACTCGCGATACTCGCGCAGAATGTCGTGTGAGAGCGAAAGATAAACGTGTGGCAACGCCTCGCTCACCATCGCCCCGGCGATGCGCTCATGTTCGGGATTGGCATAGGCGTGTAGAAGGCACACCGCGACGGACTCAACGCCGTCCGCAGCCAAAGCGCGGCAGGCTTCGGTCACGCTCGCCTTGTTCAGCGGCCGAAACACCTCGCCCGAACTCATGACCCGTTCGTCGATCTCGCGCGTCAGATGACGCGGCGCCAGCGGTCGGTGACGATGAAAGAACAGATTGTAGGCTTCCGGCCGATTGCCGCGGCCGATGATGTAGACATCGCGCGTACCGCGCGTGACGATGAGGCCGGTCTTGGCGCCCTTGCGCTCTATCAATGTGTTGATGGCGATGGTGGAGCCATGGATCAGCTCGTCGATCGCGCCGGCCGCAATGCCGCTCTTGCGAATGCAATCGAGGACGCCCTGCACCAGCTCGTGCGGCGTGGTCAAGCTCTTGGCCTCAATGAATCGTCCCGCCTCGTCGTCGAAGCCGACGAGATCGGTAAACGTTCCGCCAATGTCGACAGCAACGACGATCATCGGCGTGGCACATTATAAGCTTCGCCGCGGAATACAATGTTTCCTCGGTATCGATCCATGGGGTCCCAATCTCAAATGGTTGGAGCGAAAAATGCAGCTCCGATCAGATGAAGGCCCGCGGCTTCCATGGGATGAAGACGTGCTCCGCCCAATTCACGGCGCGATTGAGCAAAACCGCCAGCGCCGCGATGACGATCAACGGCGCAAAGTATTTGGCGAGCGAGAGCGTCTCGCCGTAGAATTGGAACATGTAGCCTATGCCGGTTGCGACAATCAAAAGCTGCCCGACGATGATGCCGACCAGCGCACGTCCCACCGCGATCCGCAGGCCGGCGAAAATATAGGGCAGTGCCGAGGGCAGCACCACGATATGCAGGATTTCGCGCTTTGTGCCGCCCAGCGAACGCGCGACCTCGACCAGAAAACTGTCGGCTTCCTTGGCGCCGGCTTCGACGGTGAGGAGCTGCGGAAACACGGCCGATACGAACACGAAGACGATCAGGGTCAATTGGCCGACGCCGAACCAGGCGATGAACAGCGGCAACCACGCAATGTTGGGAATCGACCAGAACACGAAAATGTACGGATCGAGCAGCCGGGCGGCCGGGCGAAAAATGCCAAGCAGCAATCCGAGCGTCGTTCCGATAATGAAGGCGAACACGAGGCCCACCGCGAACGGCCAGATCGTCTGGCCGGTGGCGCGAATGAGCTCGCCCGAAGCCGTGAGCTCAGCGAAGGCGGCAAAAACATTCGCGGGACTTGGCAAGATAATCGGCGGGACGTTCATGCTGACCACTTGCCAGACGCCAATGAAGACGGCGATCGACAGCGCACCCAAGAGGACCTGATTGCCGCCGATGGCGGCGAAAATCGAATTCGCGCCGTTGCTTTGCGGCATCGGTTCGGCGGATTGGGTCATAACTCCTCCTTGATGCTTTGCCAGGCGATGCTGCGCAGCCGCGTAAATTCCTTTTCGGCGCGCGCATCGTAGCTGTAGCGCGGCTGTGGCAGGTTCACCTCAAGCACTTGTTTGATCCGGCCTGGACGCCGACGCATGATGACGACCATGTCGGACAGATAGATGGCCTCATCGAGGTCGTGGGTGATGAAGAGTACGGTGCTCTTCACGCGTCCCCACAGGTTGAGGAGTTCGTCCTGCAAAACCGTGCGGGTCTGGGCGTCGAGAGCGCCGAACGGCTCGTCCATGAGCAAAATCTCGGGCTGGCGCACCAGCGCTCGGGCCAGTCCCACCCTCTGCTGCATGCCGCCCGATAGTTGATGGGGATAGTAGTGCTCGAAACCCTTCAGCCCCACGAGTTCGAGAGTCGCCTTGACGAAGTGGCTTTCCTCGGCGGTGAGTTTCTGGCGATGGGCCTGAAGCTGTATGCCGAGCGACACGTTGCCCTCAATGGTCTTCCACGGCATCAGTCCGATGCCCTGAAACACCATCGACATTTTTGGGCTTGGACCTTCGAGCACCGCGCCATCGAGGCGAATCTTTCCAGTTTCCGACGGAATCAGACCGCCCGCCATGCGTAACAGTGTGGTCTTGCCGCACCCGCTCGGGCCGACCACCGTGACAAACCGCCCGCCGGCGACTTTCAGGCTGAAGTCGTCGAGCGCCAGCAAATTTTCGCCGGTCGGGCCGCGGTAGCTCTTGCGGACGTTGACGAATTCAAGCTCAGGCATGGATGGCGGACTCGAACCGGATTTGCCGCTGCCCGCCGGACTGCGAGATTACTGTGCGGCGAGGCCCTTGCCTTTATACCAGTCTGGATTGTCGGGCAGGCCCGGAGTGCCTTTGACCACACCCATCTTGTCGAGCGCGATCTGCAATGGACCGGTGTCATACACGTCCGCCGGCTTTGCCAGATATTGATTCGGACTCTCGTTCCGCAGCGTGAAGAATAGATCCATGATTTTTTGCGTGGCCGCGAAGTTGACGCCGCCGTTAATGGTGAAATAGCCGCCGTCGCGGAATTGCTGCCACGCCGCTCGAAGCTGTTGGCCGTTCAGGCCGCTGTTGGCGTAGATCTTTTGTGCCGGATCGACCCATGACTTGGCGCTGTTCTCCCACTGCCGACCGGCGTCGAGCATCATCTCGACATAGTCAGCCGCGGCCGCCTCGTGAGATTTGATCCAGTCGGCTTTTGCCACGACGACAAGCCGCGGGACCGGCGGGGTATGCTTTGCCGTATGCGCGACGAGAATGTGAACCTGCTTGGTAAAGCCCTTGGCCTCGGCGAGCGCGGCGCCGAGATGCGAAAGGCTCGCGAGCTGCGTGCGGCCGGTGTCGATGGCCTCGAGCCGCGGACCGTCGGCACCAGAGATGGCCACCCATTGGAAGGCGTCGGACTTGAACCCCATGCCCTCGACCGTCATCTGCGCGTTAAAGCGCTGGGCGCCGCCCAGGCTGGCGACCGCCCAGGGCTGGCCGACGGCGTCCTTCAGCGTCTTGTACTGGTTACGGCCCCAAACTTCCTCGTCGCCGTAGGGAGTCATCACCAGCAGAATCTTGATCTTGGCGCCCGAATAAATGCCGCCGAGCACGGAAATGATATCGCTGGTGGCGACATCGGTGGTGTCGGTGACGATCGCTTGGACTCGTGCCGGGCCGCCACCGCCGAGTTTTGGCCCCAGTTCGAGCGCCAATCCGTGCTTAGCGAACAGGCCCATCGCTTGCGCCATGCTGTTGAAGGCGAGCGATGGGTTTGGAGACGGCTCCAGTTCGGTGGCTTTGATCGTGATTAGGGCGCTGCCGGCTTGTTGAGCCGCCGTCGCCACCGCTGTGCCGCCGATGAATACGGCGGTCGCCGTGGCCAAAAGACAAGCAGCGACGCGGTACAGCACTGTGGGCCGTCCGAACATAGTCATCTCCCTCGATCGGATGTCGTTTTGTGGCTCGCCCCCAGACCATTCCGGCGTGTCGCGTACGACGACCGAGCAGCTTCGAAACGGCCACCTAGCAAGGCTAAATCCGAGCAGTGGACCGCACGGTCTAGGGCATCCTGCGTTCCTAGTGAATTCCAGGTCTACCCTCTAATCCGGCCAAAGGGAATTGCTTGGCGATCACTGCGACACTAATGCTTCCTCCGCATTTTGCCGGACGAATTGATGGTGGCGTGCAAGTTGCGGGCGAATTCAACGGCGCCGAACACTGCCATGTCGGGGGCGGTCTTGACGTATTCTTTGACGCCGAGGATGGCCGGCAGCGGTGCTTTTAAAATCGCCGCGCACAGCGTCTCTACCGCGGCGTCGAGTTTTTCTGCCGGGACTACTTCGCTAACGATGCCGAAGCTCAGGGCGCGTTCCGGACCAATCGCGGCCTGAGAATAGACGAGATAACTCATCGCCTTGCGCGGCACTCGGTCGACGAACGACGACATCACCATGGTCGGCAGGATGTTGTGCGCCATTTCAGGAACCTGAAAGACTGCCTTGTCGCTGGCGAGCGTGATGTCGCAGGCCGCCGCAATGGCGCAGCCGAATCCGAGCGCGCGACCCTGCACCACAGCGACGATGGGAATCTTGGCGTTACGCATGGCGCCGTAGCAATTGAACACAACGTCGCTAAAGGTGCGGCGCTCGAAGGCATCCGGCTCGGTTGGCGGCCTCTGACCCATGGTGGCTCGGCCGACACAAAAATCCGCACCGGCGCCACGCAGCACCAAGACATTCGCGGTTTTCTCTGCGCCTTCGATTATACCGGTCAATTCCGCGACCATCTCATCGGAAACCGCATTGCCGCGCTCCGGCTTATTCAGGGTGACGTGCAGGATCGCACCGTCTTGCTTGGTCAGGACGTCGGGCATGGTTGCTCCTTGTCGGTGATCTTATTTTTGTTCGTGCCCGCGCACGGGCGCCGTCGCGCAAGGCGCGGTGGGGTGCCCCGAAAGCGGGGACCCAGCATTTTGCCCCTCTCGCTGGATTCCCGCTTTTGCGGGAATGGGCGGAGTGAGTCGCATTATTTCTTCGCCGATTGGATCGCGCGCCAGACGCGCTCGGGCGTCACCGGCATCTCGATGTGGGTGACGCCGAATTCGGCGAGCGCATCGACCACGGCGTTGACGACGGCGCCGAGCGCACCGGTTGTGCCGCCTTCGCCGGCGCCGCGCACGCCGAGCCGATTGGTCGGCGTCAGCACCTCGCTGATATCGGTGGTGAATGACGGCAGGAGATCGGCGCGCGGCATGGCGTAATCCATGAGCGATGCCGACAGGAGCTGTCCTTGCGCATCGTAGGTGCAGCACTCCCACAAGGCTTGGCCGATCCCTTGTGCGGCGCCGCCATGGGTTTGGCCGTCCACGACCATCGGGTTGATGGCACGGCCGACATCGTCGACCGCCGTATAGCGCACCAGCGCGAGCGCGCCAGTCTGCGGATCGATTTCGACCTCGCAGACATGGGCGCCGTACGGAAAGCCGAGCTGCCTGATTGTCTCGTCGCTGGTGGCGGCGAGCGGTCCGCTGAGATCCTCAGGTACTGCTTTGCCGTTTGCCGCCGCAGCCGCTACGTCGAAAATTCCGACCGAGCGGTCGGTTCCTTTAACGGTGAAGCGGCCGGCGTCAAAGGAAATATCGTCCTCAGCGGCTTCCAGCATGTGCGCGGCGATTTTTTTGCCCTTTTCGATGATGGCGTCGGACGCATTGCCCATGACGATGCCGGCAAGCCGCATCGAGCGGGCGGAATGCGAGCCGCCACCTTCCTTGACGATGTCGGTGTCGCTTTCGTTGACGTACACGTCATCGAATGGCACGCCGAGCCACTCGGCCACGCATTGTGCGAAGGTCGTTTCGTGGCTTTGCCCGCTGGACAGAGTGCCGACCACGACGTCGACTCGGCCATGGGGGTGCACCGTGATATCGGCCCGCTCGCGCGGATAGCCGCCGGTCGTCTCGAGATAACAGCAAAGGCCGATGCCGCGCAGCCGCTTGCGTTTGCGCGCCTCGGCGCGGCGCTTCTTGAATCCCTTCCAATCGCCCAGCTCCATCGCGCGCTCCATGACCGTGCGATAGGTACCGTTGTCATAAGTGATCCCTTGCGGGTTCCGGTACGGAAATGCCGATGGCGGAATGAGATTGCGACGCCGTAACGCAATGCGGTCGAAACCGTGCTCGAGCGCTGCCTTGTCGATCAGCCGCTCCATCACGTAAATCACCTCGGGTCGGCCCGCGCTGCGATAGGGAGTGGTGCACATGGTCGTTGACAGAACGGCACGGGCGCTGATGTGCGACGTTGGAATACGATAACCGGCTGTCGCCAGACCGACGCCCTTGACCAGCGGCACGTAGGAGCCGCTGTGCGCGCCGACATTGCTCAGATTCCTGGTACGCAATGCCAGGAAGCGACCGTCGGCGTCGAGCGCGAGCTCGGCCGACACCGTAAGATCGCGGCCCATATAATCGCTGACGAAGCACTCGTGGCGTTCGCAGGTCCATTTGACCGGCCGTCCGACGCGGCGCGAGCCCCAGGTGACGAGCGCGAATTCCGGAAAGAAGCTGTTGCGCGTGCCGAAATTGCCGCCGATCTCGTGCGCGACGACCCGGACGGCCTCGAGCGGCACGCCAAAGATGGCGGCAAGCTCGCGCTTTTGGCGCACGATGCCGCCAGAGCCCGCATAGAGCGTGTAGCGGCCTGTCGTCGCCTCATAGACGCCAACCGCGGCGCGCGGTTCCATCGGGACCCCGGTCACGCGGTTGATCCAGGTGTCCAGTCGCGTCACATGGGCGGCGTGCGCAAACGCGTCTGCAGTCGCGGCGGCGTCGCCGACTTCGGCATCGATCATGATATTCGGCAAATCGTCGTAGAGTCGCGGTGCGCCGGGCTCGACCGCGGCTGTCGCCTCGGTGACCGCCGGCAGCGGCTCGTAGTCGACGACCACCTGCTCGGCCGCATCCTTGGCCTCGGCAATCGTCTCGGCGATCACAAAAGCAACGGCGGCGCCGACGTGGCGAACCCGATCGGTCGGCAGCACGTGATGCGGCGCGATCGGCACCGGCGAGCCGTCACGGTTATGCAGCACGATGTCGGGCGGCGTGCCGGGAGCGGCGAGGTGGGGAATCCGCTTGAGGCCGTCGGCAACCACATCTGCTCCGGTCAGAACCGCGAGCACGCCGGGCATGGCGCGCGCCGCCGCAACATCGATCGAGCGGATCAGGGCATGGGCATGGGGCGAGCGCACCGCTGCGCCATAGGCCTGGCCGGGCAAATTGAGATCGTCACTGTAGCGGCCCCGCCCGGTGACGAGGCGCAAGTCCTCCTTGCGGAGTACGGTCTTTCCGATGCCTGCATGCATGATGGTTATGGGGTTCAAGACCGGCCGAACGGCAGGTAGTAATATTCTCACAGCGCCATGAGCGCGGCTAGTGGTTCGATTCAAACATTCGCATCCCATTTCCGAAAGCCGCTCGCGCGAATGTCCGAATCAAAGAACCACTAGCGAATATAAATTGCTCGTGGAGTTTTGGATTTGACATTCGCTTCACGAACTGGCGGCATGGTGGTAGCGAATGTCAAATCCGCTCCACTAGAGTGTGGATCAACGTAATGCCTTATTCCGTGGCCGTCGATATCGGCGGCACTTTCACCGATCTGGTTGCGTACGACGACGATAGCCACGCCGTGGTCTTCACCAAGTCGCCGACCACCTACGGCAATTTTGTCGCGGGCGTGCTTGATTGCTTTGCCAAGGCCAAGCTCGAACCGCGTGCGGCGTCTTTTCTCAACCACGGCACGACGCTGGTCATCAACGCGCTGATTGAGCGCAAGGGCGCCAAATCGGCATTGGTGACGACGCGGGGTTTTCGCGATGTGCTTGAGATTGCTCGCGGCAACCGGCCGGATCCGTTTGATTTGCATTATCGGCGCGATGAACCGCTCATCCCACGTACGTTGCGCTTCGAGGTGAAGGAGCGGATCGGCAGCAGGGGCGAGATCATCGAGCCATTGGACGTTGACGCGCTCGCGCCGCTTGCCGGCAAGTTCAAGGAACTCGGCGTCGAGTCGGTCGCCATCTTCTTCATGAACTCCTATGCAAATCCGCAACATGAGGACCAGGCGGCTCAAGTGTTGCGGCGTCTCTTGCCGGACATTTACGTCACGTGCTCCACCGAGCTGACGCGCGAATGGTACGAATACGAGCGGACATCGACGGTGGCGGCGAATGCCTATGTCGGACCGCAGGTGAACACCTATATTCGCCGGCTCGAAAGCGACCTCGCCGCCAAAGGATTCCGAGGCTCATTGTTCATGATGGGCTCGAACGGCGGCTTGTTGTCGGTCGAGCGCACGTGCCGGCAGCCGGTGGGCCTCGTCGAATCCGGCCCGATCGGCGGTTGCATCGGTGCCGGTGCCTACGCGGACGCGCTGGGCTACAAGAATATGATCGCCTTCGACATGGGCGGCACAACCGCGAAATGCGCGCTGGTCGAGAAAGGTCAGTTCTCGGTCGAGTCGATCTACTATGCTGGCGGCTATGTCAAAGGCTTTCCGATCAAATCATCCGTCATCAATGTTGTCGAAGTCGGCTCTGGCGGCGGCTCGATCGCCTGGCTCGATCCGCAGAACAGGCTTCACGTCGGTCCGCAAAGCGCAGGATCTGCGCCGGGCCCCGCGTGTTACGGGCATGGCGGCCGCGAGCCGACCGTGACCGACGCCAATCTGGTGCTTGGCCGGCTTAATGCCGACCGTTTCCTCGGCGGCGAGTTCACGCTGGATGCTGATGCGGCGCGCGCCGCCGTGCAACGGATCGCCGAGCCGCTCGGCTATCGGGGGCGAAACGGCATCATCGAAGTTGCCGATGGAATTTTATCGATTGCAACGGTAATCATGGCCGGCGCCATCAAGCAGGTCTCGGTCGAGCACGGACTCGATCCGCGCGAGTTTGTTCTGTTCTGCTACGGCGGTGGTGGGCCGTTGCATGCGAGCGCGTTGGCGCAAGAGTTGTCGATCCCTACAGTCATCATTCCTCCTGAGCCTGGAAATTTTTCGGCCATGGGCATGTTGCTCGCCGACGCCCGGCTCGACTTGTCGAAAACCTTCGTCGGCGTTTTGAACGAAGACACGGTCCCAGCGCTCAACCAGGCTTTTGCCGAGATGGAGGATGAGGCGCGGGACGCACTTGTGCGCGAATTCGGCGCCCGTGACGTGCTGTTCGAGCGCCACGCGGAGATGCGGTACGCGGGACAGCGCCACAACATCAAGGTTGCAATCGCCAATACTGAAACGCCCGCCGACATCCGTCGCGAATTCGACCGCGACTACAAGCGCCGTTACGGTCATGCCGATACGCGCGCCAAGGCGGAGTTTCAGGCGCTCCACTTGTCCGCCTTCACGCGCCTGCGCCGGCCCGATCTTCATCGGCTGCCGCGCGGGCACGCCACCGCACGCCCTTCGACGGTTCGTCCGGTCTATTTCGGTGGCCGTGGTTTGGTGGAAGCGAATGTGTATGACCGCGCCAGCCTGCCGTCCGGCTTTGCCGCCAGTGGTCCGGCGATCATCGAGGAATATGGATCGACCACCCTGGTATGGCCGGGAGACCGATTCGAAATCGGCGAGTTGCAGGAAGTTCGCATTCATTGCCGGAACGTGTCCGGAGCATCGTGATGCAGCTTGCCGCCGAAAATGTCGCGCTGTCAGCGGTCGATCCGATCACACTTGAAGTCATTCATCGCGGGTTGGTTTCGATCACCAATCAGATCGACGCCAATATCAAGCGCACGGCGTTCAGTCCGTATATCTACGAGTACAACGATTTTGCCGTCGGCCTTGTCGGCGTGAGCGGGCAACTGATTGCGCAATGCACGGGCGGCATGCCGCCGTTCGTCGCGGATTCGGTCGGCATGGCAGTGCGCGACGGCTTGAAAATCTATGGCCGCGAGCGGTTACATCATGGCGACGTGATCGTGTGCAATCACGCTGCGGTGCAAGGTCAGCACCTCAACAACACGGTGATGTACACGCCGATCTATGCCGGGCCGCAACGCGCAACGCTGATCGGATTCTTCGCCATCAATGTGCACTGGATCGAGATCGGCGGTATCCAATCGCGTTCGACCGATATCTTCATGGAGGGGTTGCAGCTCCGCTCGATCAAATTGTGGTCGAAGGGACAACCGATCGAGGAGGTTTATCGCATCATCGAGACCAACACGCGCATGCCACAGGAACTGACGGGAGACATCGCCGCCCAGCTCGCGGGTTGTCTGTTGGGGCGCGATCTCACGGCGGCGCTGGCAGACCGCTATGGCATTGCAACTTTCGATCGTGCCGTTGAAGCCATTCTTGAACGTTCGGAGGCGGCGGCGCGCACATTTATCCGCAACATGGCCGACGGCATCTACACCACCGAGACCTGGCTGGATAACGACCGCTCCGGCTCCGACGATCCGGTGCCGATCAAAGTGAAAGTGATCGTTGCCGGCGATGAGCTCACGGTCGATTATTCCGAAATCGCCGAGCAAGCCAAAGGGCCGATCAATTCCGGATATTTCGGCGGTGGTCAAACCATCGCGCGCGTTGCGTTCAAATACCTCATCGGTGCCGATGAGATGGCCAACGAAGGCACGTTTCGGCCCATCAAGATCATTCTGCCGCCGGGCAAGCTCGTCAGCGCCGATCCGACGGCGCCGATGTTCATGTACCCGACGCCATTTCCGACCGTCATCGATGCCATCATCAAGGCGTTGGAAAACGCCTTGGCGCAACGCGTAACCGGCGGGCATTTCGGCACGCATTCGGGCGTGCGATTCTACGGCCGGCGCTCGGACGGCTCGTTCTTCGATACGCACGACAGCGGTCATGGCGGCTGGGGCGCGTGCGCCACGCATGACGGTGCGGGTCCGTTCCGCACCATGGCGCACGGCGACACGCGCATCATTCCGCTCGAATTGCAAGAGTCGCTCATGCCGTTCCGAATCGAGGAGTTTTCGCTGCGGGAAGATTCCGCCGGCGCCGGCAAATTTCGCGGCGGGCTTGGCTTCCGCAAAAAGTACCGCATCCTGGCGCCGTGCAAGCTGGGGACCAATCTCGATCGCACCCGCTGTCCGCCATGGGGCGTGCAAGGCGGCAAGGAAGCGAAGCCGGGTCGCTTCACCGTCGTCAAAACCGCAACCAACAAAGAAGTCATCGCTGACAAGGAAGACGAATATCGGCTCGAAGCTGGCGACATTGTCTGTGTGGAGACCGGCGGCGGTGGCGGTTATGGTCCTCCGAGCGAGCGCCCGGTCGGCCTGATCCAGCGCGATCTCGATGCCGGCTACATGACACGTGCGGCCGCCGAGCGAGATTACGGTGTCACGATCGGACTCGACGGCAAAGTGCGGCGATGACGAGAAGCAGGAGAGGAGCACATCATGAAACAAACCAAGGCGGTTTTCATTGCTGCCCTGCTTGCGTTCCTGACATCTGCCGACGCTCAGGCTCGAGATATGACGCCGGCGCTGAAAGACCTCGTCGCCGCAGCCAATAAGGAAGGCGCGTTGACCCTTAGCTGGGGCACCTCGACCTACGACGGCGCGCAAGGCGCCGCCCGTTTCCAGGCGGGCATGAATAAGATGTTCGGCAGCAACGTACAGATCGATTTCGTGCCGGGCTCTGACATGGCGCGCATCGGCAATCAGATTGCGACCGAGTTTTCCGCCGGCCAGAAAGCGGACGCCGACATCATGCTTGGCGCTGCACCGCAAATGGCTCCCTTGATCAAGCTCGATCTGTTCGGACCGGTCGATTGGCACAGTTATTTGCCGTCGCGAATCGATCCCAAAATTACCGAATTCGACGGCAGGCTCATTCGCGTAGCGACCGGATTGACCGGCGCAACTTACAATTCAAGTTTGGCACCGATGAAGCCGGTGACGCTGCAGGACTTCCTCAAGCCGCAGTGGAAAGGCAAGATCGCCTCGACGCCCTATGCAGCGGGCTTCGACGTGCTGCTCGCAAGCGATGTCTGGGGCAAAGAGAAAACCATAAATTACGTGAAAAAGCTGTCGCACCAGATTGCCGGCCTCATTCGCTGCGGCGAATCCGAACGTCTCGCGACCGGCGAGTACCTCGCGCTCGTCATGGACTGCACAGGGCAGGATGCGTTGGTCTGGCAGGCCAAGGGTGCGCCACTGGCGCAGATGATGCCGCTCGATGCGGCCCAGGAACGCTACTATTATTTTGGCATCCCAAAGAATGCTCAGCATCCCAATGCGGCCAAGCTCTTCACGCTGTTCCTGCTGACCGATGAGGGCCAGAAGATTTCCTACGATACCTGGAAGATCGATCTTCATACCTTTCCGGATTCGCGAATGGGAAGGATGGTCGACGATTACAAAAAGCTGAATGTCAAGTTCAAGGAAGTCACGACCGAATGGTATCTGCGCCATCCCGAGATCGACGCCGATAAGAGCGAATTGATCAAGATCATCACGACGAAGGGGTGATGGCGAGTGTAGGGCGACGAAGCTGCACGTCTCCCTCTCCCCGCCGCGGTGAGGGAGTTCGCATGAGCAAGCAGGATCGTAGCGCAAGCCTCGGAGCGGACATCGACGTCATGCCGGCCGTGATGCTCGCGGTCGTCATTATCGTGAGCCTCATCATCGTCGCGCATCTTGCCATCATGATGTGGCTGGGTTTCACCAGCGGCACGCCAGGCGACCCGAAGCTCATCTATACCGTTCAAAATTTCATCACGGTTTTTTCCGACGTGCGGACTTATAGCGTGCTGCTCGATACCGTGGGCTTCTCGCTTGTCTCGCTCCTGGTCGCGCTCGTATTCGGGCTGCCGGCGGCCTGGCTGGTAGAGCGCACCGATCTTCGCGCCAAGACGTTACTGTTCACGTCGATGGCGATCGGGCTGCTTATTCCGGGCTTCGCCGCGGCTATGGGCTGGCTGTTCATGCTGCATCCGCGGATCGGGCTACTCAACCAATTCCTGATGCATGCTTTTCATCTTGCAAAGGCGCCGCTTAACATCCTCAGCGTCGTCGGCATGGGTTGGGTCCAAGGCCTCAACCTCGTTCCGCTCGCCTTCATCATGACTGCCGCCGTGTTCCGAGCCATGGACCCGTCGTTGGAAGAAGCCGCGCGCATGCATGGCGGCAGCCCCTGGATGGTATTGTGCCGCGTGACGTTGCCCCTGGCATCGCCGGGCGTGCTTGCGGCTTCGATCTATATCTTCATGATCGGCTTTGCCGCCTTCGACGTGCCGGCGATCATCGGCTGGGGCGAGCGGCTGTTCACGTTCAGCACCTATCTTTACCTGCTGCTCAATCCCCAGGACGTGCTGCCGCGTTACGGGCTCGCCGCGGCGCTCGGCACCATCGTGATGGCGATCGCGGCGCTCGCAAGTTGGTGGTATGCGCGCATGCAAAACCAGTCCCGACGCTTCGCGGTTGTGACCGGACGCGGCTATCGGCCGAAGCTTATAAGGCTCGGCCGGCACCAGATTGTCGCCTGGTGCTTCCTCGGCACCTATTTTACGCTGGGCATAATCCTGCCGATTGCGCTTCTGGTGTGGGCGTCACTGCTGCCGTTCTTCCAGATGCCGTCGCGGGCGGCGCTCCAGGCTGTGTCGCTATCGCAATACCTGACTTTGCCGTGGGACTTGGCGCTCGGTGCCATGTGGCACACGATCCTGCTTGCGCTGCTCGTCCCAAGCCTGACCGTTGTCGTAAGCGTCGCATTTTCATGGATCGTGCTGCGTTCGCGCATCCCATGGCGAGCCGGCTTCGACTTCGTCGCCTTCTTGCCGCATGCAGTGCCGGGTATCATCTTCGCCGTCGGCGCACTTTTGATCACGCTCTATGTGATCCAAGGCGCGCTGCCGATCTATGGCACGATCTGGATTTTGCTCGTTGTCTTTTCCATCGCGCGCCTGAGCTACGGCACGCGCATGACGAACAGCGGTCTCATTCAAATCCACAACGAGCTCGAAGAATCGGCGCTCACAAGCGGTGCCAGCAGCTCAACAGCGTTCCGTCGCATCGTTGTTCCATTACTGGCCCCGACACTGCTCTACGCCTGGCTGTGGATCGCGCTTCTGGTTTTCCGCGAACTGACGCTAGCCGTGATTCTTACGACCTCGGGCAATATCACGCTGCCGGTTGTGGTCTGGAGCCTGTGGCTCGGCGGCGGGCTCGGCCAGTCCTCGGCTCTTGCCACCGTCACGCTCATTCTGATGGCGCCGGTGATTGCGCTCTACTGGCTGCTGGCGCGCCGTCAGGGCTTGATCGCGACATAAAATTGGCCGGCCGCAGGGTTTGCGACGCGGACAAAGACGGCTCTCGAAGTCCCCGCGAGAAGTTAACGATTGATGAACGCCGGAGGTAAAATTGTCGGAGCAAAGGCGGTAATTTAACCAAATTCAAACGCCAATTGAGGCATCAGGGCATTGAATACCGGGCTGAAATGAATACTCGCCTCCCCAGATACTTCCGTGCCCTGCTGCAGCCAGGCCCGATAGTCGGCATGGCGATTATCGTCACTTTCTGGGCCGGCCTCGTTTTTCTGTTGCCTAATCAGCATGAAACAGCCGCAGACTACGAATGGCGCCGCGCGGTCTATTTTTTGGTCGCCGCTGCGTTCACTGTTCTTGAGGTGATGGCCGTGGCTGCCGGTATCCGCCGGCAGTTGTCGCTCGAACAGACCAATCTGCGATTCAACACCGCACTTGAGAACATGACGCACGGTTTGTGCATGTTCGATGGCGATAAGCGTCTGGTCATATGCAATGATCGTTATGCCAGCTTGTACCGCCTCCCGCCGGAACTTTTGAAGGCCGGAACATCGCACGAAGCAATCATCGCGCATCGCGTCATGAATGGCGTCTTGAAGGGTGAAAAGAATGCCGGCGCCGTCGACAAGAAGCTGAACGCGCTGGGTCGACACTCATCTGAAAAAATCTCGAGCCGGGTCGATGAACTTGCTGATGGACGCCTCATCCGCGTCGTTCGCCAGCCGATGAAGGGCGGCGGATACGTCGCGACGCACGAAGATATCACTGAAAGACAACGGCTTGAGAAGCAGCGCGACGACATGCTTGCGCAGGAGAGCCGCAGATTGTTGACAGAGAGCGCGATCTCATCGTTTCGCGAGCGGGTCGAAGAAGTGCTTGGGAATGTCAGCGACGGCACAAGCGCCATGAAATCGACCGCAAGCGCGCTGATCGCGTCGTCACACGAAACCACGCGGCACGCGGAAGGGGCGCTCCGTGAATCAAACGAAGCCTCGGCCAACGTCTCCTTGGTTGCCGGCGCGGCCGAAGAATTGTCGGCGTCGATCGCGGAGATCAATCTGCAGGTCGCTCAAACCAAGGAATTGGTCGGTAACGCCGCAGGCAAGGCGAAAGCGACCAATGGCGAATATGCGGGGCTCGCTCAGGCTGCGCAAAAGATCGGCGATGTCGTCGCACTGATCCGAAACATCGCAGGCCAGACCAATCTTCTCGCACTTAACGCCACCATCGAGGCGGCGCGGGCCGGCGAAGCGGGACGCGGGTTCGCCGTCGTTGCCTCCGAGGTCAAATCGCTTGCGGTGGAAACCGCTAAGGCAACCGAGGAAATCACCCGTCACATCTTGGCGGTCCAGGAATCGACCGGCGGCGCCGTTGACGCGATTCAAGGCATCGAGCAAAGCATGCATGACATTAGCACGCGCGCCGCTGCGGCCGCTGCTTCGATCCTGCAGCAAAACGCGGCGACCTCCGAAATTTCCCGCAATGCGGCGAACGCAGCGCGGGGAACGGGTATGGTTGTTTCGGTCCTTGCTAGGGTTTCTGATGCCGCGATCGGTACACGAGCGGCCGCTGAAACCGTGCTTGCGGCGTCCAATTCGGTCGACAGCTCGGTCGGAAACCTCCGCGCCGAGATTGAAAGCTTTCTCAAAAAAGTCGCGCTCTAAGGAGGCGCCTTTCCGAGCAGTCCGCCCTGGCAACTGCGTGCGCTCGTCGCTGATCGTGTCCGGTCATGACGCTGCCGGATAGCTCAACGTTTCGAAGTTGCGATCCTTGAGGTATTGATCGAGGCCCCAGCGCTCAACTTGCGCAAATACCTCCTCGAAATCCTCTCGTGGCAACGGCTTATTGATGAAGCGTTCGCCACGGCCGAATTCCCTGAAGTCCCATTGATGGACGTTCTCGAATTCCGGCGGGATGGAAAGCTTCCACAGCGGCAGGAACTCGGCGAGCTTCGACTCGAGGGCCGCTTCGGCACGATGAAGCGCGCGCAGAAAGCCGTGGACGACCTCCGGCGGCGTGTCCGCGGGCACCCACCACAGCGTCTTGAAGCGATCTTCGATGATCTTGCGCAGGCCGAGCTGTTCGGCCATGGCGATCTGCGGCGGCAGCAGGCTTGCCGCTTCGACCTCACCGTCGAGCAGCGCCTTCAGCCGCGCGCCGAAACCGCCGGTGTTGACGGTCTTGATGTGCTCGAGCGGCAGATATTTTTCGAGCCGATAGGGCACGTTGAAGTGGCTGCCCGCGCGCATGCCGACGGCTACCGGTACGTCTCTCAAATCCTGCGGGTGGCGTATTTTGGATTCGGGCCGCACGAAAATCGCCCAAGGGGAATCGCCGTAGGCCTCGATCACCGCGCGACCCATTCCGGCGCTGGCATTACAGATCGTCCCCCACACGCAGGCGCCCTGCACGACATCCTGTTTGTCCTCGGTGTAAGGGCGATCCTGAGGGCGCTGGAAATAATCGAAATCCTTCCAGCTCGATTGCGTGCCGCGGAACGTCTTCCAGTCGAACGCGACGTCGAGCCCTTCGGCGGCAAAAAAGCCCTCCTGCATGGCGACAAAATCATTCAGCCCCATACCCTTCGGCGCAACCCTTACAGGTATCAGGTGCGTGGCCATGACGAGATTCTCGCTGCTGTTGTTTTTGCGGGATTACCCGATCAGCGACAATGTGGCTTTCTCATAATGTCCGTTCCCCATCGCGCCTTCCGGGAAGATATGATGGTCGGCGATCCACTCGCGGGATTCCTCGTAGACCTCCTTGGTGTAAGGCTCGAAAACCAGTCGCTCGCCCGGTCCCCAGCGGCGCGTGTCCATCATCGGATGGAAGCGGTCGGGAAATTCATTCTTGTAATAATGGGTGTAGAGTTCGGGCCGCAGATCGATGTCGCGCTGCGCCTTGCGCAGCGCGCGGAAAAACTTTCGCAGATCCTCAGGATCGGGATTGCCATGGATCATGGTGGCGATCATGAAGGTGGTGTCGATCACTTTGCGGAAGCCGAGTTGCTCGGC
>JASHQI010000063.1 GCA_030037645.1 Xanthobacteraceae bacterium
ACCAACTCGCAACGGATGACTTTCCCGTGGGCAGCGGTGCCGTGACAGCGAGCGATGCTGGGCGCACGATATTCGACATTTCCAGTATTGCGCGATGGCGAGGACCGGCTGTCGGCATCCTGCGAGTCGAGCAAGCGCTGGCCCGCTACGCCTTGGCGCAGCGGCCGACCGTCGTGTTGTCGTTCTACGACAAGGAAAGCGGCTGCTTCCGGGCGATCAATCCCCGCTGGGCTGCGCACCTTGTCAGCTGGCAAGGCGCCGTCGGCAGCCGCCGCGGCAAGCTGCTTAGTCTGCTGCCGTCGCCTTATTCCGTGGTCGATGCGCTGGAGCGCTGGCGCCTCGCCTCCCGCCGGGGCGCCACGGCCCGCGCCGTTGAGCGCGTGCAGCGGCTCGTTCTGCATTTGCGCCGACGTCGCCGTCGCGGCGTCGTGCCCTATCGGCTCGCCGTCAAGGAACCGTTGGTGCTCGGGCCGCGCGATATCATCCTGTCGGTCGGTTCCGACTGGACCCATAAGGATGCCGGCGCAATCGCCGCGTTGAAAGAGCGGCTCGGCTTCCGTTATGTGGTCATGTGCTACGACATTATTGCCCTACTCTTCCCGCAATATTTCTTTCCTGAGGAAGTTGCAGCGATTCGCCGCTATTGGACGACGATGTTTGCCACCGCGGATCAAATCCTGATCAACTCGCGACGTGTCGCAAGCGATGTAGAGAACTATTGTGCAGGCAATGGTATTGCTCTTTCCGCCCGTCGCCTCGTGCAGCTCGGTTATGATCCAGCTCCGGCGATCTCAACGGTGTCGTTGCCGGAAGGGTTGGAGGCTGGCCGCTTCGCTCTCTATGTCAGCACGATCGAGCCGCGCAAAGGGCATGGCTCGCTGATCCGGGTATGGCAGAATTTGTTGGCCGCAAATGTGCCGCAACGCGAGCGCTTCAAGCTGGTTCTGGTCGGGCGTCGCGGCTGGCAGGTCGACGCCGTTCTCGAACAGATCGATGATGCCGCCATCTTTGGCGGATCGCTGATGCATCTCGTCGACGTCGGCGACGACGATCTTGCCGCGCTGTATCGCGCCGCCGCCTTCTGCGTTTATCCCTCGCATTACGAGGGCTTCGGCTTGCCGGTGATCGAGGCCTTTTCGCACGGCAAGGCGGTGATAGCGTCGACCGGCGGGGCGCTACCGGAGACCGTCGACGGCTTCTCTCCTTGCCTTGACCCGGCCGACGAGGACGCATGGTTCGCAACATTGCGAACGTGGATCGAGCATCCAAGCGCTCGCGGCAATTACGAAGCCAAGATACGTGCCGACTTTAGATGGCCGACCTGGGATCAGGCCGCCGCGAAAATTTTCGACGCCGTGCGCGTAGAGAGCGCAGTTGAAAATAAATCGGCCAAAACAGCATAATATCCGCGATCATTGCGCGGTGTGCGGATTGAACTGGCCGGTTTTGCGGAAACGCCACAGATAAGTCGGCAAGATCGCGGCAATCGATTCCGGCACAATGCCGAGCGCCTCAAGGGTGCGGCCGTCGCGTCGGGCCTCGGCGGACACCACATTGTCGCTCCTGAGCAGTTCGACCTGGTCCGGCGTGATCGGAGGTCTTGGCAAGAACTGCAGGAAGGCAGCTTGGAGTTTCATCAAGGCGAATGGCAACGACATCAACAGCCGGCGGCGCCCGATGGTCGTGAGCATGAATTCCATCAACTCCTTGAACGTCCGCACATCCGGCCCGCCGAGTTCGTAGATCGTGCCTGGCTTTGCCTCGCCATCGACGGCCTTGGCGATCGCCTCGCCGACATCGCCGGCAAATACCGGTTGGAAGCGGGTATGACCGCCGCCGACCAGCGGCAGCGCCGGTGCGATGCGCGCCAGCGCAGCAAACCGGTTGAAGAAATCATCCTCGGGGCCGAACAGGATCGACGGCCGCATGATGACGGCTTCGGGCTGCGCCGCCAGCACCAGCCGTTCGCCGGCCGCCTTCGATTGCGCGTAGCGCGAAGGTGAATCCGGATCGGCGCCGATGGCCGAGACATGAACCAGGCGCGCGTCCGCGGCCTTCGCCGCAACCGCGACCGCACCCGCCCCTTGTGCCTGGATGGCATTGAAACGCTGGGCACCGCGCTCGAACAATATGCCGACCAGGTTGACGACCACATCGGCGTCACGCACCGCCGCCTCAATGGATTGCGGGTAGCGCAAATTGGCCTGCACGGCGTGGATCTGGCCTACCCTTCCCATCGGCCGCAGATGGCCGCACAGATCGGGTCGGCGCACGGCGACGCGGATGCGATACTCACGCTGGGCGAGCGCACGAACGACGTGACGGCCGAGGAATCCGGAGCCGCCGAATACGGTGACGAGCATCTCAAGTTTATTTCTTACGGCCATCGGTACCGAAATCCAGGATCGCTACGACCCTGTTATAGCACGAAAATGCCGCTCGATTGACAAGCCGGGGACCGCTCCGTACCTAGTCCCGCGCTGCCCAGGTGGCGGAATTGGTAGACGCACTAGTTTCAGGTACTAGCGCCGCGAGGCGTGGAGGTTCGAGTCCTCTCCTGGGCACCAAGGCATTGTTTCATATCACCGCCTATGATTCACGGAAGACCCATTTTGTAGGGATCATTGGACTGTTACGGCGTTGGCCAAGTGGGACGCCTGCAGGGCGATGCGAGCGGCGTGGACTGTCGAATGGGAACTGTCCTGATGAGTGGGCGGTGCCTGGATTCGATCGACAGCTTCGTAGATTCCGAGAAACGCGAAAAGGTGCGCGAGCGCTTGCAGAAACTCAATTCACGCCACCGTTGGTTTCGATTATGACGGCAGCAAAATCGTTCTCTATCAACCGGACGAACGCCCGCCTCATAGCGGGCCGCGTTGAATTCAAAAAAGATGGCGATGTTGGTGCTTTTTTAGGACACCTTGCATCGCTTGGCAGACTGCGACGGTTCAGCGCCCCTGACCGCCGGCTTCCGTGCTCACGAATCCGCCGATCTTAACGCAAGCGTCTGTGCCAGCGACGTTCACAAAGCCAGCGCCGTACGCGGCGCACGACTTCACTCGCCCGGAGGGCGGGGACTTCGCGACGGCGTGTGGCGGCGGCCATTTTGTCTGCGGATTGGGATTCGTCAGCGTCTGGGCCGACACCGTCGAGCCGGCCACGACGGTCAGCATGCTTGCTACAGCCGTGATAGCACTGAGACGCGAAATCATGCGAGGCTGTGTAGACACGGTCCATCGAGCCATGGGCTGGTCCCCTTCCCGTTCCGCCTCGACCATATTTCTCTTCGCATGGTAAGGCATCTTTCACATCCGGGCAAAATTTCCAAGCACGTCCGCTGCAACGCAATCGTTTCAAGTTGAAACGATTTTGTGCCCCAGCATTTTGCTCGAGCAGGATCTTTTCGGAAAGCCGGCGTCGACCCCCGGATCAAGTCCAAGGGCAGGCTTGTTTCGGATCTTGCGCTAGAACGTCGCGCGCACTCCGCCGTACGCAGCGAGCGGCATGCCCGGTACGAAAGTGCGCGGGTCGGTCAGGTTCAAATAAGGGAAGGAATCAGTTTCAAAGAAAGTGCCGTACACATAATAATGCTGATCGAAAAGATTTTGCACCAGCCCATACAGCTCGACATTCTTCGTAAGCTGATAGGACGAATGCAAATTCACCGTCCAGTAGGCCGGCATCTTTGGATTCTGGTTTGACTCGTCGCCGACGAGCCATTGACCGCCGACAACATTCAGGTCGGCGCCAAGTTTCCACGGATCGGTGATCCGATACTCGGCGCCGGCCTTGAAGCGGTAATCCGGAATGCCGGTCAGGTGATCGCCGGGAACGACGAAAATATTTCCGTTGGCGTCGGCGAACGGATTGTTCGGCGACGACAAGGTCAAGGCATTCTGGAACGTCGCATCGACCGATGTGTAATTGGCATAAAGGGTCCAGCGATCCCGCTTGTACGTCAGATTCGCTTCGATGCCCTTGCGCAGGGTGTTTCCCGCGTTCTGGAAATACTCATGTCCCGGAATCGGGCTTGCGACATCGATGATGTCGTCGACATTGAGCGTGTGATAGACGCCGACGCTCCAGTTCAAGAGCCCCTTCGCCAGTTCGAAATGGCCGCGCAACCCGCCTTCGATCGTATGCGAGACGACTTGATTGAGATTGGGGTCCCCGACCAGCGCATTGTCGATCAGGCAGGGCCGCGTCGGATCGGAGCAGGCCAGCTCGAGCGGCGTCGGTGCGCGGTTTGCTTCGGCGTACTCGCCATAGACGGTGACGTTCGGCGTGAGCTTATAGGCTGCGCCGACGACCGGATTGAAACGACTGTAATCGTGGCTGCCATCGAGACCGGGATCGTTGCCCAGCTCGTCCTGCAGCGTGATCTGGGCGGCGTTGAAGCGGCCGCCGGCGGTGAGCGAAAGCCGCGGTGTGAGATCGAACGTGTCGCTCGTGTAGAACCCGGTATAAAGCGTGGAGGCGCCCAATTGCACCGGAGCGACGTCGCCTGACGGCTGATCGATGAACAAGCCTACGCCTTCCACGAACGGAAACTGGTCGGCATTGATCGTCCCCAGTTCGCTCGTGGTGGTGAATTGCACGAGGCCGCGATCGACACTCATGCCGACCACGAAATTGTTGCCGTGACCGAGAACTCTTTCGGAAGAAGCCGCCTGCAGCGAACCGCCGAAGCTGTTGGTCGCGGTCCAGGTGCGGTCGATTTCGCCCAAGACGCTGGTGGCGAGCGCACCGGTCGCCGGCACAGTTTGCCCCGTCGTCGTGACGAGGTCAGTTAGCGTTCCGTCGAGATTGGGGAAGCACAGTACGGTCGGATCGGGACATCCGGTGTTCTGCGCGTCCGTGCCGTTGCCGTCGACATGGCTTTGCCAGAAACCGCGATAGTAGGCATCGGCCTGCAGTGAAAACGTAGCAGTCGGCTTCCAGCTCGCGCTTGTCGTTAGGAAGGCGAGCTCATTGTGGGTCGTTTGCGGAACGGTGTAGACGCTCGCCCAATTCTGCGCCAGCAGTTGCACAGGCGTTGCAGCGGCCGCGCCGAAATTATTATCGGCGCCGGTGAAGGTGACGTGGAATTCGGTCTGATCGCCCCGCACGCCGAAATCGGCATAGACGCGTCGCAACTGCGACGGCGAGTCCTCGCGCCAGCCGGCGTCATCGATTGCATCGGCGGTGATGTAGCCGGAGAGGTTGCCGTTCTGGCCGCCGGCCTGAACCGAGGTGCCGATTCGGCCATAGGAGCCTCCGCCTGCTTCGGCCTCGACGCCCTGATAGGTGAAGCCGTTCTTCATGTCGAACGACAGGGCGCCGCCGAGCGCGTTGAGCCCGTAAACCGGATTGCTTGGAACCAACGTCATGCTGCTGATCGCGTTCTCCGGAATGAAGTCCCAATTGACGATGTCGCCGAACACTTCGTTGATGCGCACGCCGTTCTGGTAGACCGCGAGGCCCTCGGGCGTCCCGATGACCGGTGAAGAAATAAAGCCGCGGTAATTCAGGTCGAGCTGGAATTGATTCCCGGTCTGGTCGCTCAGCGCCACCCCCGGGAGCGCGCGAGATAACGCGTCCAGCAGGTCGGGGCTGGTGGCATGATCGAAATCGCCGGCCGGAAGTGTCTGGACATTGGCCGGGACCTTGTCGCGATCGATCGTGCCGGGTTCGGCTGGCGGGGCGCCATGTTCGCTGGCAGCCTCGCGGGCGGTCGCGGGCCGCGCGGCGACCGGCGCAGTCGCTCGTCGCGGTGGCGGTAGCGGAGAGGCTGGGATGACGCGGATCTCGGGAAGAGTTGTAAGACCCGGATTTTGCGTCGCACCCGGTGATTCCTGCGCCCAAACGTTGCCCGGCGCAAGCAACGCGGCGACGCTCAATGCGACGAGAAGGCAGCGGTGCGCGCTCCAAGCCGCCGGCGAGCCGGCGCCCCCACCACCCCTGACAACCCGACACATCGGCACCACACCCGAGCGAACCACGGCAATTCTGCCAAAATCCGCGCTCTTGTGTCATGGCGGCTTTGCGGAATCAGACCCGGGAGTTTTGACGGTCGGAATTGCCGAAAGCGAATGGCTGCGCTCTTATTGGTTCTCACGTAAGCCCGGCACTAATGATCGAGGCCGATCCATGCGCCAATATGCTGCCTGCTCTTTTGCGGCCTTCCGTCTCCGGCTGCTTTTGACGCGCCATGTCGGGTGCGATATTCAAGATGCCCCATGACCATCCGCCTGCATCGCGGCGATCTGCCGGACACCTCGCGCTATACCGGTGCGGTCGCGATCGACACCGAAACGATGGGGCTCGAACTCAGCCGCGACCGATTGTGCGTGGTCCAGCTCTCGCCCGGTGACGGTTCCGCGGACGTGGTGCAGATCGCACCGCATGCCGCCGACTCGCCAAACCTTAAGCAACTGCTCGCCGACACACGTCGGCTCAAGATCTTTCATTTCGCACGGTTCGATCTCGCGATGCTCTATAAAACCTTCGGCGTGATGCCGGAGCCGAGCTATTGCACCAAGATCGCGTCGCGGCTGTGCCGAACCTATACCGACAAGCATGGACTGAAGGATCTCGTGCGCGAGGTGCTGGGGCACGACCTTTCTAAGCAGCAACAGCTTTCCGATTGGGGAGCTGCCGAACTCAGTGAGGCTCAGATATCCTACGCCGCCGCCGATGTGCTCTATCTGCACGCGCTCAAGGGCAAGCTTGATGCCATGCTGACGCGTGAGGGCCGCGCCGAACTTGCTGCAGCCTGCTTCCGCTTCTTGCCGGATCGGGTACGGCTTGATTTGGCAGGCTTTGCTGATGCGGATATTTTTGCCCACTCCTGAGGCCGGATGAGAGCGAGCGGATGGCCCGCGGGGGTCATGCCCGGATGCCGGCCCTCCCCGGGCCACATTCGCCAGCGATTTTGGCAGCGCGCGGCCCCTCAAATTGGGCTATTCCATCGTTCGAATCGGAACAACGGTCTCCAGGAGATAATGGTTTGGCCGCCGTGTACGCCAGCAGCGCCGCTAAGACATCGTCTTCGTCACGAATCTACGGCGACATAGATCGGACCTACCAGGCGGCGCTGCGGCACAGTTCGCGGGTGCGGTTGCTTCGCATTGGTGTGCCTGTCGCGATCGCGGCGATACTGCTCGTCGTTGCCATCGCCGATTACATACCAACTCTCCATGACATTCGGCTGCCCGGCGAGCTTGGCAAGCTGGTGATCAAAGGCACGAAAATCACGATGCAGGAGCCGAAGATTGCCGGCTTCACTAGCGACGGTCGCCCCTATGTCTTCACAGCGGAATCTGCCGCGCAGGACATCGGCAATCCCGACGTGCTGGAACTTCAGCAGATTCACACCACAATAGAGATGGCGGACAAAAGCACGGTGGAAATGACCGCGCCCCGAGGAACCTACGATCTCAAAGGGGAATTGCTGACTCTCAATGACGATATCGTCCTCGTTTCGTCCACCGGCTACGCCGCGCGCCTGACGCAAGCGGTAATAGACACCCGCAAGGGCAATGTCGTCTCGCAACAGCCGGTGAAGGTGAAGCTCCTCAACGGCTCTCTCAATGCCAAGGGATTGGAAGCCGTCGACAACGGCGCTCTACTTCGCTTTAGCGGAGGCGTCTCGATGACGATCAACCAGGCCTCCAAGGAGACTAAGCAACCATGACGATACGCCGGCAGTGGGTCTGGGCGATCATGGCGATGCTGATCGCTCCAAGCTTTGCGGTGGCGAAGGATGGCCGTCCCACCGCAGTCGCTCCCGTCCAGAGCATCGTCCCCGGCGAAGACCAGGGTCAGCCGATCCAGATCGATGCCGCCACGCTGGAAGTCCGCGACAAGGTCAAGCAAGCGACATTCTCCGGCAACGTGGTTGTGGTGCAGGGTGACACCACTCTGAAATGCCAGAGGCTGGTCGTGTTCTATGGACAGGGATTCGCGCCCCCCCGCAGTGATCCCGTCGGCCCTGGTGCCCAGTCGACGGCGATAGTTCCGACGACCACGCAGAATATTCGCAAGATCGAAGCGTATGGGGGCGTCACCGTCTTCAGCAAGGACCAGAAAGCGACCGGCGATACCGGTGTCTATGATCTGCAAGCAAAGACGATTACGCTCACCGGCAATGTCGTGGTCAGCCAGGGCCAAGACGTTGTTCACGGTGAACGCGTAGTCGTCGATACGACGACGGGTAATGCGCGGGTTGAAAGCATGAACGGCGGCGGCGCCGCTCCGAGTCGCGTACGCGCGCTCATCATACCAACCAAGGGCGAAAACGGCAGCCGCGGAAATATCATGACGATCGGGCCCAATAGGACGAACTGAAAAGTCCTATGACTCCATAACCGCGGAAATCGGCTAGACTTCATATTCTGAGCCGCACTCAACTGCGATTCGCAGGAGAGCTTCCCGAGATCAGCGTGTTGGACATTCTCTCATATTTCCGCCGGTTCCCATCGCGTGCGAAACGCAAACCCGTCGCCGAGGACGAGGCTATCGATCTCGCAACCATCGGCGGCGCCATCAACGCCACGTATCTCGACATCGCAAGCTTGCCTCGTCCGGAGCAAAAAGCGCGGAGCAAAGCTGCTGAGCGGCCTCAGCGCAAATCAGCTCGCCCACCCGAGCGCAAACCCGAACGCCAACGGGAGCATCCATCCCCGCCTCAGAACGGGCCGGTGCCGGCGACCCGACTGCGACAGCGGGCGAACGATGGCGGCCCTCCAGAAAGCGACCGCAAAGAACTGCTCGCTGTCCACGGCGTGGAAAAGAGCTTCGTTGGGCGCATGGTGGTCAAGGGCGTGAGCCTCTATGTGCGCAAGGGCGAAGCGGTCGGCCTGCTCGGCCCGAACGGCGCCGGCAAGACGACGGTGTTTTACATGATGACCGGCCTCATCAAGGCCGACAAAGGGCGTATCGATCTCGACGGCCACGATGTGACCGCGCTGCCGATGTATCAGCGCGCGCGGCTCGGTATCGGCTATCTGCCGCAAGAGGCCTCGATTTTTCGCGGCCTCACGGTCGAGCAGAACATTCGCGCCGTGCTCGAAGTGGTCGAGCGCGACGCCAAGCGGCGCGAGTACGACCTCGATTCGCTGCTCGAGGAATTCAACATCGCGCGGCTGCGCAAGACGCCGTCGATCGCGCTCTCCGGAGGCGAGCGCCGACGGGTCGAGATCGCCCGATCACTCGCCACCCGGCCGAACTACATGCTGCTCGATGAGCCGTTCGCCGGCATCGATCCCATTGCGGTCGGCGATATCCAAGCGCTGGTGCGACATCTGACCAATCGCGGCATCGGCGTGCTGATCACCGATCACAATGTGCGCGAGACGCTCGGACTGACCGATCGCGCCTACATCATCTATTCCGGCGCAGTGCTGACGGAGGGCCGCGCCAGCGACATCGTCAACAACCCTGACGTGCGGCGACTATATCTTGGCGAGGAATTCCGGCTTTAAGCCTAGTTGAAATCGGTTGGCGACAGGGAAACCGGATTGCGCTACAACGGTCTGACAAGCAAGAATCGGACCAGTTTTCCCGGCCGCCATGGCGCTCACGCAAAGACTCCAGATTCGGCAAAGCCAAGCGCTGGTTATGACGCCGCAGCTGATGCAGGCCATCAAGCTGCTGCAGCTCTCCAACCTCGACCTTGCGGCCTACGTCGAAGCCGAACTCGAGCGCAATCCTCTGCTCGAAAGAGCTGCAGACGACGAGGCGGCGCCGGCGCAGCCCAATGGAGGCCTATCGGCCGGCACGGCGACCGATGGCCATGACACCTGGAATGGCGGCGAGAGCGAACCGAGCCGAGAATCGAATCAGCAGCGGACGGAGGCGCAGCTCGACGACGCCTCGCTGGAGGATGGCGAGCCGATTAGGCCGCGAACCTCAGACCCGCCGGCGGGATATTCGGAATGGTCAGGTGTCGGCTCAGGCGGCAGCAGTGACGGCGAGTACAATCTCGAAGCGTTTGTTTCCGCCGAAGATACGCTGATCGACAGGCTCCAGGAGCAGCTCGCGCTTGCGATCGTCGACCCCGTGCGCCGCATGATCGGCCAATACCTGATCGATCTCGTCGACGAAGCCGGCTATCTGGCCGGCGACATTGCGACAATCGCAGAGAAGCTCGGCACCAGCGCGACCGAGGTCGAGGCCGTGCTGCGCATATTGCAGGGTTTCGAACCGTCCGGCGTCTGCGCCCGTGATCTTGCCGAATGCCTGGCCATTCAGCTTAGGGAGCATGACCGCTACGATCCCGCAATGCAGGCAATGATCGCGCGGCTCGATCTGCTCGCGCGACGCGATTTCGCCGCTTTGAAGAAAATCTGCGGCGTTGGCGACGAAGATTTGGCGGACATGATCGCCGAAATCCGACGCCTCAATCCGAAGCCCGGACTGGCCTATGGTGCAGCGGTCGTACAGCCGATCGTCCCGGATGTTTTCGTCCGACCCGGGCCGGACGGTGGCTGGATTGTCGAGCTTAATTCGGACACGCTGCCGAAGGTTCTGGTCAACCAGAGTTATTATTCCGAAGTCTCGGCGACGGCGCGCCGCGATACCGATAAATCATACCTCGCCGAGTGCCTGCAAGGCGCCACCTGGCTGGTGCGTGCGCTGGACCAGCGCGCCCGGACCATTCTCAAGGTCGCAAATGAAATCGTTCGCCAGCAGGACGCATTCTTTGCTCACGGCGTCGAGCATCTGCGCCCACTCAATCTTAAGACCGTCGCCGAAGCCATCAACATGCACGAATCGACGGTGTCGCGCGTCACCGCCAACAAGTACATGGCGACCAGCCGCGGTATTTTCGAACTCAAGTACTTCTTCACCTCGGCGATCGCGGCCGCCCACGGCGGCGAAGCGCATTCCGCCGAAGCGGTGCGCCACCGCATCAAACAGTTGATCGACACCGAGGCCGCGGCTGATGTGCTGTCCGACGACACCATCGTGGAAAAGCTGCGCGAGGCCGGCGTCGACATCGCGCGGCGGACCGTCGCAAAATACCGCGAGGCGATGCGCATTCCGTCCTCCGTGCAGCGACGACGCGAGAAACAGGCCGTAGCCGGCCCCTGATCTCAGCCGGTGCGCAGCACGGCACCCGATCGCGTTGACTCCATGCCAGCCGATACCTACGTCGGGTGAAATGGTGAGGAGTGCCGTTCCCGCGAATCGCTCCACGCAATGACGCTTCTATGCGGAGGTTGGCATGTCATTTCGCATAACCGGGAAAAACCTCGATATCGGCGACGCTTTGCGCGACCGCATCAACGGCCGAATCGCCGAAGCGATGGTCAAATATTTCGACGGCGGCTATTCGGGGCATTTGACATTGGCGCGCGACGGCTTCGGTTTCCGCGCCGAATGCGCCATCCACCTCGATTCGAAGATCACGCTGCAAGCCGAAGGGACGGCGCCAGATGCCTATGCCAGCGCCGACCAAGCGGCATTGCGGATCGAAAAGCGGGTGCGACGCTATCATCGGCGGCTCAAGGAACATCGTCCCGAGCGCCACGACGGCCGGGCCTCTGTCGAGGCGGCGAGTTACATCATAGCCGCGCCCGAGCAGGAGAACGAAGCGGAGATGGACGGCTTCGCGCCCGTCATCATCGCCGAATCCACCACCAAGCTGAAACAATTATCGGTCAGCGACGCGGTGATGGAACTCGACATGACCGGGGCTCCCGTTTTGGTCTTCCGGCACGCCGTGCACGGCGGCATCAACGTTGTGTACCGCCGGGCCGACGGACATTTCGGCTGGATCGATCCGTCCGCCGTCGCCCCACCGGATGCCCATTGACGGCGCGGCAGACGCTCCCTATGGTCCGCCGCCTTTCGCGCATGGGTCCGACGCGCCGACCATGGTTTTGGCAAACTTCACGCGCGAACAAAAGCGGTAGTACTCCGTTCTGATCAATACCAGAACCAGCGAACCCCAGCGTCACTGCGGTCCCGCCTCCCAGGTCAGTTCCATGCCGCTCACCGATCTTGTCGCGCCGAACGCAGTCATCCCGACACTGAAAGTCAACAGCAAGAAGCAGGCATTGCATGAGCTTGCGGCGCGTGCAGCCCTGCTCAGCGGCCAAAACGAGCGCGCCATTCTTGACATTCTGGTGCAACGCGAAAAGCTCGGCTCGACCGCCATCGGCAACGGCATCGCCATCCCGCACGGCAAGCTGCCCAATCTAAACCGGCTGTTCGGATTATTCGCGCGGCTCGATCGGCCGCTCGATTTTGAGGCATTGGACGGGCAGCCGGTCGATCTCATCTTTCTCTTGCTTGCTCCCGAAGGTGCAGGGGCGGATCACTTGAAGGCGCTCGCGCGCGTGGCCCGGTTACTGCGCGATCCAACGGTCGTCCATAAACTGCGCGCTTCGCACGACGCTGAGGCGCTGTACGCCGTGTTGGCGATGCCGTCGGCGACCGCGGCCTAGCCGCGGCTATGGATCAGGTATCGGGAATCAAAAGGCAAAGGGCCGGCGACGCCTTCGCTCGGCCCTTTCTGATGTTTGATCCCTGATCCCTGACGCCTGGTCAGTGCACGCTCACTGTCTCGAGCTCCTGACTCCAGGCATTGGCAATGGCCGCCTCGCGGCTGTCGGTCAGCATGATCGGCGTGCCATCCGCTGCGTGCAGTGCAAAAAGCGTTTGACCCGGCGGCATCTGTGGCATCTCCGCCTGCGGGAACAGCGCCCGAACGTCCTCGGAACGGACCGTCTTCACATACGCGATGCGACCGTCGCCGAGGTGGGCAAGCGCTTCCGCGGAAATCTCTGTTCTGTCGTCTGTACGGTTCATTTCATTTGTCATGGCCCTCGACTCCTCTCTGCTCTTGGTCGAGTCCTACTTGGTCACATCAATCGCACTCTTTGATTGAAATCGATTTAACGATGCGCTCCGGCTGGGGGCGCACGAGATCAATCGAGAGCAATCCATTCTTCAAGTCGGCACCCAATACTTCCATGCCGTCGGCCAGCACGAAGGTGCGCTGGAATTGACGCGCGGCAATGCCGCGGTGGATGTATTGACGGCTTTTATCGTCTTGTTGGCGACCACGAATGAAGAGTTGGCTTTCCTCCACGCTGACATCGAGCTGATCGCGGGTGAAGCCAGCGACCGCAAGGGTAATGCGCAGCCGCTCCGGGCTGTTCCCATCGCGCGGGACGCGTTCGATGTTGTAGGGAGGGTAGCCGTCCGTCGCCTTGCCGACCCGATCGAGCACGCGCTCGATCTCATCAAAGCCAAGCAGAAACGGACTCGATAACGACGAAACCCTGGACATGGTTTCAAAGCCCTTTGCAGCGACTTTGCGGGGCCCTTACGGCGCCCCATCGCCGCATTTAGCCCATGCGGCCTCGCTTATATGGTGT
Organism: Xanthobacteraceae bacterium; assembly: GCA_030037645.1. Classification (GTDB taxonomy): domain Bacteria; phylum Pseudomonadota; class Alphaproteobacteria; order Rhizobiales; family Xanthobacteraceae; genus BOG-931. Next base: position 13,371 of record JASHQI010000063.1, read on the forward strand.
TGAGTTGCAAGGCTTTCAAGACGTTCGCCGGAGTTGGATTGTATTCCCGGCAACTACAACCAGCCCCGTTAACCAGTCGCGCCCTCCCGTAACCGGACGTCCGCTGAGCTCCGCATCGTCACGCGTAGCCGTTCGGTCGCCGCCAAATCGGCTCTGAAGGTCTGCGGGTCGAGGACGACGCCGTAGAGAGCCTTCGCCGCCGCAAGCGAGATATAACCCTGCTTGGCATCACTCTCGATGTCCGCCACCGGCCGATCAAGCGGCGAGCCGTAGCCGCCGCCGCCGCCGGAGCGCATCCGGAAAGCATCGCCGGGCTTGAGATACGCCACTAGAACCTTGGCGTTGGGGAAGTCCGTCTTCCAATTGTTGCCGGTCCGTATCGCGACCTCATTGCCGGTCGCATCGCCGCCGCCCTCCAAGCCCCACGGCTTGCAATGGGCCCGCTCGACATGGCTGTTGAACGTCATCGGGACCCGGGCACGCACCACGCGCTCGAGGCCGAGGCCGCCGCGGTGCCGTCCGGCGCCGCCGGAATCCGGAATGAGTTGATAGCGCTCGACCACCAGCGGGAATTTGACCTCTGATTGCTCGCTCGGAGAGTTGTGGGTGTCGCCGTCGTTGATGCACACCGTAGCCGAAACGCCGTCCTCATTGCGTTTGGCGCCCCAGCCGCCGCCGAGCGGTCCGAAATTTGCGAGAAAGAATTCCGAGGTGTGTGGATTAATGCCGTGAGTGGCGGCAATCACCAGATCGGCATGATGGCCGGCGATCACCCGATCCGGAATCACCGGTGCCAGCGCCTTGAACACGGTGTCGACGATGGTCATCGGATAGGTCATCCACCAGCGCATCGGCGCCGGCCGCACGGCGCTGACGATGCGCCCCGGCGGCACGATCGCCTTGAGACTGCGGAACGAGCCGTCATTGATGGGGTAATCGGTCGGCGAGGTCAGGCATTTATAGGCCACCTGCGAACAGGCATACCCGGTGGT
>JASHQI010000064.1 GCA_030037645.1 Xanthobacteraceae bacterium
CGCGTGCGCATCCTCAAGATGATCAACGCGGTCGACTGCGGCACGCTGGTCAATCCGCGCATCGTCGAGACGCAGATTTCCGGCGCCGCCCTGATGCAGCTCGGCTTCACCATGTTCGAGAAGATGGATTACGACGGCGGCCAGGTGATCAACGCCTCGCTTGCCGATTACAAGATTCCCGGGATCGGCGACCTGCCGGCCGCCATGGTCAACGAGGCAATCGACTCCTATCAGCACAACGCGCCGTTCGGCGCCAAGGGTGTGGGCGAATCGGCCACTTTGTCGCTGTCGCCGGCGATCGCCAACGCCATCGACGATGCTGTGGGCGTCCGCCTGACCGAACTGCCGCTGACGCCCGAGGCGGTATTCCGCGCGCTGCGGCAGAAAGACGGAAGGCCGCTCGCGGACGCCTAGCGGCGCGCACCTTTCTCTATCACTCATCCCCGATGTGGGCAGCATTCCAACGCCACGCCGGAATGCCGCTTTCCTTTGCCTGACGACTGCCATACGCTTCAAACGCAAGGGGATGCGACCTTCGCGATACGCAAAATCGCAACGGGGGAAATACGATGGCCGGCGAAGCAGAAGTTCAAGTCTCGCACCTGTTGGACGAGCATGGGCTCGGTGCCTTCCAGATCAAGCTCATTCTCTGGTCCACTTTGATCGCCTACATCGACGGCTATGACATCGGCGCCATCGCATTCGCCGCGCCGCACCTCATCCAGGAATGGCACATCCCGCCGAAGTCGCTCGGCCTGGTACTCACCGCGAGCAATTTCGGCGTGCTGTTCGGTTCGCAGATTTTCGGCTGGATCGGCGACCGCTACGGCCGCAAGACCTCGCTGATCGTCTGCAACATTCTGTTCGGCGTGTTCACCTACTGGGCCGCCTATTCGACCAACCTCACGGAATTGTTCTGGCTGCGCTCCATCGCCGGCCTCGGCATCGGCGGCGTCATCCCCAATGTGGTGGCGATCAACGCCGAATCAGCGCCTCGCAACCTGCGCGCAACGATGGCCATCATCGCCACCGGCATGGTTCCGATCGGCGGCGCGCTCGCCGGCTTTGCCGCCGCGGCGTTCATTCCGCACTACGGCTGGCCGATCCTGTTCAAGATCGGCGGCGTTGTACCGATTGTGTTTGCGATCATCGCGATGTTCGGAATGCCCGAGTCGATCAAATACATGACGCTGCATGAGAGCCAGCGCGGCAAGATGGAGCGGCTGATTGCGGCCATTCGTCCCGACTTCAAGGTGCCGGCCAATGCGCGGTTCGTCATCGAGGACGAGAAGCAATTCCCGAGCTCCAATCCGCGCTATCTGTTCCACAATGGGTTGGAAGTGATCACGCCGCTGACCTGGCTGATCTTCATCCTCAACCTGATGGGCTATTTCTTCCTCATCTCTTGGACGCCGACGATGCTGGTGGCGGCCGCCAAGGCCTCACAAACCGCGGCGGCGCTCACGGGCGCGGGGTTGCAGGTCGGCGGCACGGTCGGCGCATTGGTGCTGTGCTGGTGGCTGCAGCGGCAGCGTTTCCTCGCCATCGCGATCCTGTTCCTGATCGCGATCCCGATCGTCGGCGCGATTGGCTACGCCGGATTGTCGTCGACGTCCGCGCTGGTCATCGTGGCCTTCCTTGCCGGCGCCGTCGTGCTCGGCATCCAGTCAGGCATCAACGTGGTCGGCGCCATGATCTATCCAACCTCGCTGCGCGCCAATGGCTCAGGATGGCAGCTCGGGCTGGGTCGGTTCGGCGCCATCATCGGTCCGCTCGCCGGCACGCTGCTGGTCGGCTCTTTTTCAATCCAGCACCTGTATCTGTTCGCGGCAGCACCATTCGCCCTCGGCGCAATCGTGACCTTCGTCATCTATGTCCTCAATAATGCGCGGCTGAAAGCGCATCCCGAATTGGCGATGGGGCAATAAGGGCCCGCAAGGCTCGCCCGCCATCGTCGGCTCGCAAGGTGCGGCCATGGACCCAATCATCGAGAAGCTGAATCTTCTGAACGGTCCAGGCTATGAGGCGGCGCGAGGAACGCTGCAGTTCTTCTATGACGCCTTGTCTGTGCTTGACCACAAGGCCGAAGCCTTGATGGTGTTCGACGGCATCCTGATCGCCGCAGCGGCGTTTGCCATCGATCGCGGCAGGCTCGGCGCCGTGCACAAATGGCGTCGCGCCCTGACGCTCATTGCCATCACGCTGGCGCTGGTCGCTGCCGCGGCCTGCCTGTTCGTCGCTCGAATCAAATATTCATTCCTGGGCGACGTGACGATCGTCGACGGCAAGCTGCAACTTGATCCCGAACTGGCGGCGCTCGCCGCCGCCTTGGCGAGGCGAACCGCCGATTACGAATTCGCCTGGTATCTTTCGGTCGGCGCCGTCGCCATGTCGATCCTGGTCGCGCTGAGCATTTTTATCGTCCCGCTTCGCTCGCCCGAAGCCGAGCAGGACGAATAGCCGGCAAGCCGCCTTGACTAAAACGGCTCGTAGTGTCGTAGCGCCGGAATCACCTTTTCGCCGAACAGGCGGATCGAGCGCATCAGCGCGTCCTCCGGCAGATCGGAGAAATTGAATTCGCCCATGAACACGTTGAACACCCCGGCTGCGGCGGCGGCGCGGATTTTCCTGCTCACCGTGTCCGGCGAGCCGATGAACACGAGATCGTGCTTGAACAGGTAATCGGCGTCGAACAGATGCTGCATGATCTCCGATGCGCCGGGCTCGCCGCGGCCGACGAACATTTTGGCGTGCTCAGCGGCGCGCTGCTCGAACGTTTCGCCGGGCTTCGGCGGCGCAAGGAATCCCTCATAGGCGCGGCTTGAGCGGAACAGCGCCGTCTCCATGGCCTTGTCGTCGGTGTCGTCGACATAGACCACCGTGCAATAGGCGATGTTCGGCCGGCTCGGCCAGCCGGCGCGGTTCCAATCCTCGAGGAATTTGCGGTAGCGCGGCGCGGCGTCGGCGCGCGGATAGACCAGAAAATAGCCGGGGCTGATCGCATTCTTGGCGCAAAATTCCAGCGTCTGCGGATCGCGACTCATCATCCACAACGGCGGATGCGGGCGCTGGACAGGCTGGACCGAGATCCGGGCATTGTCGGTGTGAAATTCCGCGCCGTGGAAGGAGAACGGCTGCGTGTCGCCGAACGCCGCACGCAAATAATCGACGAATTCCAAGGTCGGCGATTTACGTTGCGCGTAGTCGAGGCCGAAGGGGCGGAAATAATCCGCGTTGATGCCCGGAACGAGGCCAAGCTCCATGCGACCGTCGAGCATCTGATCGACGATCGCGATTTCCTCGGCGAGCCGCAGCGGATGATAGAGCGGGACAATGTAGCCCATCGGCCCGAGGCGCAGACGCTTGGTGCGCGCGCCGGCGCCGACCGCGTAGAGGCTCGGCGACGACATCCAGCTCTCGTCAGGACGGAAATGATGCTCGACGCAGAACGAATGATCGAAGCCTGTTTCGTCGCACAATTTCAGCTCACGCCAGAGCTGTTCGTAACGCTCGTGCGGCGTCATGCCGGGCTTGGCCCAGATATGGGAAAAGTGTGCGAATTTCATGAATTTACGGTCGCCGTACGATTGATTGCGCCCAGCGAACGCCGTTGCTGCGCCCGCCGGACGGCCATTCGCGCAATCTCACCGTCAATCAGCCGAACTTGCGACCGATAATGTCTTCGCAGCGAACGCCCTCGGGCGGCTCATCGCCGAGGTAGATGCCGCCCGACATGGCAAATCGCATGCGGTTGGACGGCGGTCCGGCCGTTCCCCAGCGATCTCCCACCGGCGCCGTCTTGGTCCAGTAGTCGGCCTTCTGCGGCACGTGCGTGGCCTCGTCGATCTGATCGAGCTCGGTCGTATATTCGGCAACGAAGCCGTCCGGCTCGATGAAATAGGAAAAGACATTATTACCCGGACCGTGGCGCCCGATGCCCCATTCGATATCGATGCCGTTCTGCTTGAGCCGACCGGTGCCCCGCATCAAGCCGTCGATGCTCGGCACTTCGTAAGCGACGTGGTTGAGCGACGGCCCCGTGCTGCGGAAGACTGCGACGCTGTGGTGATCGGCGCAGCAGCGCAAGAATTCCATCATGTGCGAGCTATCGGAGAGCTTGAAGCCGAGCACGTCGATGAAGAACGGCATTTGATCGTCGACGTGCGCGCTGTTGAGCACGACGTGACTGATCTTGCTCGGGCGCGAACGGTCGAGGACGACGTCGGGATGCTGTGCGCCGTCAGCGGAAATGCTCATCGGCAGGCCGTCCGGCGAATCGAAGCGGAAGCCATAGCCGCCGCCGACGACCATGGGCAGCGGCGCCGGCTCGCTCGCGACCTTGATGCCGTAACCCTTCGCCTTGCCGCAAAGCTGATCCACCGTAGCGCGATCGCTGGCGGCAAAATGCACACCCAGCAGCGCAGGCTTTGGCCGCTCCCGGATCGTCAGCACATGGTGTTCGCTGCCCGTTGCGCGAAAATGAATCCCATCGCCATCGGATGCGACTTCTTCAAGCGCCCAAAGCTTGGTGTAGAACGCCGCGGATTGATGCAGATCGCGCACGCCGAGCTCGATGCTGCGCACGCCGGTAACCCTGCCAGTTGTCATAGGACTTGTCTCCTGTCATCGCGCAAAAACGTCGTCATCCGAAGGCTCGCTGTCTGCGGATCGCATGAGTCCAGCATAAGCGCACCGGGAACGCGGAGCAACGACCGTCCACATGCGATTGAATAATGCGGCCCGGCGGTGCCCGTGCAAGCAATCGTTCTTGGACTTTCTGTGAAGCACGAGTTTGAGCGAGGGCAGACAAGCTGCATACATTCGAATCTGAAAACTTCAAATCGCAGCAGATGAAGACTCGGATCGCCGCTGATGAAGACAATGAAAAAAATTTTGCATCGCGGCCGCTGGATGAGCGCAAGCGTGCATGGGCATCACACGACTATTGCGTACCGGTTCGCAAAGTCTGACATCCGACACAGTTACGTCGGCTACCCGACAGAGTGTTTGTCTGTGGACGTGGCAAAAATACACTAGCGGATCAACTGCGACATCTTAATGATGCATGCGCCTCAAAGACAGAGGAGACTTCCATGCATGATGAAAAGTATCGGAGGTGCTTGATCTCGGTAGCGTCGATCTTTGTACAGTTTGCGGCCATTGCCGGAGCCGCCGCGGCTGAGCTTCCCATTCCGACCAAGGCGCCGCCAGTCGCTGTGCCGACTTGGACGGGCTTCTACCTTGGCGCCGATGTTGGGGGTGGCTTCAGCCAAAAGTCGTTTATCAACAACTTCTCCGCACCGCTCGGAGCAGTTGACGCAAGTCCCAGGCCCTCAGGTTGGGTGGGAGGTTTCCAAGGCGGCTACAATTATCAGATCGATCGGTTGGTCCTTGGTATCGAAGGCGACTTTGACTGGTCCGGAGCCACCAGCTCAGTTTCGTGCTTTCCGTTGCTTGCCCCTCAGACTTGCACCGCTGATCCGCGATGGCTTGGGATCTTAGCGGGTCGGCTCGGTACCGTCGTCGGTCCGGCGCTGCTCTATGCAAAAGGCGGCGCGGCTTGGATCCACGACAGTTACTCTGACATCGCGTTGCCCGGGGCACCTGGCCCGGCTATTCCCGGCGATCTTTTCGTCGCTCACGAGACCAGAGCCGGTTGGGACCTCGGCGCTGGGATCGAATACATGTTCCTCCCAAACTGGTCAGCGCGGCTTGAATATGACTATCTGGGTTTCCCCGATCGATCAGTTACCTTCGATGACAATATGGGAAACTCTTTCACCGAGCTGATCCATCAGAATATGCAGTTGGTGACGGTCGGGCTGAACTACCATTTTCCCGTCGTTGCAGCAGCGCCGCCGCCTATCGTGACGAAGGCGCACTGAACGCCGCGAGTACACCGCGTACGACGTTTTGCAGCGAGAATGGCGCGCAGCCCAAAGTCGCGACCCGTTTTTCGCGCCTGATGGGTTGATCGTTCAAACCGACACTTTGCGGCCACTTTTTCCGGTCGCGCCCAAACGCATCGCCGCTGCCGCCCGCTGCGGCGGCAACTCTCGTCCACGTAGGCGGGGGGTCGCCGAGGACATCATACTATCCGGTCAAGCTTCGAACTCTCGGACGACATGCTCTGACGTCATGCGCGGATGACGGGGGGTTGCTCGTTCAAGACCAGCCAGTACAGCCCCAACTGCACCACCGCCCGCGCGAACTCGGTGAAATCGACAGGCTTGCGCACATAACTATTCGCCCCGAGGCGATAACCTTCAAAGCGATCGATTTCTTCGACCGACGTTGTCAAGATGACGACGGGAAGCAATCGTGTTCGCTCGTCGTCGCGAATTCGCTTGAGAACCTCGTGTCCGTCGAGCTTTGGCAATTTCAAATCGAGAAGGATCAGTTGAGGCAGCGGTTTTCGGCTGCCATCGGGGCCGCTGCCGATCAGATAGTCGATGGCCTCGACCCCGTCGCGGGCTACGACCACGTTGTTGCTGATGTTGGCCTTCTTCAGCGCACGCAGCGTCAAGGCTTCATCCTTTGGATTATCCTCGACGAGTAAAATTGTCGCTTCGCGATTCATGCTGCTGTTCCAAGAGTTGATTGACGGACGAGCTCTGGCCGGCCTTTGACCGATGCGTCGCGGCGTATGTCGCCATCGAGCGTAAAATAGAATGTGGCACCCTGCCCGACTTTGGCGTCCGCCCAGATCCGCCCGCCATGGCGGCGGATCACACGCTGCACGGTCGCCAGCCCGATGCCCGTGCCTTCGAATTCGCTGCGGGCATGTAGCCGCTGGAACATGCCGAACAGTTTGTCCGCATAGGCCATGTCGAAGCCGGCTCCATTATCCCGCACGTAGAAAATGCGCGGCTCCTCATCGAGCGTGCCGACCTCGATGCGGGCCCGCTCCTGGGCGCCGGTATATTTCCACGCGTTGCCGAGCAGATTCTCGAACGCGATCGTCATCAGCCTCGTGTCGCCTTCAGCCGAAAGCCCGTCGGCGACGATAAATTCGATCTGGCGATCGGGCGTGGCGTGCTGAAGTTGCGCGCCCACCAGGCGCGCAATGCTCGACAGGTCGACCGGTGCGCGCTCAAACTCGCCGCGCGTGACTTGCGACAAGGCCAGCATGTCGTCGATGAGTTGCGACATCTGCTGCGCCGATTCGCGAACATAGGTGAGAAACTGCCGACCGTCGTCATCGAGCTTGTCGGCATAATCCTCCAGCAAGGCCAGCCCGAAGCCGTCAATACTGCGCAATGGCGCGCGCAAGTCATGCGCCACCGAATAGCTGAACGACTCAAGTTCCTCGTTTTTGACCTGAAGCTCGGCGACCAGCTTGGTGCGCTCCTCCGCGATCTCACGGGCGGCGCGCGCTTCGACCGCCTCCAATTCGGCGCGCAGGAGCTGCTCGCGGATGCGCCGCGTTTCGTCCTCGAACTGCTTGCGGCGCAGTTGCGCCAGCACCCGCGCGCGCAACAGATCGAAATCGCTCGACTTGGCGATATAGTCGTCGGCTCCGGCGCCGAGCCCCTGGATCATCGCCTCGCGATCTTCAACCGCGGTGAGCATGACAATCGGAATATCGCGGATGCCCGGCGCGTTCTTAATTCGCCGGCAAGTCTCGCGGCCGCCGATGCCGGGCATGAGCAGGTCGAGCAGCACGCAGTCCACCGGCTGCACCGCGAGCAATTGCAGCGCTTCCTCGCCGGAGCGGGCCAGCACCACTTCGTAACCATCCGCACGCAGGACTTCCGCAAGCTCCTGCAAATGTGTTTCGCTGTCGTCGACGGCGAGAATCTTCTTCGGGCCGAGAAGGCTCGCGGTGCTTCGATCCTGAGCCTGTGCGCCGGCGCTGCGCAGCGCCGCTTTAAGCCGCGCGAGAATCACGCCGATCTCCTCGTCCTTGCGCACGAAGGCATCGGCGCCGGCATCGAGCGCGTGAACCTCGGCACCCCGGTCCTCTGAAGCCGTGAGCAATAAGCAGGGCAGCCCACGCAGGGCCGCGTCGAGCCTGATGCGCCGGATGACCGTGGCGCCGTCGATGCCCGGCAATTGCCCGTCGACCACGACCGCGCTCGGCCGTTGATCGGAGGCAAGGCGCAATCCGTCCTCGCCGGTGTCGGAAACGATCACACGATATGAGGCTTGCTCCAGCGCGTCCTTCAAGGCCTCGCGAAATGTCACACTATCGTCGATGACCAGGACCGTTTCCTCGCCTGGCGTGCTGTCGGCGTTGCGGCGAACGAGCTCATGCGCCCGCGCGACGACATAATTCGGATCGTAGGGTTTGCCGACATAATCGTCGGCGCCAGTGGTAAGACCGCGCACGCGATCACGAATCTCCGCTTCGGTCGACAGCAGCATCACCGCGGTGTCGCGCGCCGAAGCAATCGACCGGATATCCTTGAGCAATTCGATGCCATCGCCATCGGGAAGCAGAATGTCCAAAATGACCAGCTCAAAGTGTTCCTCGGCGAGCTTGCGTCTTGCTTCGGCCAACGTCGCGCAGGCCACGGCCGGCAGCGCCGCTGCGTCGAGAATCTCGGTCAGATCCATCCGTATGGTCAGGCTGTCATCAACGATGAGAACCTTCATAGCTGCGCCATCTCCCATTCAGCGCCCTGCAGCGCAGCAAGGCGCGCGCCGATTTCTTCGAGGCGGAGCACATACGTCGCCGCGCCGAGCATCGCGGCCTCGCGCGGCATGCCGTAGACGACCGAGGTGGCTTCGTCCTGCGCGATGGTCACGCCGCCGGCTTGGCGGATTTTCAAAAGCCCAAGTGCGCCGTCGCGGCCCATTCCAGTCAACAGACAGGCCGCGGCGGCTGGACCGAATTCAGCCGCGACTGACTCGAACAATACGTCGACCGACGGTCGGCACGAATGCCGTTCCGGGTCGCGGGTGAGATGCAGGCGGCCGCCGCGCACGACCATATGGCGATCGCCGGGCGCCACCACGACACGGCCTGCGGCATCGATGACCGGCATGCCATCGCGCGCATAGGTGACCGGACGGCTGGTCTGCGCATCCAGCCAGTCGGCGAACGCCGTATCGAACGGCTCGTTGATGTGCAGGACCAAAAGGATCGGCAGTCGAAATTCCGGCGGCAGGCTGCGGAGAATTTCCAGGATCGCGCCCGGACCCCCGGTCGACGCGCCAATGGCGACGACGCCGCGCGACAACGTGAGCGTACGCTGTTGGCGTGGGGGCGGTGCGTTTCGCGGACTGCGTGCGGCGAGCGCCGCCAGCCGAACCCGGGGGTGAGTGATAACGCGAATTCTCGCAACAAGCTTTACGGCGGCGATGAAGCGCCGCTCCCAGGCGCCGTTTGCTTCGGCGCCGGTCGGCTTTTCCAGAACGTCAACCGCGCCGGCGGCGAGCGCTTCGTAGATCTTGAACAATTCACCCCGGTTGACCGACGCCGACACGACGAGGATCGGCGTGGGACAATGTGCCATGATGTATTCGGTGGCGGACAGTCCGCTCATCACCGGCAGCATCATATCCATGGTGACGACGTCCGGCCGTGTCTGCAGACACAATTCGATGGCGCGCTTGCCATCCTCGGCCGCGCCGACCACCTCGATGTCCGGCTCGGCGGCGATAATGCCGAGCAGATTTTCGCGCACAGTCACGGAGTCCTCGACCACGAGCACGCGGATTTTTTTGGTTCGCAGCGACACGGCGTCAGTTCGCGATCGGCCTGATCATGGTCAGAAGCTCGGCTTGGTTGAACTCGCTTTTGACGATATAGCCTTGCGCGCCGACGTCGAGACCACGCCGACGATCCTCCGGCGCGGCACGGGACGTGACCAGAATGGCGGGAATATCGCGGGAAGCGGCGTCGGCCCGGATGCGCTCGACGAAGGTGAAGCCGTCGATGCCGGGCATCTCCACGTCGCAGAGGATTAACGCAAATGGCTTGCGGCGGACGAGATCGAGCCCCTCCTCCCCGGAGCATGCGACATCCACGTCGTAGCCTGCCGATTCAAGAATGCTTTTCTCCAGCATTCGCGTGGTCAGCGAATCGTCAACCACCAGCACAGGACGCTTCGCCGGCGACACTTCGGATTGTGCCGTGTGCGTGCCGTTGGCCGCCGCCGTAAGACGGTCGGGATCCAGGATCAACCGCGGAATGCCTTCGCCGTCCAGCCACGCGCCAACGATGACAGGATTTGCATTGAGATGGCCGGGCAGCGGCCGAACAACCGTTCGTGCCGTGCCGACCAGCCGCTCGACGCCGACAGCGACGGGGCCGTTTGCACCGGCCACGACGACCGCGGTCCAGTCGCGGCCGGCCATCCATGGTGAATCGGCGAGCGCCGTGGCCAACGGAATGAAGGCAATGGCCGTGTCTTCGTAGAGAACGGATGCGCCGGTGGTCACGCAGGCGACGTCACTTGCGGTCAAGCGAAGGATCCCGCGCACACCATCGAGCGGAATTGCGACTGCACCGCCGCCTCGTTCGGCTTCGACGAGGAGAGTGGCGACGGAGCTGACCGAGCTGGGAATGACGAGCTCGAAGGTTGTGCCGCGCCCCGGCTCAATGCGGACGGAGACCTCGCCGGCGAGCCGCTCGAGCGCCTCGCGCACGACATCGAGGCCGACACCACGGCCGGAAACGTCGGTCACGGCAGTCGATGTGCTGACGCCGCCGCGCAACAGCACGCCGACCAGGTCTTCAGCGGTGACATTGATTGCGTCGGCCTTGAGCAGGCCGCGCTCCACGGCAATTCTTTGCACCGCCGCAAGATCGATACCGCGTCCATCGTCATGACATATGAACAATATCTTTGAGCCGCTCCGGCGGACGGCAACAGTGATTCGGCCTCCCGCCGGCTTGCCGGCGGCCGCTCGTTCGCTCTCCGTTTCGATGCCGTGCGCCACCGCGTTGCGGATAATTTGGATAAGGGCGCCCTGAACGATGCCGAGCACATCGGCATCGAGCCGGATGTCGCCACCCCGGCCTTCAAATGTCACTTCCTTGGATAACGCGCGCGCAGCATCGCGTGCTGTGCGCTTGAGGGCCACGAAAACGCTGTCGACGGAAACGAGCCGCAGCGCCTCTGCCGCATCTCGCAATTGGCGAAGTTCGCGATCCACCCGAGAAACAGACGTATCGAAATCGCCGACGAGGCGACCGACCTTCTGGCTCAACTCTTCAGCGGTCGCCAATGCCTGGTTTTGACCGCCGCCTCCCCCGCGGCCGCGCTCGCTGCCGCCAAGCGCGGCGAGTTGCGCACGAAGGAGATCGGCGAGATGACCCACCTGCTCGATTGCCTCGCCGTTGCGCCGCAGTGCAATCAGTCGTGCATGCGCCTCCGAAATGCCGTCGAGTACGGCATCCATGTCGGCCATGTCGGCGCGAATAAGCCTCGGTCCATCGACTGCTGCATTCGCCGCCTCTTTTGGAGCAATGCTTGCCGCGGTCTGCTCCGCTGCGGATTGGCCGTGACCGCCGTCTCCGACGTCCGCCGGCGCCAAGGTTACGATCCGACCAGCAATCTCGTCGAGATGCGCGAGGATCACGTCGATGCTCTCGCGCGCGAGCCCATCGGCACATTCGCGATACGGCGCCAGCGCATCCTCGATAGCGTGCGCCCGCTCGGCAATCGTCGTTTGACGAACGACACGGGCCGCGCCTTTCAGCGTATGAGCGAGTCGCAGCAATCGCTGCACCGCGCCTGCGGTGCCGCTGTTCTCAAGTTCGAGGATGCCCTGCGCAAACTGATCAAGCAGGTTGCGCGCCTCGGGACGGAAATAGCGGTACGGATCCTGTACCATTGGGCGTGGCCCTGCGCTGCACTGGCTTCAGTTCAGGCCGCCATATGCGGTTGAATGATCCGGAGCAAATCTTTCGATAGCGAGACCATTTGCGAAACGGTCTGCAACGTCTGGCCGGCGCTGGTCTCGGTCTCGACCGACGCCTGCGTGACGTTGGCGACCGCGACATTGACTTGCTCCACAGCGGTGGACTGTTGTTTGGTGCTCAGCTCGATTTCACGCGCCGCCTCAGTCGTGGTAGTGACCAGATTGGCGATAGCCTTGAAGGCCGAGGCGAGATCGCCGAATTGCCTCGATCCGGCATCTACCGCTTTGGACCCTGTTTCAGTGGCCATGACCGTTGTGTTCACGGCGCCCCGGACATCCTCGATCAACCCGCGCACTTCCTTGGTCGAACCGCCGACGCGGTCGGCCAAATTGCGGATTTCCTCGGCGACCACCGCAAACCGCTTGCCGGCTTCGCCGGCGCCGGCCGCCTCGATTGTCGCATTGATGGCGAGGATATTTGTTTGCTCGGCAAGCTCGGAAACGATGTCGAGCACGGCGCCGATCTCTTGTGACTTTTTGCCCAACTCCAGCATATGCGAGACGATTTGATCGACCTGCCGGCGGATGCCGGAGATCGAATCGTTCGTCATGTCCACGGTGCCGTGCCCGGTGCGCGCCGCATTGGCCGTTTCTTCTGCGCTGTGTGCGACGCGCTGCGCACTTTCGGCAATCTGGCGTGACGACGCGAGAAGCTCGCTGATCGTGGTGGAGATTTCCGCCATGGCGGTCGCCTGCTCCTTGGCACCGGACGCTTGCTGGTTGGCCGCAGACTGCAGCTCGGTTGAGGAGCTGCGCACTTGGCCGACCGCGGAGCCGATCTGATTGGCGAGCGATCGGGTGATCAGCCAGCCGATAAGGCAAACCGCCCCGGTGCCGAGCAGGCCACCTAAGAGGATGATGAGTTGCGTCATGCTGGCGCTGGCTTGCGCCTCTTCGGTGCGCTGTCTTAACAGATTGCGTTCCTGCTGATCGGCGCCGGCGACGATGGCGCGTAACTTGTCCATATTGGCCTTGCCGACATTCGTAGCCACGGCCTTGGCGGCGGCATCGAATCCTTCGCTGCGACGTAAATCGATATGCTGCTTATCGTCGGCCAATTTTGCGTCGACCTCGGTGGACATCGCCGCAATCCGCCGCTGTTGCTCCGGATCTTCGGCGGTCAATTTGCGCAGGTCGGCCAGCGTGTTCGAAATCGCTCCGAGCGCGGACGTGTGCGGCTCAAGGTAGCTGTCATCGCCGGTGATGACATAGCCGCGGCTACCGGTCTCGGAGTCCGTGACTTCAGACAGCAGGTTTTCGAGCGCGAGGCGGACCTCATGGCTATGGTCCACCAAGCTGTCGTTTTCGATCAGGAGGCCGGCATTGCGGTAGGAAACGACCGCCACCACCACCAGCGTCAACGCCGATAGACCGAATCCGGCCAGAAGCCGGCGGCCGATCGTCCAATTGCTGAAAACGCTCATCGCTCTCACTCCTGTGTGACCATAGACGCTGCCGCGTCGGGCATCGTTCCGAGCGCCGCAATGACCGAAGAAAGTGCAATAATCGGTCGAACGACATCGCCGCTGCGAACGAACTCGGTTGCAAACTCATGCATCCGCCCGCTCGATTGCCGGGGTAAAATCGACTCGGCAGACGCGCGCAAATGTCCCTCGAACGCTTCGCATGCGAATGCCACTGGAGCTGCGGCGGCGATGACGAGCCAGCGCGAGTCCCCGGTCCCGGAAAGTCCAAGCAAGGTCCGCAGTCGGTAGGCCGGCACCAGCTCGCCGCGGGAATTCGCGATGCCGAGAAGCGCCGTGTTGCCGCCCGGAATGCGCGTGATCGCGCTGTCGGCGAACAGGCTCCTGATCTCGGCCAAGCGGATGGCGCAGGATTCGCTGCCGACACGAATGGCGACGAGATCGATTTTGGTTGTAGTCTCGGTGCGCAATGGCGCCGCGAATGCGCGATCGAAGGCCGACCGCAACTCGCTCACCCGGTCCGCGAGACTTGCCGGCGCACCAGTCATAGCCGGCCTCCACAGTCAGTGACGGCCGACTCGCTAAGCGCGATCAAGGCCTCGCGCGTAAAGCCGCCACCGAACAGAAGGAGCCGCGATATGTCCTCTCGTTTGAGGAGAACGACGGCCTGCGCCAATTCACGACGCGCGGCGTCGAACTCGCCGGCGCGACGCGCCAGCAAACCGCAATGCAACCGCGGCATGGCGAACGCCGGATCCAGGTGCGCGGCCAGGCGATCGTGCTCCATCGCGCGGCCGTATTCGCCGGCATGCTCGCGGCAGAGCGCCAGCACATAATGGGCACCGGCGTTCAATTCGTCGATCAGAAGGAGCCGTTGGCAAGCCTCCTGAGCGGCCGCAATCTGTCCGCTCTGCGCCAGCAACACCGCTTTGACGAGGATCGCGTCCGAATCGTGGTCGGCGCCCGCCGGACCGCTGCACATGTAGTCGAGCGCCTCAGCGAAGCGCTCGCTGCGCAACAGGTCGAATACCGGCGCAAGCGTCCACCCGGATGAATCCGATCGCGTTGCGATCTTTTCGGCGCTTGGCGCCGACAGCAGCGCCGCGACCCGTTCGCTTGCTTGACGAATCGTGTCGACCCATGCCGTCGCCAACACGACGTTTGGGATTACGGCCCGCGCGGGCCGGACGCCGGCTCTAATGGGACTTGGATGCGGCTGCGCCAACGCCGCGGATTCCTTGCGCCTGTAATAAAACGTGTCGTGCGTATGGCAAAGATGAAATTCGTCGGATATGCCGCGCAGCGTCTCGGCATGGCCGAGAAACAGATAGCCGCCCGGAGCGAGCGATTCGGCAATTCGGGCGATCGCCGCACGCATCTGCTCCGGCGCGAAATACATCAGGACGTTGCGGCAGAAGATCACATCGTAAGCCGATTGCTGCCACAACTCTGGATTCGCGCTCGCAAGATTGCCGACGTCGAATTGGACGGCACCGCGGGCCTTCTCCTCCAGCACCAGTTCACGACTATTGGCGCGGAACCATTTTTGCCGCACGTCGATCGGCGCTTCCCGTAGCGCCCACGCTGAATAGCGCGCGCGCCTTGCCTTTTTTAAAGCCGTTGGATTGAGATCGATCGCTTGGATCGTCATATGCCAAGACGGATCGGTAATCGTTTCTTGTGCCACGATGGCGAGTGAATAGGCTTCTTCCCCCGAGGCGCAGCCGGCGGACAAAAGGCGCAAGGCCCGACTGCTCTCGCGCGCCTGCATTCGCTCCGGCAGCGCCACCTCCGCCAGTGCACGGAACTGATCGTTATGACGGAAGAAATAGGTTTCACCGACGGTCAGTTCCTGGGCAAGTGCGCTCAATTCATCGCAGCTTGGGTGGTCCTCGAGTCCTCCCAGGTAGCTTGCGCTGGCGCAGCGCAGCCGATCCAGCCTCCGCTGCAGCACTTCGTTCAGAAATGGCAGCTTCGCATCATCAAACTGCAGGCCGATTTGCTGGACGATCGCGGCGCGAAATCGATCCACATCCGATTTCCTTATATCGGCGCGCAGAGCCGAACAGCTCACAGGGTCGCTCCGTCGGCGTCGAGACTTGCGAACAGGTCTTCCGGGACGAGCCGGCTTGTGCGCAGGAAGAAAACGAGCTCCGCATCGACCGCGCCAAGGGCCGCTATCGTGTCCGCCGCGGCCTCGTGCAAAAGCGGCGGCAATTGGCAAAGCGCTTCCGCGGCAAAAGCGGCGATGCCGATGACCTCATCGACCGCGAGCGCGACGATCCTTGCCGCCACCCTGACGGCGACCAGCCGCGCGCCGCGCGTGGGCGTGCCATCGGCGATGAGGCTCATGTCAACGACCGGCACTGGCGCGCCACGGATGATGCTCACGCCCTGGACATACGGCGGCGTGCCGGCGACCTGCTTGAGCGGCATGACACGCATGATTTCGACGACCTGTTGGATCGGTAGCGCGCAGCGAAGCGCACCGATGCGGCAGACGAGCCATGACGTGCGGGCCGGTTGCGCCAAGTCTGCCTGGCCGTCGGCCGCGGGCGCCATTCGAACTTGCCGCAGTGGCACGGCCGTCGTTTCGCAATTCATTGAACGGACCTCATCACAGACGCCTATCGCGAGGACCCGACGGAGTGAGACCGTCGCGATCGGGCCGGCGGAAAGCCATCCGGCGATCGCAACCTCTCGATGACCTGCCTGATTTGCTCGCGCCGCAACGGCTTGCTGAGCGGCGGCGCCAGCCTTATGCCCTCGCGTGCGCCGATGCGCGCAATGGCCTCGAGCAGCGATGGCCGACCGCCGCTCATCAATTGCACGACACCGCCGTAGTGGCGTTCACTCAGGCCGCGGAGCACGTCGATCGCGTCGGAACCCAGCAGCGCCACATCGAGAAAGATGATTGCCGGACTAGCCGAGTCGATCGAAGCCAACGCTTCTTTTCCATTCACATAGCCGCGCACCCTTAAGCCGAGAGGAAACAGGGTCGTAGCGATAAAATCCTGAGCTTCGGCGTCGTCGTCGATTATAAAAGTCAGTTGCTGATCGCATAGGACCGGAGCAGCAGTGCTCATGACAACACCGAGTTGCGTCCAAACGCGCGGGACTGCGACGAACACGGTCGTGGTAGCGGATGAATCTTAATGTTTGCCGGCGAATCCAATAAGTATGACTACGTAGGTAACGCCTTTACGCGACGGCGGTGCTTTGTCGGCGTCGGTCGATTTGAAAATTGCGCGACACGGGATTGCGTCGACGATCCAACTCATGCCCGCTTTGCTACTTCAACACATTCATGCCTTTGCGCTTCATCACCGCGGCGGCCGCGGGGCCTGTAAAAAAAGCGACGAACGATTTAGCGGCATCATGAGCCGCCGCGGTGGCCGAAAGCCCGATCGAGAACACCGTCACTGACTGCAGTTCTCCGGGCAGCGGCCCGACCACGTCAATGCCGGAGACTGCCATCAACTCCGGAATCTGCTGCAGCCCAATATCGGCCTGGCCACTTTTGACGAAATTTCCGATGAGGCCCGCAGGCCCTCCGGGACCGTAGATGAGCTTGGGCTTGACCGCGTCGGCGATGCCGAGCTTCTCGAACACCTTGGCGAGGTGTGCGCCGCTCGGACCGCCGCCGACGGGATTGCTCGTGGCAATGGATTTCGCCGCGAGCATGACGCGTCTGAATTGATCGGGCGTGGAGATGTCCGGTCTCGGCGCGCCGCGGCGCACCGCAAGACCGATGACCGAACTGGCGATGTCCCGACGACTATTTGGCGCGACCTTGCCCAACGCGATAAGGTGTTCAATTCCCTGCCCGGTCACGATGACGACGTCGCCCGGCTCACCCCCGGCAATCAGCGTGGCGATTTTTGCCGATGGCGCAAACGTCACGGTCGCCTGATGCGTGCTGGCCCGCTCAAAATCCGGCAGCACCTCGTCGAGCGTGCTCTTCATCGCGGTGCTGCTCAGAATTCTGATCGCGGACATGAGCTGGCCACCAAGGCTGGAGAGTTCACCGCGCTTGCCACCGGGACCCCGACGATTTGCACACGTCAGCCGGTTACGCGCAAAGCGTCGGTGCCGTCATAGACTGCCGGTGAGGCCTGCCTGCTGCACGACCTTGCCCCAACGGGCAATCTCCGATGCGATGAAGCTCCGAAGCTCCGGGACGGCTGGAGTCGTCTTGTCGATGGGGATGAGACCCATCCCGCGCATACGCTGCTGCTGCTCGGGCTCCGCAAAAATCGCTTTGAGCGCGCGTTGCAGCCGCTCAACGATGGCAGGTGGCGTACCCGCCGGCGCGAGCAGCATATGCCATGAAACGACATCAAAGCCCGGAAGCCCGGATGCCGCGATGGTCGGCACATTCGGCATCGCCGGCACACGAACCGACGACGTGACGCCGAGCGCCCTGATCTTCTGCGTCGCCAGTAACGAGCGCGCAATCCCCGGATCGGCGAAACCCAGAGGCAGGATTCCGGAAAGCACGTCGTCGAGCGCGGCCGTTCCGCCTTCGCGATAGAACACCGGCACCATGTTGATGCCCGCCTCGTGCTTGAAAATTTCGCCAGTCAGATGATACACGCCGCCGACCGTCGATGCCGCATAGGACACTTTGCCCGGCCGCGCTTTGACATAAGCGATCAGTTGGGCGACCGAGTTGATTGGCAAAGATGAATTGACCACCAGCACGCTCGGCAGTTTCACGTACAGCGCGATCGGCACGAAATCCTTGAGCGGATCGTAGGGAAGCTTTTTGTGCAGGGCGACTTCGATGGTCAGCGTGCCGCTTGGCGCGACCAGCAGCGTGTAGCCGTCCGGTGCGGCATGGGCCACATATTCGGCGCCTACCAGGGTGCCGCCGCCCGGCTTGTTCTCAATCACGACAGGTTGCCCCAAGCGCTTGGCAAGCTCTGCGCCGTAGCTCCTTGCGAGAATGTCCACCGAGCCTCCGGCGCCCAGCGGCACAACCAGCTTGATCGGATGATTAGGATAGCTTTCGGCGGCAATTGCTGAGGGCGCAACGACGAACGAAATCAAACCTAATAGCATCAGTCGCGCGAAATTCACGACACTCCTCCGATTACGGCTTCGAATTGATCCGGCCTGACCGCGCGGCCTTTAGAGCTGCTCTAGCCAGTCCTCGCGTCGGATTTGATCTCCACGAGAACCGATCTCATATCCGCGTTCTCCAAATTGAACAGCTCATGCGGGCCATCACCCGACTCGCGATATTTGACGTCGCCCAGCTTGTCGATGAGATCGCGACTCCTGCCGTCCTCCCACTTCATGACCGATTTGCCTTCGCTCAGCGGCACGATGAGATAGGGCAAATGATGCTCATGCAGGGCTTGGTGGCCCTTCGGTCCGAGTTCCAGGCTCCAGACGCGGATATGCTCGTTCTCGAACAAAACTTTGGTTGCGATCGGACCCAGCGGATTGCCTTTTTTCGAGACATTGGGCGACATGGAACGCTCCATGATCTTGGTTTCGTACACGCGAGCTTGCAGCGGGCGAACGGCGCCGGAGCGGCTTTGCGCAGCCCGCCGACGCCGGTTCATTGCGCCGGTGTCGGACTCATTCTGCGGCGGTCGCGGTCGCGTGTCCGTGAAACGCCGGCATGATGTCCTGCGCGAGAAGCCGCATCGATTCGCGCTCCCAGTCGCGGTTTCGGCCGCCCCAGTCGAGACCGGTCATCAGCAGGCCGCCGAATGGTCCGACGGTTTCGCGGAACGCGACGAGCTTGTCGAGCACCGTCCGCGGCGAGCCGTGAATGACGCATCCTTCGGTAATCGCCTCGACGGTCGCTTCCTGGTCCGGCATGTCGGCGCGCGGCTTCAACAGGACGAGCAGGCCCACGCTGTTCAACACTTCCCGCATATAGGTGTAAAAGTAGGTGTTCGATCCATAGACACTGAACACCCGATCTTCGGCTTCGGCATCCGACGATGCCACCATGATGTTGCGCGCCACGCGCCAGTTGTCGCCACGCGCCGGAATGCCGGCCGCGGCACAGGCGTCGCTATAAACCTTCCAGTGCGTCGCCACCGAGTAGGTTGGAATGATGTTGGCCGAGATCATGCCCCAGCCTCTCTGCGCCGCAGTCTTGGCCGACGACGAGTTGGGGCTGGCGAGCGAGATGAAGATCGGCGGTCGCGGCCGCTGGAACGGCTTCGGCATATAGCCGATACCGAGCTTGGCATTGATGCCGTCCTTCACCGAAATGTTCCAAAATTCTCCTTTCAGCTCGTAAGGCGGATCCTGCGACCAGATGCGCTCGATGAAATCGACCGCTTCGACCACCATGCGGTTGCGCGCATGGACATCGGGATTCTTGAACAGCTCGAAATCCGAGATCAGGCCGCCCGGCCCGACCCCCATCAGAAAACGCCCCTTGCTCATATGGTCGAACTGCGCGGCTTCCGCCGCCACAATGGCCGGATGATGGTTCGGGAGATTGATGACCGCGGTGCCGAATTTGATGGTCTTGGTGCGCGCCAGGAGATTGGCGAAGAACATCATCGGCGAAGCAAACGGCTCCGTGCTGGCGGAAAAATGCTCGCCGAGCCACAATTCTTCAAAGCCGAACTGATCGGCAAGCAAGGATTTCTCGGTGTCCTCGTCGCAAATGCTCGACAAAGGACGGTCCGCGGGATGCACCGGCATCATGAACATTCCTAGTCGCATTGCTGCACCCTTGTTGCTTCCTTCTTGCGCCCGCATTCTTCTCAATAATCTCAATCGCCGCGCGAAGCCGCCGCCCTGGTCCCGCGACCGGGTTCCCCTGCGGCAGGATCGGCATCTTGATTGCGCCGACCGCGAAACAATTAATCAAGTCTCACGGCCAACAATAGCGGCATTAACGTCGCTGCAGTGCCAAGCTCGCATAGCCAAGCATTGCGGCACGACACCATAATTTCGAAATTTCGCATTGCGAAACGTGCTCATATTGTCATTTCGAGCGGGCGCGGCCACGCTCTATATTCGATCCTCAAGAACCCGCCACGGTCGACAAAACGACGCACCCTTGGCCGGCCGAGCCGAGACCGCGGCAACGGAGCACCATGCCGGCGGCTGGTGCGCCAAATATGAGATGACGTATGGTTCGCCGCGTCTGCCCGGCAGCATTTTTTGCACAACAGGCTGCTTGGGGATGCCGACCTTCGGAGGAGAGCCATGAGCGGTAACGGACTGAGCAATCGCCTGCAGACGCCGATCTCGACGGCCGAGCTGGAGCGCCGCTGGGCGGCGGTCCGCGCCGCCATGGAGCGCGCCAAGATTGATGTTCTGTTGATGCAAAACAACAACGATCACATGGGCGGCTGCGTCAAGTACTTCACCGACATGCCGGCGACCAATGGTTATCCCGTTGCCGTCGTCTTTCCGCGCGACGACGCGATGACGGTGGTGATGCAGGGTCCGTTCGGGGGCGATCGCAAGCCGGAGGCCGACATCTGGCGCGGCGTCAAGCGCATCCTGACGACGCCGAGCTATTCGTCGGCACACTATACGCAAGACTACGATTCCGAGTTGGCGGCGAAGGCCCTGCAACCCTACGCCGCGGCAAGGATCGGCTTCGTCGGCATCTTCCAGATGTCGTATGCGCTGGGCGATTTCATCAAAAGGAAATTTCCGGGCGCGACGATCGTCGACGCCAGCGAACTGGTCGACCGCGTCAAGGTCATCAAGAGCCCCGAAGAGCTGGAGCTGATCAGGCGCACCGCGCAGATGCAGGATGGCGCGATGAAGGCCGCATTCGCCGCGGTGAAGCCCGGCATGCGAGACACCGAGGTGGCTGCAGTCGCGCAGCATTACAGCCAAGTCCACGGCAGCGAGAACGGCATCTATCTCTGCGCCTCCACGCCGCTCGGACAGCCGGCAAAATTCGGCCAGCGCCACATGCAGAACCGCGTGATCCAGGAGGGCGATTCGATTGCGCTTCTGGTCGAAGATTCCGGACCGGGCGGCATGTATACGGAGCTGGGCCGCACCTGCGTGGTCGGCAAGGTGCCGCAGCAGATGAAGGACGAACTTTCATTCTGCATGGAAGCCCGCAAGGTCACGCTTGACATGCTCAAGCCGGGCACCCTCTGCAAGGACATCTGGGACAACTTCAACGCATTCATGCGACAGCACGGCCGACCGGAAGAAGCGCGTCTGTACTGCCACGGCCAAGGCTACGACCTGGTCGAGCGGCCGCTCATCCGCGGCGACGAGCCGTGGACGATCGAAAAGGATATGAACATCGTCGTCCATCCGACCTATGCGCACGGCGGCTATCTCAACTGGCTGTGCGACAACTACATCATCGGCGGCAACGGGCCGGGCCCCCGCATCCATGAATTCCCCCAGCAAATCACCGAGGTCGGCTAATGGTGAAGCCGGGCAAGGCCGAATGACGCGCTTTTCATGCCAACGAACCTGCTGATTTTTCTGACGCATCCGGAGCCGACACGCTCGGGATATGAAAAGTGGCTCGCTCCACGCCATCCTGAGCTCTCGATCAAGACGTTTGGCACGCTCGCCGAGGCGAAGGCGCACGTCCACGACGCCGACATCTTCATGGCATTTGGTCCGCAACTGGCCGGCGACTTCTTTCGCGATACGCCGCGGCTCAAATGGGTCAACTCGCTTGGCACCGGAACCGACGGCATTGCCGACTCGCCCTACCTCGGCAAGGACGTCATCGTCACCGCGACACGCGGCATCCATGGCGTGCCGATGTCGGAGATGGCGTTGCTGCTGATGCTCGCGTTCAATCGCGACATTCGCCGCCTCGAGCGCCAGCGCGAGAGTGCAAAATGGGAGCGCTATCCCGGCAAGCTGCTCGACAGGAAGACGGTCGGCATTCTGGGCCTCGGCGCCATTGCCGAGGTGATGGCGCCGCGGCTCAAGGCCCTCGGCATGAGAGTGATCGGCATCTCGCGGACCGATCGGCCGATCCCCGGCTTCGACAAAATCTATCCGCGCGCGCAGCTTGCGCGCGCCGCGAGCGAAGCCGACTATCTGGTTTTGCTGGTGCCGCTGGAGCCGGATACCCGCAACATCGTCGACGAGGCCGTGCTGTCGGCGATGAAGCCCACGAGCATCCTGATCAATCTCGCGCGCGGCGGCGTGCTTGACGAGGACGCCCTTGTCCGCGCGCTGAAGCAGAAAAAAATTGCCGGTGCGGCGCTCGATGCCCTGGAACACGAGCCGCTGCCGCCGAACAATCCGCTCTGGAAGATGCCGAACGTCATCATAACCCCGCATGTCGGCGGCTATTGCGACACCTACGTGGAGATGGCTGCCGAACAGTTCGAGGAGAGGCTCGCGCATTTCGCGGCCGGGCGACCGGACCTGATGCTGCATCGCGTGCCGCGCGGTTGATCCGAACGCAGCGACGCCGGAGGGAAACGATGTTCGAGGCGAATCTTTCTCCGGCGTTCAATATCACGCGTGCCAGCCATGCCGTCCTGACCGCACGCGATCTCGACCGCACCGAAGCGTTCTATTGCGACCTGATCGGGCTTATCAAAAGCGATCGCAGCCGCGATGCGCTCTACCTTCGCGGCATCGAGGAGCGCTCGCATCACAGCCTGGTATTTCACAGGTCGGACGCGCCACCGGCCTGCGAACGCGTCGGCTTACGCATGCTGACCGATGACGACCTCAAGCGCGCCTACGATTACTTCGGCAGCATCGGCTGCAAGCCCAAATGGGCCGAGTTGCCTCATCAAGGACTCACGCTGCACGTCGATGACGCAATCGGAACGCCGCTCGAATTCTGCGCAACCATGGATGATCTGCCGAGCAATCTGCAAAAGTTCGAGTTGTACAAGGGCGCGAGCCCGATGCGGCTCGACCATTTTCAGATCGCGGCCCACGATGTCCGCAAAGCGACGGACTTCTATCTTGCGATGGGCTTCCGCCTCACGGAATACACCGCGACCGACGGCAAGGAGGAAATCTGGGGCTCATGGCTGCAGCGCAAGGGCAACCCGCACGACGTCGTCTTTTCCAGTGGCCGCGGCCCGCGGCTTCATCACTTCGCCTATAGCGTTCCGGAGATTCACGATATCGTTCATGTCTGCGACGTCGCCGGCAGCCTCGGTTTCGAACAGCATTTCGAGCGGGGGCCGGGACGGCACGGCATTGGCAACGCCTTCTTCGTGTATTTTCGCGATCCCGACGGCCATCGCGTCGAGCTGTTCAACGCGCACTACCAGGCGATCGACATCAACCACACGCCGCTGCGCTGGGACTTGTCGAACACACGGCGGTCGCAGCTCTGGGGTCTGCCGGCGCCGGCCAGGTGGTTCTACGAAGCGAGCGAATTCGCCGGCAAAAAGGTGCACGAGCCGGTGCTGAAGGCCGATCCGGTGACGCTCGAGACTTTTCTCGGTAAGCAGTTCTAAAGCGTGGCGCCGCTCAGCGGCGATTTTGCGCCGCCCAAACGGCGTATTCTTCCCGCGTGCGCTCGTTGATCGGATAAAGTCCCGGCAATTTCTCGCCGTTGGCGACGCGGCGCAGGATGAATGCTTCAAGCTCCTCCTGTTGCGCCGCATCGCACGCGACCTCATCGACGATG
The DNA here is from genome assembly GCA_030037645.1 of Xanthobacteraceae bacterium. Taxonomy (GTDB): domain Bacteria; phylum Pseudomonadota; class Alphaproteobacteria; order Rhizobiales; family Xanthobacteraceae; genus BOG-931. Next base: position 23,881 of record JASHQI010000064.1, read on the forward strand.
CTGTGTGGAATGACGGCAACGCCGTCGGCATCCCCCACCATGATATCGCCCGGATAGACCGCCACCTCGCCGCAGGCGATCGGTAGATCGTAATCGATCGCGTGATGCACGGTACGGTTGGTCGGCGCGCTGGGGCCGGCGCAATACACGGGAAACTCCATGTCCGAGATCGGACCGCTGTCGCGGATGCCTCCGTCCGACACCACGCCGGCGACGCCGCGAATTTTCAGACGCGTCATGTAAATGTCGCCGGCGGAGGCGGCCCGCGTATCGCCCCTGCAATCCATCACAAGAACGTGGCCCGGCGGCACGAACTCGATCACCTCGCGTTGCAACGCATTGGGATCGAGCTTGGAATGGTAAGAATCGAGGTCTTCGCGGGCAGGAATATAGCGGAGCGTGAAGGCGGGGCCCACCATGTTGCACCCATAGCGGCCGAGCGGACGAACGCCCTGGAGAAAGGCGTTGCGCAAACCGCGGCGAAATAACTGCGTCGTCAACGTCGCCGTGCTGGTCGTCGACAAATACGTTCTCGTCTGTGAACTCAGTTCGGTCATCTGCGCTCCTGCACAAACGCTGTTACGGCGATTTCGACAAGCGGCCACGCGTCGTCACGCCGCTGCGCCCGGCCGGACGCTATCCCCGCCGGCGCCGCGTTCCGGCTCAGCCGCCATATTCGGGGCGCTTCGGAGTGAACACATCGAGTTCGAGCGCCGGCTCGTTGCCGACCACTTCGATGTAGTGCGTGACGTTCGGCGGAATGACGATCACGCTGCCGCGTGCGAGAGGGTGCGCTTCGTCGCCGACGTGAAATATCGCTCTACCCTCGAGCATGTAGACGATTTGCTCGTAGTGATGAGCATGCGGCGACAACTCATGGCCGGGATGAACCCGATGCAGCGCGAGCGTGGCCCCCTCGCCGGCGAACGTCTTGCGTTCCAGTCCTTTGCGGACCGGATGCCAATCCTGACTGTCCCAATCAACTGTATGAATCGGCATGATCCATTCCTCTTGGCAAACCTGACAATCGGGCTGTTCGCCTGCGCGGCTGGCCGGAACGGCTTCAATATCGCCTCCCGCGAACTTGCGCTCGGAAAAATATTCAAATTTCGAATGATGGAATTTCGCGATTCGTCAATGTTTACAGCCGTGCCGGCCATTCCTATGATGGTCATCGGTCGGTGCAAAGTTTCAGCAGCGACGGACACTCGGCCGCCGCTGACAAGCGGCGCACCGGCGTGAATCGGATGCGACCCAAACGCGTCACTCGAAACTTGCGTGCACGCCGCAGAGCGCCAAGCGCCCCCGCGCGTTCCGGCGCGATTATACGCTCGGTCATCAAGACCCTCGACGTCATGAAAGTTTTGAGCCGGAGACAGGTGGTTTCGGTTCAGCGCCTGAGTTTGGAAACCGAGATACCGAAGCCCTCGATCATGCGGATCATTGGAACTCTGGAAGATTGCGGCCTGGTCAAGCAGATTTCACGGCGGGCCGGTTATTGCCTCACCTCCAAGGTGCTGGCATTGAGCGCCGGATATCATGGCCTGCCTGCGGTGATCGAAGTCGGGGCGCCGTACGCCGATGCATTGACTCGCGAATTTCTATGGCCCGCGGCCATCGCAACGCTCGATGTCGATGCCATGGTGGTGCGTTACAGCACGATACCGTTCAGTCCCTACGCGCACGTCAGCTCGACAATGGACAAGCGCCTGTCGCTGATCGAAAGGGCTCATGGTCGTGCTTATTTGGCGTTTTGCGCACGGGCCGAGCGCGACGCATTGCTCAATGCCATCGAAGCCTCGAACGGCAATGCCTCCGCAGCGTCCTTCGACCGCCGCAAATTGCTATGGGCGTTGCAAGCCGCGCGCCGGGCCGGCTATGCCAAGCGCGCCGCCGATCTCGACCCCAAGACAAGCTCGATTGCCGCGCCGATCTTCGTCTCCAACATGGTGTGGGCGACGATCGGCTTTACGTTTTTCAGCGCGGTCGTCGACAAGCATACGGAGTGGGCGCTGGCGCGGCGGCTCATCGACACCGCGGCCGCAATCAGTGATGGTTTGCGCGAGGTCGAAGACAGCGGCGGCGACCGCTAAACCGCGCCACGCCTATTCGCCGCGGCCGTTCAGGCGAGGAAAAAGCGACGCAGCGTTCCCCCGTTCAAGCTTGAAGCGTTCGTCCGGCGTCAGCGTCAGCCGGTCAAGCTCGCCGAGCGCCGCACGAATCTGCGGCTCCTTGGCAAACGGACAATCCGAACCGAACAGCAGATGATCGACCGGCGCGAGCGCGCGCAAAGCGGCAAAAGTCGGTGCGCTGAGCGATTGCGTGAGGTCGAAGTAGAAGGCGCCCATGGCCGGAAGCAGCTTGTCGCCGCTGAGCCGAAATTCCTTGTTTCGCCGCGACAACACCGCCGTGCGGCCGGCGAGATAGGGCATCGCGCCGCCGGCATGCGACCAGATCACCTTCACGTTCGGAAATTGCTCCGGCGTGCCGTCGTACAACATGCTCGCGATCGCCCGCGCCGTATCGAACGGGAACTCCAGCGTCGAAAGCGACACGCCCGGAAAACCGCGATAGCCGTGCGGCAGGGTCGGATGCACAAAGACTACGCCGTGACGCCGTTCGATCTCCTCAAAGATCGGCCAGAATTTCCGGTCGCCGATATAATCCCCGGAATAATTGCTCATCATGACGATCCCGTCGGCCGACAGCGTATCGTAGGCATAAGCCAACTCGATCAGGCTCGCCTCGATGTCCGGCAGCGGCAGAATTGCCAGCATGCCAAATCGCCGCGGATGATCGCGCACGATCCTGGCCTGAGCCTCGTTGCAGGCTCGCGCCAAATCCGCGGTCTTGCGTGGATCGTCGAGACCGATGCCCGGCGCCGAGACCGAGATGACGGCGGCGGCGATGCCCGACGCATCCATGAATTGCAGCGACTGCGAAGCGGTCCATGGTTCGACGTGTCCGGCAGAACCCGGCGCCGCCGCGCGCGCCACGCCCACCGCGTCGAGATAGTGCTGCGACATGAAATGATGGTGGACGTCAATACGAACATTCATCCGCGATACTCCGTCTATGACCTCAGATGCGAGGACGCGAACGCCGCGCCACTCGCCGCACTGCCGACTGAGAGCAGTGGCGCGAGAATGCCACACTTTCGCCCGTTGTGATTCCTAACCATCGGATGGGTTATTGGCACGTCGCCTGGGGGGCGCATGGCGCGTTTGGTCGTCGTCTCGAATCGAGTCGCGGTTCCAAATCGCAATGCAAGCGAAAGCGCAGGCGGACTTGCGGTCGTCGTGCGTCCGACCTTGAAGCGACATTCCGGCGTTTGGTTCGGATGGAGCGGCAGGGTGGTCGCAAAATCACAGCCCGCGGTGCGAACGATCGAGCGTGGGCATCAGTCCTATATCCTGACCGATCTGACCAATGAGGACTATGACGAATTCTACAACGGATTTGCCAATCGGGTGCTCTGGCCGATTTTCCATTACCGGCTGGACATCGCCGAGTTCTCACGGCGCGATCTCAGGGGCTATATGCGGGTCAATGAACACTTCGCGACGGAGTTGCACAAAATATTGCTGCCGGACGATGTCATTTGGGTCCACGACTATCACCTCATTCCATTAGCCGGCATCCTGCGCGATCTCGGCCGCCAGAACAAAATCGGATTTTTTCATCACGTCCCCTTTCCGCCGCCTGAGATCGTCGCCGCCATCCCGAATCATGAGCACCTTATTCCGGCGATGTGTCATTATGACCTCATCGGTTTTCAAACCGATTGCGACGCCACGAATTTCGCGCGCTATCTCAAAGATGAATGCGGACTGTTGAATCGTGATCCATCCTCGTTTCGAGCAGGCGACCGGACGGTGCAGATCGGCGTTTTCGCAGTCGGAGTTGAAACGTCGGAGCTTAATCGGCTGGCCCGGCGCGCGGTGCATTCGTCTTTCGTTCGCGGCGTTGTAGAGAGCTTGGCGGGCCGCGACATGATCATTGGCGTCGATCGTCTGGATTACTCCAAAGGCATTGCGCTTCGGATGGACGCGTTCGATCGCTTCCTGTCGATCCATCCCGTGTGGCGCGGCAAGGTGACCTATCTCCAGATCACGCCCAAAAGCCGCTCGGAAATTCGAGAATACGCCGACATGGAGCGCCAGATCGACGAAACCGCGGGGCGCGTCAACGGCATGTATGGCGAGGCCTCCTGGACCCCGATCCGCTATGTCAATCGCACCCACAGCCGCACGGCGCTTGCGGGTCTCTATCGCTCGGCGCGCGCCGCGCTGGTGACCCCGCTGCGCGACGGCATGAACATTGTCGCGAAGGAATATGTGGCATGTCAGGATTCGGAAAACCCGGGCGTCCTGATCCTGTCGCGCTTTGCCGGCGCGGCGGCCGAGTGCACCGCCGCGCTGATCGTCAATCCATACGACGCCGATTCCGTCGCCGCCGCCATCGAGCGGGCGCTGTCCATGCCGCTCGATGAGCGCCGTTCGCGCAATAATGCCCTGTTCGCGACGCTCGTCGCGCACGACGTCAAGAATTGGGGCGACCGATTTCTGGACGCTCTGACACGACCGCAAAAGCTGCCAAATTGGCTTTCTTGGATGCGGGCCAAGAATTCGCGCACGCCCGCGTTGAGACGGAACGCAGAGAAGCAATGGGCGGCCGATTAGCCTTATGGCCTCGCAGTTTTCGACCCGCCACCTGCACCACGCAAATTCCGCGCTTTCACGCCGCGCCGATGCCCGCATTGTCCCTCAATGACTATGACTGGAAGCCGGCGCCACGCCCCTGAAGCCGACGCAAATTCGGATCGCCCCACGGCACCGGCGCACCTGTGGTTTTCTCGTGCGCGGACGCCAGCCTTCGCGCTATTGAGTCAGCGACCTATGGACTCGGTTTCTATGATGGCGGGGTTCGGGTTCCGCAAATCAAAGGTGTCGCCACTGACCCCGCTTTGACCACCGGCATGGCGATCGTGCAGCCTCGGCCCAGCCGGGGGCGCGCCAGGCTTTTGTGAGTTTATTTTGAGCGGCGACTATATGCCGTTGACTTGACAAGAGGCTTGAGCCGAAGGCGCGTGCGGTGATGTTTGATGGCTGCCGGCTTGCCATCTGGATTTAAGCCACGATGGTAGAGTCGCTGCCACTTCTCCTCCTGCGCCTGCGACCCCGTGACTTTTAAATCCAAATTGAATGCCCTGCGCATGAATTGCCAGCGGCCGTGGTGCCTCCTGAAGCGCTGGGTCTTCAGAAATGAGATGAAGCGCCGGCGTCACTTTTTCGAGCAAACCGCGGCGAACGGGAAAGACGTGGCAAAAGGGCTCGCCGCGCTCGAAACGAACCGGCGTGTTCGCGCGCGTGAATAGCCAATTCATCGAGAATCTGTATGGTGCCCAATCGGCCTCAACGATGCCCGAGAGAGCATAAATTCCATTGTTCCCAGCGTTCCGGAAACCGTCAGCTTCAAAGCAAACCTTATCCGCATCGGCATTGACTACCACTTTGGCGGCCCTGAGCCGCCGCCGCGCCCCCTGGTCGCCAAAAACTGAACGATTGTCTTCGCCGCTCAAAACCGCGTGGTGAATTTGATCAACCATTGCGGCGAAGCGTCACCGCCGGTGAATAATGACGCAACGGCCGTTGCGCCACTGACTGCGGCACCAACGAATGAGCCGATCTTAGCGCCGGCTCGCCAGCCGTAGCTGCGAAGCAGCGAAGGCTGGTGCCCGTGGAGGGGCCCACACTAGATGTCTAATTCATCACGGGCTGAAAGGGATAAACCGGTACTGCCGATTGCCGCTGGCGCCATTTATGTGGCTGAACCAATGAAGGCTCAAGCCGACATCAGTGATTGTTCCATCGAAATCATTTGCACCTTGTGGAAAAGGGATCGACATTTTTATCTCCGTTCCTGAAATCTGGTAGGAAGAAATAAGGTTGGAATTTCCTTCAGGAAACGAAGTCGCTGTGGGATTTGGCTCATTCGAAAACGACTCGGACTGATTATGACGCTGCCAGAAATAGATCACCTTGCCATCAGGATAGAAACGAAAGTATTCATAGATGTCACTCATGTAATCACCCTGATAGGTGCCATCAAAGCGTAATTGATCTATGTGCGTAACGGGTGGTGGCGGCAGCGGCGCGACAGACGCTGGCCTAGCGGGAGCCGGTGCGGGCGTGACGGGAGCAGGCGTTGGCGAAACGACCGGCGTCGGCACGACACGCACATGAGTTGGCAATAACGCCAACCATGCGCCGATTGCGCCGAGTAGCACAACACCACACAAAGAACCTGCAACCAGCACAGGCCGCGACGGCGGCCACAGCGCTCGCGCTTGCGAACCGCGCTGTCGACGGCGCTCTTCTACTGCGGCGCGGCGCTTCGCTTCCGCCTCCTCACGCAGGCGACGTTCCTCAGCTCTGCGCTGTTCTGCTTCCTCCTCGCGCTTGCGCCTCTGTTCATCTGCACGCGCCCTGGCTTCGAGCGCTGCAATCCGATTTTGCTCCTCCTCGGCTTCGCGCTGGCGCCGTTGTTGCTCTACTGTTCTTTGCCGTGCCTCCTCTTCGGCGCGACGTTTGGCATCGGTCGCCCGGCG
>JASHQI010000065.1 GCA_030037645.1 Xanthobacteraceae bacterium
GGCAACGCCATCAGATGCCGGCCGCGATTGCTCGCCTCTTGCCTGTCCGCTCCCGGGTAAGAAGGCGGCTGCCAGCCGGCGTCGAGATATTTCTTGCACGCCGCCTCCGCCATGCGGAACTGCTCGAACAGCATGTCGGTGTCGGCATATTCGAAATTGTGCCGCGAATATTCCTGCTCCGCCTGCAGGAACACGTCGCCGTAGCTGACGCGCTCGGCACCGTCGCGGCCGTTGAAGTTGAGATCAAAAACGTTCTCGACCCCCTGGACGTACATCGCCAGTCGTTCGAGGCCATAGGTCAGCTCGCCAGAAACAGGCGCGCATTCGAAGCCGGCAACCTGTTGGAAATAAGTGAACTGCGACACTTCCATGCCGTCGCACCAGCATTCCCAGCCGAGCCCCCAGGCGCCGAGCGTGGGGCTTTCCCAATCGTCCTCGACAAACCGAATATCATGTCGCTTGGGGTCGATGCCGATTGCATAAAGCGATTTCAGATAAAGCTCCTGAAGATCGTCCGGCGACGGCTTGAGGATCACCTGGAGCTGGTAATAGTGCTGCAGGCGGTTGGGGTTCTCGCCATAGCGGCCGTCCTTGGGCCGGCGTGACGGCTGAACATAAGCCGCGTTCCAGGGTTTGGGGCCGAGCGCGCGTAACGTCGTTGCCGGATGAAAGGTGCCGGCGCCGACCTCCATGTCATAGGGTTGCAAAATGACGCAGCCCCAATCCGCCCAGTACCGCTGCAATACCAGGATTAGCCCCTGGAAGGAGCGTTCTGGACGCATGTAGAGCGGCAAATCGTCGGTCGCCTTTGAGCTCATCGGGACGTTGTTGGTGGAACGCTCGCGACAGGTCAAGTCTGGTCGTAGCAGGGGGATCAGGCGCCAGCGATCAGAAAGCTGACTCCTGATACCTGATCCGTGATACCTGTGGCCTGCTGCCTGAAACGGAGGAAACGGTGCATACCATTCGAGGCCTGCTGTTTGCCGCGGTCGCGGCGCTGGTGTTGGCCGGCGCGCAGATCGCCCACGCACAGGATTTTCCGAACCGCCCGGTCCGCGTGATCATCGCGTTTCCGCCGGGCGGCCCGACCGATTACGTCGGTCGCCTGATCGCGGACAAGATGACGTCGCTGCTCGGCCAGCGGGTCATCATCGAGAACAAGCCCGGCGCCAACGGCACGCTCGGCGGCGAAACCGTCGCCAAGTCCGCTCCCGATGGCTATACGCTGTTTCTGACCACCTGCGGAGCGGTTGCGGTCTCTCCGCATATCATGCCCGATCTGGCCTACGATCCGCTGCGCGATTTCGCGCCGATCGCCGAAGTCGTCACCAACACGACGGTGCTGGTGGTCAATCCCAAGACGGGCATCACCAACGCCAAGGAACTGGTCGCGCTCGCCAAGGCGCATCCCGGCACCGTCACCTTCGCCTCGACCGGCATCGGTTCGACGCCGCATCTGGCGCAGGAGCTGCTTTCAATTGCCGCCGGCGTCAAATTCCTGCACGTGCCCTATCGCGGCGCGGCGCCCGTCCTGACCGATCTGCTCGCCGGCCAAGTACAAGTGGCCGCGCTCGACGTCCCGGCGCTGATCGCGCAAGTTGAGGCCGGGAAATTGGTGCCGATCGGTGCGGCCGCGAACAAGCGCAACGCCATCCTGCCCGATGTTCCAACCCTCGCGGAGCAAGGCTATCCCGATACCGACGCCTCGAACTGGTACGCCCTGCTGGCGCCGGCAAAAACGCCGCCGGCGGTGATCGCCAAGCTCAATGGCGCCGTCAACGCCGCGCTGAACGACCCAGTCGTTAGGGACAAGATCATCAAGTCCGGCGCCACACCGGTCGGCGGCACGCCGGAAGCGATGGGCCGCTTTCTGAAGTCCGAATACGACAAATGGGGCCGCGTGGTCGCCGAGCGCGGTATCAAGATCACGCAGTAAGCGGCGATTCCCGATCGCCACGAAGCGGCAAGTCGAGAATTTCGTCAGCGCTGACGTTGTTCTGAATTGAGGTCCCGCGGGCCAGTCGTCGGCGACGGCCCGTTCGTTCCGCCCGGAAATGACGAATTAGCTCGGTCGATATTCGCCGGTTTTCGGATCGCGCTTTAATTTCGGCAGAGCGTTGCGGTCAACGGGCTCGGTCGCTTTGGCGCGCACGCTATCCAGCTCGGCATTCACCCGGTGCACTTCCTTGTAGCACCAGCGCACCAAGGCCGCGGCTCCAAACATTCCAAGCGCCAAAGCAAGTACCGGCGGCATGTTCAAGCTCCGTAGCTTCTGCCGAGCAGCTTCCCAAAACCGGCGGCGGAATTCGGGATCATGATGCTCTAAAGTCCATATCGCGCCCAAAGGGCGCGTGCTTCAAGCGCCGAGATCAGGTCCTCGGCAAGCCCCACCTGCATCAACTCTTTGTGCGCTATGCCGGAGACTCGTCGACCGAACCATCCCCGTTCGGCACTGATCAAGGGTGTAACAACCTTATCGCCGAATCGTTCGCGCAGCATGCTGCGCAGGTCGCCGATTGCGTCGACCAGCCCGAGGTCCAGTGCTCGCCGCCCGGCCCAGTACTCGCCGGAAAACAAGTCGTTTTCAGGGCCCTTGAGCTTGCCGTCCCGCCGCTCTTTCACCAGTGCGATGAAATCCTCGTGGATTTCCCGTTGCAATCTCTTCAGTCGTTCGACGTCGCCGGGATTTTCCGGCAGGAACGGATCGAGCATGCCCTTGTGCTCGCCCGACGTATAGAGCCGACGCTCGATGCCGAGCTTCTGGATCAGCTTGTCGAAGCCGAACGAGCCGCCGATAACGCCGATCGAACCGACGATGGAATGCGGATCGGCGATGATCTCATCGCCGGCGCATGCGAGCATGTAGCCACCCGAAGCGGCAGCATCCTCGACGAACGCGATCACGCGGCGCTTTTTCTCCGCCGCCAGCTCCCGGATACGGCGGAAGATCAGGTGCGACTGTACCGGCGATCCGCCCGGCGAGTTGATGGCGAGCGCGACCGCCGGTGC
>JASHQI010000066.1 GCA_030037645.1 Xanthobacteraceae bacterium
TCGCACGATTCCGCCACTGCTTTGGGCGAGTCCTTGAACTGTGCGCCTTGGCCCTCCAGTCGTTTGGCCTGCTCGCGTCTTACATCGTTCACGACCAGACGATAGCCGGCCTTGATCAGGTTGGCCGCCATGCCGCTGCCCATGCCGCCGGTGCCGATGAAACCTACGGTCTTCATGCCTCAAACCTCCGTGTATGCGTCAATTGAAGCTCCGTCATGCCCGGCCTTGTGCCGGGCATCCACGTCTTTCTTCCTTAGCTAAGCAAGTAAGACGTGGATGGCCGGGTCAAGCCCGGCCATGACGCGGAAAGAGTACGCCCTAGATCACACGCTGGCGCGTCTTGCCCGCGTCGCCGCCTCATCCACATGCTGCCCGTCCGCCGTCACCACCACGCCGTAGTCGCGCTCCGCGGCTTCCCGGGAAACCAGTCCCTCGCGCACGTCAGCCAGCACGCGCTCGGCCGGTCGCGCGCGAGGATCGCCGTAGCCGCCGCCGCCGGGAGAGTCGAGGCGAAAAATGTCGCCTTCCTTGAGCGGATAATCAGCATAGCGCGTCGGCAGACGCTTGGCGTGAGCGGTCTCCGGGTTGATCCAGATGTCGCCGGGACGACCGGCGCTGCCGCCGGCCATACCGTTCGGTGGGATGATGTGCTTCATCGATCGGATCGAGAAGCGCGCGTCGGCGAGATTGAGATATTCGCGCCGCACGCCAAGGCCGCCGCGAAACGTGCCGGGGCCGCCGGAATCGCGGATGAGTTCGAAGCGAACGACGCGGGTCGGGAATTCGCTCTCGATGATCTCGATCGGCGCCACTCTGGCATTGCTCTGGTTGACGGTGATGGCGGAGGCGCCGTCGCGCGCGGCGCGCGCGCCGCCGCCGCCGGCGAGCAGCTCGTATTGGACATAGCCCTTGCCGGTATAGGTGCTGCGGCCGCCGATGATGATCGAGCGGCTGCCGCTGCCGTCGGCGCGCACCTTTCCCGGTACGATCGGGCCGAGCGCCGCGAACAGCGCATCGACCAGCGCGTGGACGGTCGGATTATAGGTGTTGACGGGCGCCGGAAAGCGCGGGTTCAGCACGCTGCCCTCGCGCGCGTTGATGGAAAAGGCGCGTAAGAGCCCGCTCGATACGTACAGGCGCGGATCGATCAGCGAGATGAGCGCATAGGCGCACGCCGCCTGCACCAGCGGCGGGCGGATATTGGCCGGCCCGCGCGTCTGATCGGCCGAGCCGGAGAAATCGAAGTGCAATCGATCGCCGCTTTTCTCGGCAACGACGTGGATGCGCACGGGCTTTTCCAGCTCGATGCCGTCGTCGTCGACGAAGCGCTCCGCTTTATATCGGCCATCCGCCCATTCGGCGATCGCGCCGCGCACGCGCGCCTCGCCGACTTCGAACAGGCGCGCAAAGCTCGCCAGCACTTTGTCCTTGCCGTATTTGCTGACGAGTTCCTGCAGTCGCCGCTCACCGAGCCGGTCGGCGCCGAGCTGGCCGCGAATATCGCCAAGAACCAGTTCGGGCGTGCGGCTGTTGGCGGCAATGATGCGTTCGAGGTCGCTGTTGGATTGGAAGTCACGCTGGTAGCGCACCGCCGGCAGGTGCAGGCCCTCGTTGAAAATTTCGCGGGCCTGGCCGGAGCAACTGCCCGGCACCGGGCCGCCGATGTCGCCCTTGTGCGCGATCGAGCCGCAAAATCCAAACAGCGCGCCGCTCACGAAGACCGGCGCGATCACGCAGATGTCCGGCGCGTGCGGGCTGCCGCCTTGATAGGGATGATTGATCAGGAACGCGTCGCCTTCGGAGAGCGCGCCGCCGAATTCCGCGAGCACGGCGGCGCAGCAGGCCGGAAATGCGCCGATGTGCAGCGGCAGCACCACGTGCTGAGCGACGACGTCGCCCTTCGCGTTCATCAGCGCACAAGAGGCGTCTTGGGACTCGCGCACGATCGTGGAGAAGCCGGTGCGGAACAGCGAGTTCTGCATTTCCTGCACGATGCCGGACAGGCTCGCCTTCACCACTTCAAGATCGACGGCGTCTATGGGCATGTTAAGTTGCCTCAACGTACTAACCTGTCATCATCCGCGAAGGCGGATGATCCAGTATCCACAGACCGTCGCGCATGAGCAACGAGCGCTATTATTGGGTCTATATCCTTGCGAGTGCTATCGGCGGCACGCTCTATATTGGAGTCACGAACAATCTGGTACGCCGGGTCTACGAACATCGAACTGGCATGGTGCCGGGTTTTACCAAAGAATATGCAATCCATCGCCTTGTCTATTTCGAGCCGCATACTGACGTCGAATCCGCGATTCGCAGGGAAAAGCGTCTCAAGAGCTGGAATAGAGCGTGGAAGATCAGATTGATCGAGAAGCTCAATCCAAACTGGGATGATCTCTATAGCCAAATCTCTAGCCCTTGAGGTTACTGGATCGTCCGCCTTCGCGGACGATGACAAGAGGAGAGGTCAACTATTTCTCCTCCGTCACGATCAAGTTCTTCCATTCGTCGACGCGGGCCACCTGACCGTCGCAGATCACGGTGGTGCAGTCGAACTGATCGAGGATCGCCGGCCCGCGCAAGACCAGGCCGGCGTCGAGCTTTTCACGTTGATACACCGGACAGGATATGGTCTTGCCGCCGAAACGAACCCGGCGCATCTCACGCAGCGCATCGGCAAGCTTGCGCCCCTGCGGCGCAAATTGCGGCATGGTCACCGCCGGCACGAGGCCAGTGCCGCGGACCCGATACGACACCACCTCGACCGGTTCCTCCGGCGCCATGTGGCCGAATTGGCTCTTGTGCTCGGCATCGAAAGTCATGCGCAGCGCCGGCAACGTCTTTGTCTCCTCCGCCGTGCAGCCAATCGTGATTTCGTAGCCCTGTCCGGCGTAGCGCAGGTCGAGCGCGCGATCGATGCGTATCTCAGCCGGCCTGAAGCCGTCACGGCGCAGCGCATTGCGCGCCTGCGTCTCGAGTTCCGCGAACACGGCTTCGACGTCGGCAGGTTTAAGCGTGCTGATCAATGTCATGCGCGAGCGGATATAATCGTGCTTGACGTCAGACATCAGCAATCCCATCGCCGAGAACACGCCCGGATAAAGCGGCACGATGACGCCGGCCATGCCGAGATCGCGCGCCATGCGCGTGGCATGCAGTGGCCCGGCGCCGCCGAAGGCGAGCAACATGAAATCGCGCAGATCGTGGCCGCGCATGGTGGAGATGGCCTTGATCGCCTCCTCCATCTTGACGTCGATGATGCGCACGATGCCCTCGGCTGCTGCGGCGATCTCGAGCGAGAGCGGTTTGGCGACGCGCGCAATGGCTTGTTCGGCCTTGACGCGATCAAGCTTCATGCGCCCGCCCAGGAAATTGTCGGCGGACAGATAGCCGAGCAGAAGATTGCAGTCGGTGATCGTCGCCGCCTCGCCGCCGCGGCCGTAGCAGGCCGGCCCCGGCACCGCACCGGCGCTGTGCGGGCCGACTTCGAGGACACCGAAGCGGTCGACCTTGGCGATCGTGCCGCCGCCCGCGCTCACGGTGTTGATGTCCATCATCGGCACGGCAAGGTCGCGGCCTTCGATCTTGCCGCGGCTGGACAAAACCGGCTCGCCGTCCTTGATGAGGGCGACGTCGCACGACGTGCCGCCCATGTCGAAGGTGACGAGGTTTGAGCATTTCAACTGGCGGCTGGCAAAGGCGCCGGCGGTGACGCCACCGGCGGGTCCCGACAGCACCGTCGTCACGGCGGTGCGCGCGGCGTCCGGAAACGTCGACATGCCGCCGTTCGACTGCATGATGTATTTCTGCCGCGTCGTGACGCCGGCCTCGACGAGGCGGCGGTCGAGGTTTTCGATGTATCGCGCCAGGATCGGCTGCAAGTAGGCGTTGATGACGGTCGTGCTCAGCCGGTAGTACTCGCGGATTTGCGGCAGGATTTCCGAAGACAGCGAAACGTTGCAGTGCGGAATTTCTTCGTGCGCGATGTCGCGTACGCGCGCCTCATGCGCGGGATGCAGGAAGGAGAACAGCAGGCACACCGCGAGCGCCTCGATGTCCCGCGCCTTGAGGTTGCGCAAGGTGGCGCGCAGCGTCGCCTCGTCGAGCGGGACGAGCACGTTGCCACGGAAATCGACGCGTTCGCGCACCTCGCCGGTGAGGCTCTGCGGCACCAGCGGCGCCGGCTTGTCGTACATGACGTCGAAGATCGCCGTGCCGTAGGGCCGCGCCTGCTCGGCCACTTCGTAGATGCCGCGGAATCCCTCGGTCACCAGGAGAGCGGTCCGCACGCCTTTGCCTTCAAGCAGTGCGTTGGTCCCAACGGTGGTGCCGTGACAGAAATAGCCGACATCGGCTGGCTGAGACTTGCTCCGCGTCGCTTGTGCCTGGGAGGGCGCGATCAAAGCCTCGACGCCCTGCAAGATCGCGCGCGACGGGTCGTCCGGCGTCGAGGGCACCTTGGTGATGGAAACTGCGCCGGTTGCCTCGTCGAGATAGACAAAATCCGAAAACGTCCCACCCGTATCGACCGCAACCCGGTAACGAGGCATTCGTGATCCGTCATCCTGAGGTGCGAGCGGAGCGAGCCTCGAAGGATGCCAGCCCCGGCGCCAACCGGAAATCCCATTTCGGAATTGTTTAGTGCCATGTCGGCAACAACCGTCATGGGGTCGCCGTCCCCCTTCGAGGCCCGGCGCTCCGCGCCGGGCACCTCAGGGTGACGGAAAGTGGAAACGAAATGCCCCGCTTTCGCGGGGCATGGCAAGAGGGAAGGGGCGCCGGCGCGGCGCCCATCACGTCGTTGCTTTGCGTTCAAGCCAAAAGCCCGGGCCGTAATACCAAACCCTGTCCATCGTCTCTGCGCTGGGGTCGCCCCGGTGCAATGCTTCAAATGGGATTTGCGCACGCGGAGAATTGCGGCGCAATTCATCTACGACGCCCGAGAATCGCTTCGCTGCCTGTTCGTCACGTCCGCCGACACAAGGGAATATGCCGACCCAGCCTATCGATGTCGCGTCGAAGCGGTCCCGGTCATGAGCCATTGCCAGATCGATTGCTGACGTTTCGGCATAGCGACGCCGCGTCGCCCGCAACAGGAAGCCCCATCCATTTTCGGCGGTCAGGGGCATGAGCAGTTGTCCGCCTAAGGCTAGACGATCGAGCCAGAACGGCGCCGGATGCGTCGAACCGGCAAAGACGATAACGGCGTCGACATCGCCGGGGTCGTGCACGCGTCCATCACCGTGCACGACATCGACGTGAGACCACGGGCGCAGATTACTGCGCGCCCTCGCAGCCAGTTCGTCATCGCACTCGACTGCGATCACGCGGCCATCTGGTCCGACGATTTCGGCAAGCACGGCGGCGTAGTAGCCGGTTCCGGTACCGACCTGCAGCACATGCTGGCCGCGCTTTAAGTCGAGGTGGTCGAAATTACGCGCCCAGAAGCTGGGCATGCCGTTGTTGAGCCCGCGCGTCTCGTCGATCGTCACGAGGACGTCGTGATAGATCCAGTGGACGTCGTCGTCGGGTGTAACGAAGGGTGAATCCGGGCGGCCATCCGGCAGGATGCGCCACGGCCCCGGGCCAAGAAAACGCTCGCGCGGTGCGGCAGCAAATGCTTCGACGATCGCCAGATTGTGCTGGATGGGAGCTCGCAACTTCAAGTCTTCCGCATACCAGCGGCGCAGCGCTATCGGCTCTTCCGGCATAAACCGCCCCTTCTGCCCTCAAGGCGGTGATAAGCGGGCAAGATCGCGTCAGACAATATTGAGGCGCACAGCGTGCAAACCACCGTGCGCCTCCGAGCGTTCCTCAGCGCAGCCCGCTAATGAAGCGCGACCGCCGCGCCGGGATTTTCCATCGCTGCGATGTTGCTCTTCACCGCCTTCTGCACCTTCTCGAAGGCGCGTACCTCGATCTGCCGCACGCGCTCGCGCGACACGCCAAACTCGTCGGCCAGCTCTTCGAGCGTGATCGGATCGTCGGCGAGGCGGCGCGCCTCGAAAATGCGGCGCTCGCGGTCGTTCAGCACGGTGAGCGCTTCGCCGAGCGCCTTGTGGCGGTTCTCCGATTGCTCGGATTCGGCGAGCCGGCTCTCCTGGCTGGTGGCGTCGTCGACCAGCCAGTCCTGCCACTCGCCGGAATCGCCGTCCTCGCGGATCGGCGCGTTCAACGATGCATCGCCGCCGAGCCGACGATTCATGTCGATCACGTCCTGCTCGGTCACGCCGAGCCGCTTCGCAATCAGCTTGACCTGATCGGGGCGCATATCGCCCTCGTCGAGCGCCGAGATGCGGCTCTTGGCCTTGCGCAGATTGAAGAACAGCTTTTTCTGGTTGGCGGTGGTGCCCATTTTCACCAGCGACCATGAGCGCAGGATGTATTCCTGGAT